>NZ_CP133779.1:3975138-4280918 GCF_034347425.1 Undibacterium sp. CCC3.4
GGCGCTGTAACGAACAGCAATAGCCAAGCAGGCACGCTCACGACCGGCGGCAATAATGCCAGTACGGTGTTTGCCGGCGTGATTGCCGATGACATAGGCAGCATCGCCCTCAGCAAAACCGGTACGGGTACGCAAACCCTGGCGGCGGCCAATACCTACAGCGGTGCCACGAGCATCACTGGTGGCACGCTCGCTGCCGGTGTTGCCAATGCCTTCTCCAACAACTCGGCCGTCAGCCTCAGCGGTGGCACTACACTCGACCTTGGCGGCTTTGATCAAAGCGTCGCCGCCTTGGCTGGCGTCGGCGGCACGGTGACCAACAGCGGCAGTAAGGCGGCCAATTTGACGGCCGGTGGCAACGCTGCCAGCACGACATTTGCCGGCAACATCCAAGATGGCACTGCGGCGACGAGCTTGGCGAAAGTTGGCAGTGGCACGCAAACCTTGTCTGGCATCAATACCTACAGCGGTATCACCACCTTGGCCGGCGGTACCCTGCTGGCCGGTGCGGCCAATGCCTTGAGTGCCAACTCGACGGTAGCGATGGCGGCCGGTACCACGCTCGATCTTGGTGGCTACCAGCAAAGCGTTGCGGCCTTGGCCGGCAGCGCCGGCACGGTAACTAACCATGGTGCTGCGGCTGTTTTGACTATGGGTGGCAGCAACGCCAGCAGTGTCTTTGGCGGCATGATCGAAGATGGTACCGGCACGACCGGCATCAACAAAACTGGCACGGGTACGCAAACTCTGTCGGGCATCAATACCTATAGCGGCAGCACCAGCATCAACGGCGGCACCCTCGCCGCTGGCGACAGCAATGTGCTGGGGAATAAGACTGCGCTCCGCCTTGCCGTCGGCGCGAGCCTCGATCTGCGCGGCTATGATCAAGGCATCGGTTCGCTGGCGGGTGTTGGCGGCACCGTCACCAACAGCGGTGCCAACGCTGCCGTTCTCACCAGCGGTAGCAATCATAGCAACAGCACCTTTGCCGGCACGATACAAGACGGCATCAGCAGCACTGCCCTCACCAAGATCGGCGATGGCATACTGACACTCTCTGGCAGCAGCACGTACAGCGGCACGACCTTGGTCAGCGGCGGCACCTTGGCGGCGGCGGCAGCGAATGCCTTGAGTCAAGCCTCGACGGTTGGCTTGAGTGACGGCACGAAGCTCGAGCTCGGTGGTTTCAATCAAGCCATCGCTGCCTTGTCGGGTAGTGCCGGCACCGTGAGCAACCAAGGTAACGCTGCCGTACTGAGCGTGGGCAGCAATAATGCCAGCGGTAATTTTGCTGGCAGTATCGTCGATGGCAGCGGCAGCGTCGCTCTGATTAAAGTCGGCAGCGGCACGCAAACACTGAGCGGCAGCAACACTTACAGCGGTGCCACCAGTATCAACAGTGGTACGCTGGCCACTGGGGCAGCCAATGCCCTGAGTGAAAAATCGGCCTTGACGATCAGCAGCGGTGCCAGCCTGGATTTACTCGGTAGCAATCAAAGCATAGGCTCGCTGAGCGGCAGCGCCGGCACGGTCACCAACAGCGGCAGTGCCGCAGCGAGCTTAACTACCGGTGCCAATAACGCCAGCACAGCTTTCGCCGGCTTGATTCAAGATGGCAAGTCTGCCACCGGCTTGACGAAAACCGGCAGCGGCACGCTGACACTCTCGGCCAACAATACCTACAGCGGCCTGACTACCATCAACGGTGGTATTTTGTTACTCGATTTTTCTGCGCCAGCGGCAGCGAGCAGCAACATCCTCTCCAGCAGTTCGAGTGTGCTACTCGACGGCGGCACCTTGGAAATCAAAGCGACGACCGGCCAGAGTGGAGTGGTGCAAACATTGAATGGCATCAATGGCGGCACAGGTGACGTGCAATTGGTACAAAATGGGGCCGGCAATATCGCCCTCAATCTTGGGGCCATCACCACCACCGGCGCACTCAACTTCATCGGCGGCACCGGTATTGGCGGCGGCGCACGCTTCATCACCAGCAGCAGTGCCGGCCTCAATGATGCACAAACCGAGTTGGGCGACGGTTCGCTGTGGAATGGCAATGCCTTCGCCTCGATTCAAAATATCGGCGGAGTGAATTATGTGGTGGCACTCAGCGCGGCGCAACAAACTGTGTACACCAACCCTGCCAGCGGCACCACCATCATCCCTGAAATTCCAGCTAAAAATGCGGATGTGGTGATCGCCAACGGCACGCCGCCTACCCCCCCCGGCAATCCCTCCAATTCGCTCGGCGGTGCCAACACGACGATACAATCGCTGTTGATGATTGCCGACAGCGGCCCGGCCGTGATCGCCATGAACCAAAATTCACCGAACGATATCTTGGTGGTCGGTGGCGATGTGCCTAATGCCAATGGCAATATTGCCATCGGTGCCAGTGGCCAGTCGCTGACGATAGGGCAAACTCCGAATGAAGGCTTCGTTACCGCTGGCAACAGCGGCCCGTCGGCCCTGAATTTGATCAATGCCAGCCCGACCTCGGTATTGACCATCAATGCTAAAATCATTGATAACCCTGGCCCTGGCCCCGTGACGGTGAATGTGTCGAACACTGCCGGTGGCAATACGGTATTGAACGGTGACAATACCTATTCGGGTGGCACGCATATCGACAGCGGTAACTTGCAGGTTGGCAGCGGTGGCACTACCGGCACGCTCGGTACTGGCAACGTCAATAACAATGGCAGCCTGACGTTTGATCGCAGCGACAGCTTGGCGGTGAACAATGCCATCAGCGGCACGGGTTCCGTCAACCAGATCGGCAGCGGCACCACGGTATTGTCGGGGAATAACAGCTACTCCGGCGCGACCAACATCAGCAACGGTACGCTGGCCGGCGGTAGCGACAATGCCTTCGGCAATAATTCGGCCCTCACCATCAGCAGCCCCGGCACACTCGATCTGGGCGGACATAATCAAACTGTCGGCTCGCTGTCTGGCACCGGTGGCACGGTCACGAATAACGGTAGCACGGCCGCGATTCTGTCTACCGGTGGCAACGACGCGACCACTAGCTTCGGCGGCAACATCACCGATGGCTTGGCCACGACCGGTTTAACTAAAAACGGCGACGGCACGCAAACTTTGTCGGGCAAGAATACCTACACCGGTGCCACCACGATCAACGCCGGGACGTTGGCAGGTGGTGCGGTGGATGTCTTGGGCAAGAACTCGGCGCTCACCATCGCCAGCAATGGCACGCTGGACCTGGGCGGTTTCAACCAAGCCATCGGTTCCCTGGCCGGCAACGGCACGGTCACCAATGATGGCAAAACGGCCGCAGTACTGAGCACGGGTGGCAACAATACCAGCAGCAACTTTGCCGGTATACTCGAAGACGGCGTTTCCGCTACCGGTTTGGTCAAAGTTGGCAGCGGCACACAAACCCTGTCTGGTGCCAACACCTACTCTGGCGCAACCACCGTCACTGGCGGCACGCTGGCAGCCGGGGTGGTCAATGCCTTGGGTAACAACTCGGCAGTCAGTGTAGGCAGCGGTGCCACGCTGAACTTGGGCGGCTTTAACCAAGCCATCGGTTCCTTGGCCGGCAGCGGCGGCACCGTTACCAATAGCGGTGCCAGCACGGCGGCCCTGTCTACCGGCGGCGACAATAGCAGCAGCACGTTTGCTGGCACGATACAGGATGGCGTCAGCAGCACGGCCTTGACCAAGACCGGCAGCGGCACGCAAACACTCAGCGGCAGCAACACTTACAGCGGTGCCACCAGCCTCAGTGGCGGCACCCTGGCAGCCGGCGCAGCCAATGCCCTCAGTCAAAAATCAGCATTAACTATCGGCATGGATGCGACGCTCGATTTGGGCGGCTTCAACCAAGCTGTGGCTTCGCTGTCTGGCCCGGCCGGCACCATTACCAACAACGGCAGCGCCGCAGCCGTGCTGAGTACCGGTGGCAATAACGCTAACACCAATTTTGCCGGCAGCATCCGCGATGGGGCGAGCAGCACCGGCTTGACGAAAACTGGCAGCGGCACGCAAATTCTGAGTGGTAACAATACCTACAGCGGTGCCACCAGCGTGATTGGCGGCACCTTGGCCGGTGGCGCGGCGAATGCCTTCGGCACGCAATCGGCCGTCAGCATCAGCAGCGGTGCCACGCTCGATCTCGGTGGTTTTGACCAAGCCATCGGCGGCTTGGCCGGGGCTGGCGGTAGCGTCACCAATAACGGCACGGTAGCGGCCACGCTCAATACCGGCGGCAACAATGCCAGCACTACTTTTGCCGGCAACATCGTCGATGGTTTGAGCAGCACCGGTTTGAACAAAACCGGCACGGGCACGCAAACCTTAAGCGGCAACAACACTTACAGCGGCCTCACCACCCTGCGTGGTGGTACGCTGGCGGCGGCGGTGGCGAATGCCTTCTCTGGCAACTCGGCCATGCGCATCAGCAGCAGCGCGATTCTCGATCTGGGCGGCTTTGACCAAGCCGTCGCCTCCTTGGCTGGCACGGGCGGCACCGTCACCAACAACGGTGCGGCGGCGGCAGCCTTGACGCTCGGTGGCGATAACAGCTCGACGGTGTTCGGCGGCATCTTGCAAGATGGCAGCAGCCCACTGGCCCTCACGAAGATCGGCAGCGGTGTGCAAACCCTCAGCGCCAGCAATACCTACAGCGGTGCCACCACGATCGCCGGCGGCACCCTGCAAACCTGCGCCAGCAATGCCTTGGGCACGGGTTCCAGCGTCAGCATGGCGAGCGGCAGCACGCTCGATTTGTGCGGCAACCACCAAGCTATCGGTACGCTTGCAGGGACTGGCGGCACCATCAGCAATAGCAGCAGCAACAGCGCCGTGGTGCTGACTACCGGCAGCAATAATGCGAACGGCAATTTTGCTGGGGCTATACAAGATGGCAATGGCAATACGGGTCTGAGTAAAGTTGGCAGCGGCATTCAAGTGCTGAGCGGCAGCAATACTTATACCGGCCCAACCAGCGTTACCGGCGGTACTTTGCAGGCTGGTGCCATCAACAGCTTGAGTGCGGCGTCGGCACACACTGTGTCCGGCAGCGGCATCCTCAATCTGGCCGGCTACAATCAAAGCTTGTCTGCACTGAGCAACAGCGGTACCGTTTCACTGGTCGGTGCCGCACCCGGCACGGCCCTGACCATCACCGGTGCTTACACCGGCACCGGTGGGGTACTGCGGCTGGCCAGCGATTTTGCGGCCACGCCGGTGACGGATATGCTGGTACTGAGTGGCCCGAACGCCAGCGCCAGAGGGCAAACTCGGATACAGGTGGTCAATCTGGGTGGCCCGAGCGCGCTCGGCACCCTGACCACCGGTGACGGCATCAAACTGATCTCGGCTCAAAATGGCGCGACCACGACAGCACAAACATCGAAAGATGCCTTCCTGCTTGACGGCTCCAGCGCCACCGTCAGCCGCAGCGGCAACACCGTCTCGACACAAAGCGTGAAAGCGAAAGATACCCATCTCGATATCGGTGCCTACCAATACCGTTTGTATGCTGGCGACGCCACCGGTGCCGGTGAGAATTGGTACTTGCGTAGCCAGGTTGCGAATGGCTCGGGCTCGGGCTCGGGTTCGGGTTCGGGTTCGGGCTCCGGCTCCGGTTCAACCGTTGCCTACCGCTTGGAAGTGCCGATGTTGGCAGCCGTGCCGTCGCAAATGTCGCAATCTGACGTGACGCTGTTGGGCAATTACAATCTGCGCAACGGCCCGGCCAGTTCCCAGCTGCGCTCGCTCGATCAAAGCAAGGAATCGCTGCATGCCTGGGGACGTATCTTGAGCAGCAATTTCAGTCTGGCCCAAGCGGGCGATGCGCAAGCCGCCAGCAGCGGGCAAATCAGCGGCTTCCAGGCCGGGACTGATCTGTATGCCAACCACTCGGTACGCAGCGGCTTATACGCTGGCCGTCTCGATGGCAGCGCCAGCGACAGCGGCTTTGCCGGTGGCACCCAAGGTGGCGTCGGCAGCAATACCCAGCGGGCGGATTTCCTCGGTGCGTATGCCACTTACACCACGCCGGCAGAGCAGTATGTCGATCTGATACTGCAAGCCGGCCGGTATGACTTTACAGCAACGCCGAATGCCAGTGCCCCCGATAGCGGCAAAGCGCGCAGCCTGAGCGCTTCGCTGGAAATCGGCCAAGCCTTCGCTTTGAGCAGTAATTGGAAGTGGCAACCGGAATTGCAATTGATTTACCAACGCTTCAATTTCGATGATGTGAAAATCTCTGGCAGCACGGTACAGCAATTGGAAAATGGTGGTGTCACGGCACGCCTCGGTATGCATTTGATCGGCAACTTCGAGACTGCCGGCGGCAAGCTGACACCGGATCTGAGCATGAACTTTTATAAGGGTCACCAAGGTTCCGGCGTAACGCGTTTCATCAGCGACAGCAACATAACCGACATCCACAACACGACCAGCTACACCTCGATGGAACTGGGTGCCGGTGTGCAACTGCAACTTAACCCGAACGCCAATTTGTATGCCCATGTCAAGGAACTGGGTGTCGGCGGCCAAAGCCATGTGCGGCATGCCAGCGAAGTGTCTTTCGGTTTGCAAATGCGTTGGTAACAGCCCTGAAACAACTTAATGGATCGTCGCAAGCGACGATGGAAAAGACTCTGGAAGGGGCTTGCACCCCCTCCCATCGTGTTGCTCCTTCGTCGCTCACCGGCCAAAAGAGGCTGTCGCAAAAGCCTGATGGACGCTTTTTACACCTGAAACACCGCATACCTCGTCATTCCCGCATGCTGCAGCCTCGTCATTCCCGCATGCCACAGTCTCGTCATTCCCGCATGCCGAAGCCTCGTCATTCCCGCATGCCGCAGCCTCGTCATTCCCGCATGCTTTTGGCGGGAACCCAGTGTCGTTTTCAGCGCTGAAAACACGATCATCTCTGGCATTTTCAGTTAAGCACGAACGCCGCTGGGTTCCTGCCAAAAGCGCGCAGGAATGACGTGGCCACCAGTTGGGGTAATGATACCGACTCACTACCCTTTTGCGACAGCCTCTGAAGGCCGGGGTTTCAAACCCTAGTCAGATTTTTGATGAAAAAATTCGGGGAATGAAAAATACCATGTTGAGTTTTTCGCGGACGTTTCTTGCTCTTGAATGTCTGGCATGACGCTACGGCAACGCGAAAAATAACATAAGTGTTGCATTCCGTTTGACAAACACAACACTTCTGTTAAGCTTCACCGGATGAACTCCAAGCAGATGAAGAAATGGCTAGAGCAACAGGGCGCGACTTTCCAGCCCGGTAAAGGCTCACATTTGAAGGTGTTTCTGAACGGCAAGCAGTCTTCCCTCCCCATGCACGGTACCACCGAGCTTGGTAAGGGGCTGGAAGCCGCAATCAAACGACAGCTTGGCTTGTGAAGTGAAGGAGAAAATGATGTTCGACTACCCCGTGACCTTGACCCCCGATGATGGCAGCCTGCTGGTCACATTTGCCGACGTACCCGAAGCCATCACCTTCGGTGCTGACGAGGATGAAGCCCTGCTGAACGCAATCGATGCGCTGGAAACCGGCTTGTCCTTCTATATCGATGCTCGCAAACCGCTACCGGTCGTCAGTCAGCCGGCAACCGGACAAAAAACCGTACGTCCATCGGCCTTGGAATGCGCCAAGTTGGGCGTGTACCAGGCGATGACCGATCAGGGGATCAAGAAGGCAGAACTGGCCCGCCGTTTGGCTTGGCATATGCCACAAGTTGATCGTTTATTTGACTTGAGGCACGCTTCAAAGTTGGAGCAAATCGAGGCTGCAGCAAACGTACTCGGCAAGCGCCTCCACGTGCAGATTGTCTGAGACAGACAGCGCTGACCAGCAAATCGGCCGCGATGGATTCAGCAGATCAAGGCCGCCACATACCTATACAAGTAACACTTGACGGCATGATTTTTGTGAGTACAATAAATCATATGGACATCAGCTTTGACCCTGCCAAGAGTGAACGCAACGAACGTGAGCGCGGCTTATCGTTCTCGCTGGCTGGGCAGCTTGATTGGACTGAAGCGGTGATCAAAGAGGATGATCGCAAGGACTATGGCGAGCGCCGGTAGCGAGTACTTGGATTGATCGGTGGCCGGCTCCACGCCGTAGTGTTCACGCCTCGCGCTGGCAAGGTACACGTCATCAGCCTGCGCAAGGCGAACAACCGAGAGGTGAAACAGCATGAGCAAAAAGCCCAACCCTGAACTAGTGGAAGACGAAAACCCTGAATGGACGGCGGAGGATTTCGCCAAGGCAGGTCCAGCCAGCGAGGTGCTACCAACAATTTTTGGTGAACAAGTCGCCAAAAACATGCTCAAGCCTCGTGGCCGCCCGCGTGCTGAGTTCCCGAAAGAACGCATAAATATCCGGCTATCACATGAGGTCGTCGAGCATTTCAAGTCGGCTGGCGAAGGCTGGCAGACTCGCATTGACACTGCACTGCGTCAGTTCATCGCCGAGCATCCAAGCGCCCACTGAGCAGCGACAAAAACAAATAAAGCACCCCTGAGCGCATTAACAATCCTTCAACAATCACCCGCCAGCAAAAGGAAACTAGCTATGGCAAATCAATGTGTCCTCGATGGCCGGCCACATCGTAAGCGCAAGCGGGGTGGTGTACACGCCGCGCGCAGGCCAGGAACGAAGAGACGGCCGGAGGCGTCAGGAATCAAAGCCGCATGGCCATGACTCGACACGATGCATGGGGCAACGCCCGCGAGCCCGACGGCGGCACGCCGCGTGCGCTACACGGAATTTGCCCGTCTACGGACCTTTCCGACTCAAATATTTGACAAGCCACGAACATTTGGATATCTTAAAGATATCTTGAAGAAGAGAGAATTCCATGACCACACGCACCATTGCCAATCAGATAGCATTTCGCTACCGCACTACCGACAGCGCCACCGGTATTACACGCGAAACAGCCAAGCGCTTAGCCGAGCAATTGGGCGTCGATGAAACCCAGACAATCCACAGGGCGTTGCATGATCTCGCCGTCAAGCTACTACCTCAGTACGAAGCCGACGATGGCCCGCTAACAGCTACCCAAGTGCGCCAAATCAAAAAACGCGTACCACAAGGCAGCAAGCGTTCGGTGCGTTCCAGCCTGTTTGACACTGAGACCCCATGACGCCCGTATGGTGGGCAGAGCCTACCGCCGGAGAGATTGTCTGGTGTCACTTTCCGGACAACATCAACCCGCGCCCGAAGCCGCGACCAGCCCTGATCCTCGCGGTTTTCGACGATGATGCGCCGCAATTCCACGTCCAAGTCGCTTACGGCACCAGCCAGCGCACCACGACACTTCACAGTGGCGAATTCTCGATATTGCGTGTACGCAATCCTGCCGCTTACGAAACGGCTGGGCTAAGCTACGACACCAAGTTCGATGTAAAGCAGGCCATCGACCTGCCCTATACCACCGATTGCTTCTCTGTACCGCCCGCAGCGCCACATGGCCAGATACCCAAGCTTGGCACTCTGCATCCCTCCTTGGTGCCAGCTGTCCAAGCCGCATATCGTGCGGGTAAAGTGGCCCCCTAAGTCCAGACAATCAAACAACTTAATGGATCGTCGCAAAAGCCTGATGGATGCTTTTTAACACCTGAAACACCGTATACCTCGTCATTCCCGCGTGCCGCAACCTCGTCATTCCCGCATGCTTTTGGCGGGAACCCAGTGTCGTTTTCAGCGCTGAAAACACGATCATATCTGGCATTTTCAGTTAAGCACGAACGCCGCTAGGTTCCTGCCAAAAGCGCGCAGGAATGACGTGGCCACCAGTTGGGGGTAATGATACCGACTCAATACCCTTTTGCGACAGCCTCTGAAGAGGCTGTCGCAAAAGCCTGATGGACGCTTTTTTTACACCTGAAACACCGTATACCTCGTCATTCCCGCGTGCTTTTGGCGGGAACCTAGTGTCGTTTTTTACACTGAAAATGCCACAATTTCTGGCATTTTCAGTTAACCACGAACGCCGCTGGATTCCTGCCAAAAGCGCGCAGGAACGACGTTACGGGCGGTTGGGGTAATGATGCAGACTGAAAACCCTTTTGCGACAGCCTCTGAAGGCCGGGGTTTTACGCGCAAATCCGATAAATCACATCAACGCCTAGCTAAGCAGCCCCTCCCCCTCCCCCGCACAGCCGTTCATAGCAAATCGGCCGCGATGAATTCAGCAGATCAAGGCCGCCACATGCCTATCGGCACCGACACCCGCTGAACCAATGGCGCGGAAGAATGAGACCGTAGCATCCGCTACACCATAAAAAACGCGTACTTGCCGGTGCTTGAAGATGCCAGCCAATGCCAGACCAAAAAACAAAAAAGCCCGCAGTGACGCGGGCTTACGGGTGTTTTGCTGCCATCAGATGCCTGCTGATGGCAGACGTTTGATCATTCCCACTCAATTGTTTCCAAGGCCTACAAACCCGCATGAATACAGGCTTTCTCTGTATGGGACATCTAATTTACCGTCATATTTACCGTCAAAAAACAAACGCTTTGACTGGCGCGGGAGATGCACTCGGTTTGTGCGGCGACTACTCTTCCACATCAATCATCAACTATCGAGGGGGTCTGGAAGCCCATCGGAGTCATTGCATCCTACGTTTTTCCACTCAAGGACAAGTATAAAGCAACGATTTCTCATTACCAAACGCTATACATCGAGCGTATTCCAACCCATGAAACCCAAGGTCAAACGCATGCCTGCGCCAACAACTCTCTTCTTGGCGCGGCCCATGGCGACTTTCACGATTGAATTTTTACTGTTACATTTTACGCTGAATTCGTCTCCCAGGGGGAAACAAGCTTGCCGCTAGATATCGTTAGTGTTATATTTACTGCGCATTACGTTTCCTTTAGGGGCGCAAATTGAGCGTAAAATATCACTTGCAAACAAAGACGCTAGGCCCACGGGCAGCGCAACTCTTCACTGAGCTGAATGAACTGCGCCGGTCTACGTTCACGCTGGCGGATGTCGGTTCGATCACCGGCCTGTCGGCTGCGGCGGCCCGCAATCTTGTGCACAAGGCTCAGCAGCGAGGCTTGGTGACGCGACTGAAGCCCGGTTTGTACAACCTCGTCCCCTTCGAACTCGGCCGGGCCACTGAGCACATCGACAGCCCGTACCTGATCGCGCGTGAACTCGCCGGTGCCGCGCCCTACTTCCTGTCGCACGGCACCGCGCTTGAACTGCACCGCATGGTGACGCAGCCGAACTTCACCGTGTATGTGTCATGTACGCGGCGCGTGCGTCCGCAGACGGTCGGTGGCTATGACTTCCGGTTTGTCCACATCACTGCGGAACAAGAATTCGGGGTCGTGAAGCACTGGATCGACAAAGAGCGCTTCGTGATGATCAGCGACATGGAGCGCACGATCATCGACGGGCTTCGACACCCGGCATTTGTCGGTGGCATTACCGAAGTCGCCAAGGGCTTATGGATGAAGCGGGACGTACTGAAAATCGAACGGCTGGTGGACTACGCACAACGCCTCGGCGTCGGCGCCGTCGTGCGCCGCCTCGGCTACCTGCTGGAACACTATGGCCTGGCCGATGTGTTGGCGCTGGAACCATTGCTCGGCATGCTGACGGCAACGTACCAGCGCCTTGATCCACTGCTTCCCTCCGAGGGGGCTTTTCTCTCACGTTGGCGGCTCCAGCTCAACGTGACTCCCGAAGAACTCGATACCGTAAGGCTTGGCTAATGATTCCACAACGCAATATCTCCCTGATCTCGAACACATTGATGAGCGCCGGCGGCCGGCGCATTCCCGAGGCCGTCATCGAACGCGATTACGTGCTGGCTTGGTTCCTGACCGGTCTGGCCGGTCATCCGTTGCGCGAGGTGCTGGCCTTCAAAGGTGGCACGGCCCTGCGACGTTGCTGGTTCGAGGACTATCGGTTTTCGGAAGACCTGGACTTCACGCTAACCCGTCCGATCACCCTCGAAGATATTCTGGCAGGGTTAGCCGAAATCTTTGCGGCGGTTGAGGCTGCGTGCGGCTTGCGGATCGCATTCGACCGCGAAGACCGCCACAGCCACCAGAACAGCCACACGTTTTATCTGCGCTACCAGGGGCCACTGCCCGCTGCAAACGACGTGAAGGTTGATATCACGATCACCGAAGTCCTGTGCTTCCCGCTGCAAGATCGCCCGATTCATCGCATCTACGATAGCTTTGACGATTTACCCGAAGGGCCAACCTTGAAGGTCTATGCCATCAAGGAAATCGTGGTTGAAAAGCTGCTGGCATTGAGCGACCGGGCGCGCAATGAACCGCGCGACTTGTACGACCTCTGGTATCTGTTCGGTTCTACGGACTTGCGCGTAGCGGAAATGCGCGTCGAACTCGATGCCAAGTTGGCGCTGCGGCAGCGCGTCGTCGCAGGCATGGAGCAGGCAATCGCCGCCAAGGAAGATCGTCTGCGGCGACTCTGGACTGCCCGCCTCGCGCACCAGATGAACCAACTGCCGCCGTTCGATGACGTTTTTCGGGAAGTGCTGCGGGCCGTTCGCGCCGCCGACTTGCCGAAGGCGGCCGGCTGATCGATTATCGGCGTGCCGATGTATGGCTTCCTCTCCTCATCACTACTGCGCATCGCGTCCGTAGCGCTACCTCCAGCGTAGGCGCACCCCGCAACCTCGTCGTGTCAGGCAAGCGACGACGCCATCAAGCTCAATAGAAATGGCTGCGAGCGCTGGGCGCTCATGCTGAAGATGACTTACAGCATGACATCAGGAGCAGCTTTACGACGATCATTGACAAAAATTCCGTACTCATATAATGTGTTGCACATGTCATACACACAAAGTGAGTATTGAAAATGAAACTTCCTAAATACGAAGCGCTAGGCAAGCGGATGTGCGATCTGAGGATGGCCATAGGCATAGCAACGCAGGCCGAGCTCGCTCATCACCTCGGCATGTCCCAGCAAACCGTTAGCCGCTGGGAAGCGGGAACTTCCCGGCCCCGCACCAATGAGCTGTCAAAGCTCGCTGCGGTGCTCAAGGTTGACGTAACGGAACTGACGAACGCCGCAGGGTATGCCCCTGAGGTGACGACGGTGTCTTTCGATCGGCTGCTTCCGCTCCCAAGCCTGCTGCCCGACAGCTTCGAATACTTCTGCCTCGATCTTCTCGCGACCCACCACCAAGGAACAGCGGACGTACACTTGGCGGGAAAGACGGGCCACAAGCAGTACGGCATCGACATTGAGGCGCAGTTCGCCAACGGCGACCTGCACACGTACCAATGCAAGCGCGTAGCGGAGTTCGGCCCCGAGAAGGTTAAGAAGGCGATCAAGGACCAGACGATCGCCGCGAAGAAGAAGCACCTCCTCCTCTCCCGCGTCGCCAGTCCCGACGCGCGCGGCGAAATCAAACGCGTGCGTGGATGGGACCTCTGGGACCAAGTCGACATCACACGGGTCTTCCGCACCCTGCCGAAGCGCGAGCAGGTGCGCATCGCCGACATCTACTTCCCGACGCAGCGCTTCGCGCTGACGGGCGAGCTGGCCGCAGGGCCGTGGCAAACGGTAGAGGCGTTCTTCGCGCCGCAGCTCGTGGAAGGTCGTGTTTTCAATCAGCGCTGGGAACTCGTAGGCCGCAGAACGGAACTCGATGGGCTCGCGCACGCCTTCGCAGATCCCAGCGTACTTGCGGTGAGTCTGATCGGCCGTGCAGGTGAAGGGAAGTCACGGGTGCTGCGTACTGCCCTTGAAGCGTTCGCTTCGCAGTACCCGGGCGTTCGCGTGGTCGTAGCCTCGCCCACGGAGGAAATCACGGCGAAGAGCCTTGAGGATTTGGGGGCTGGCGAGAAGCTGCTCGTTGTCGATGACGTTCATGACCGCAGTGATTTGGTCCAACTCATTCGCTACGCAGCCGACAGTCGCTCCCAGGCGCGTTTACTTCTGGTCTATCGGTCGTATTGGACCGATGTCGTACAGCGCGAACTGGCGCGCTACGGACTGACGGGAAACCTGACCAGGTCGATCACACTGGGCAAGCCAACGAAGCAGGACGGGATCGCCTTAGCTACCCAGGTGCTCTCCAAGAACGGGGCGCCGATCGAGTCCGCCAAAGAGATCGCGGCCGTGGCGTACGACAGTCCGCTGGCCGTCGTAGTCGGCGCGCAGATCGTCGCCACCGAAGGACTGCACCCGGAGCTGTTCGGCTCGAATGAGGTCTTCCGAACGACGGTGTTGAAGCATTACGAGAAAGTCATCGCGCAGGGAATCGCGCAGGGGAAAGACCAAGAGCGCGTGCATGCGATCCTTCGCGTGCTGGCGCTCATCCAGCCCGTTGTCCCTGACGACAAGCACGTGCTGGAACTGCTCGCGAACATCGAGGGGATCGAGGCCCCCGATGCGTCACGCTTGGTGCGACTCCTTGTCGATGCTGGGGTGCTCTTCAAACGGGGCGCTAAATACCGGCTGTCACCCGATCTGCTGGCCGACTCGATCATCGAATCGGCGTGCATCACGGCAAGCGGTGCTTCGAACGGCCACGCCGAGAAGGTCTTCGCCGCATCCATACCCGAGCACAAGGAGCATGTACTGCTGAACCTCGGGCGGCTCGACTGGCGGCGGAACGAAGGAGACGCATCTGCGAGCACGCTACTCGACGGGCTGTGGTCGCTGCTCGCATGGGAAGACGACTACGTGCATGCACAGGTAAAATCTGCAGCTGCGGCGGCGTACTTCCAGCCTCGACAAGCCCTCGCCTTCGCTCGACGACTGATTGACGGCGGGCATGGGCAGGACGAGGACGTGTGTCGCATCGCCCATGGCGCGACGTACCATATCAACTACCTCGCCGATGCATGCTCGCTGCTCTGGGAAGCCGGGCAACACGATGCACGACCGACGCACCAGCATCCGAACCACGCGATTCGACTCCTGATAGAGCTTGCGACGCCGGAGCCTCGGAAACCGGCCGAATTCGTCGAGGGCGTTGTCGATTTCGCGCTATCGCTCCTCGACTACCCGGAGAGCTGGAACGGACCGTACACGCCATTCGACGTGCTCAAAGGCGCCCTCGCGACCGAAGGTCGCTTCACGTCCGCTGCCACGAGCCGCGAAATCACGATCTCGACGTACGCGGTCCAGCGCGAGAGGGTCAAACAAGTGCGGCAGCGGATCATCGCCGAGCTACTCTCAAGCCTCTCACATACGAATCAGCGCCGCGCCTTTCTGGCCGCACAGCATCTCGCCGATGCCCTCCGCGGGCCTATCGCCGCTCAGCCCGGCATCGCTGACCCCTGGGGCGACGAATTCCTCGAAACGCTCGAAAGGATCGATACGCTGCTCGGCACAGCAGACGTGCCCGCAACAATCCTGCTCAGGGTCGCGGAGTCAGTTCATTGGCACGCGTTCTACGGTCCCGCGCGTACCCAGGCGCCGGCGCGACGGATTCTCGCTCGCCTCAGTCGCGACCTCGTCACGCGCACGATCCGCGCGTTCATGGACGCCTGGGGTACGAATACGTGGCCGATGGAAGAGAACACCGGCCGCCCGCAACACGACGCGGACATCGACGCGCTCTGCCTCGAACTTGGAGCGCAGTACCCTGAGCCGACCCGACTCGCGCAATTCCTGCATGACCGCTTGGAGGACATCACCCGCGCGACCGGCTCCCCGAACTACGGGCCCGCCCAACTCTTCCTCGGTCGCCTGCTGCAATCGAACCTATCGCTTGCCCGGCATCTCGTGCAAGCGTATCTGCGTGGCGAAAGTTCTCAGCTCTCTCCGCACGTTGGGCGAGCCCTGGGAGTCCTGCTGACTAGCGCCCGTGAGGAAGTGTCTGCATTGATCGAGGAGTTACTCGCGAAGAGCGACTCGCAGCTTCAGATGGTTGCGGAGGGCTATCTGTTCGCGTCCAATATCGCCCCGTATTCTGAGCTCGACCTTGTCGCGCTGAAACGTGTCTTCGCCAGCCGCGAAGGGGCGGTCCTCTGGTGCGCGCCGCGCATCGCGCACGAGGTAGCGCGGACAGACAAGCGGCTGGCAATCGAGCTCCTGGCAAGTGTCGACATGGAAAACGCACTGCGCTACGCGCGCGACTTCTTCATGTGGATTGTTCACGAAGAGACGATTCCGTTCGATCTGATCCGCGACGACCAGTTGCAAAGACTGATCGGCGGTCTGCGCCACGCATCTCGCCTAGACGATCACTGGGTCAACGCGTTCCTGAAGAAGGTTATTCGACGGGCACCGGGCTTGGTCCTCGAATTGGCTATGGCGCGCATCGACGATGCGATAGCCTCCGACGATTGGCAAAAGCAACCCCTTGGTGGTGTCCTTCATGACCGGGATGCGCTCAACCTCATGTCCCTATCTGAGGGGCCGGCGCTCCTTCGCGGCCTGCTCGACTGGGCGCTCGCCCGGATCGGTGACTACACGTTCAGCTACCGCTTCGCCGAACTCATGCAGTCGCTCTGCAGTCCGTACGGTGCGGTGTGCGTCGCGACCATGGAGGACTGGTTCACCGGTGGCTCCGCCGAGCACTTGAAGGTCGTTACTGCAATTCTTCGCGATGCCGGCCCTCGCTTCATCCATGCCAATGAGGGATTCGCAGCACGAACGCTGAAGGCTGCGCGTGGCATTAGCCGCAAGGCGCATAAGGATCTTTCCTCAGCGATCTTCGCGGCCAGCGTGAGTGGAGTCCGTTCGGGGGCACCCGGCAAGCCGTTCGATGCTGATCTCGAACTCAAGCAGATGGCGGAGCAGCGTCTGGCGCACCTTGCAAAGAGCGACGCGACATTCGAGCTCTACCGAGACCTCCGGGACTACGCTGCCCACGCGATCGAACGCCAGCTTGAGGAGGGGCGCAGCATGGACGAGGAGGATGCTGATGCCTGAAATCGGCGCGCTCAGCGCTCTGTCTCGCTCAGAGTTGTGGGATGGAATTTTTGAAGGTTCCGTCTTCATCCGATTCTCGTTTTGGCTTTTCGTTGGCGGTCGTGCCTAAACGTCCGTTCGGCGCTGCGCGTCGTTCGCGCCGCCAACTTGCCGAAGGTCGGCGGCCGACCGGTTACCTACTCACCAAAGGGATGCACCATGGCCGATTTGTCTTCCATAGAACATCGCAAACTCGAACGGCTATTTCGCATGGGTGGCGGCTACGTGCTCAATTTCACCGATCGCACATTCAGCGAGTTTTTCGAGGAACACACGCGCCGTGACATCGATACCGCTGTCTACCGCGAGCGTGGTACTTCCAAAGCCAACCGTATGCGCGGATTCTGGAAGGTCGAAGGCAACCACCTGGTCGGCAAAGTAATCCAAGCGCTGATCTTGTACGGTCAGGCTGAGAACTGTTTGGGCGACGAGCCGGGATTGACCGAACTGACCGACGATTGCTGGAAAATCGCCAGCCGTATGATGCGCGACACACCCGTCGCCGAACTGGATGCACTGACCGCCACGGTCGACGAGCGCGACTTTGAAACGGTTGCTCAACATGTGCGCGAAGCCATCGAGAAAAACCAGCCCGAAGCGGCTCTGGATCGGCTGCACACGTTCGTCATCAAATACGTGCGCACACTGTGCGAGCAGCGCGGCGTTGAAGTCAACCGCGACAAAGCCTTGCACAGCATTTTCGGCGAATATGTGAAACGCCTACGCGACGCAGGTCACCTTGAATCGGTGATGACCGAGCGCATCCTGAAATCCAGCATTTCTGTGCTCGAAGCCTTCAGTGACGTTCGCAACAACAAGAGCCTGGCCCATGACAACCCAATCCTCAACTACGAGGAAAGCCTGCTCATCTTCAACCACGTTGCCAGTTCGATTCGCTTCATCAAATCAATCGAAGCCAGAACGAAACACGCGACTACGCCGATAACGATCGTGGCACCCGACGACGATTTGCCGTTTTAATTCGTCCGTATCGATATTCGACCAAACAGCAATATTTACTGTGCAGTGAATTTTGTTGAGCGATGCCGGGCGTCCCGGCGTTGCCGCCGTCGGGCTCGCGGGCGTTGCCCCGCGCCTCGTGCCGAGTCACGGCCATTCGGCATTGATCCCTGACGCCTCCGGCCCTTGGGCCTGCGCGCGCCGCTTGCCGTAAAGGCGGTGGAGTGTGTGGGGTGGTCTTGCTGTTCCCTTCAATGTACCACGCCGTTCTCGCCGTCAAGGGCTGCGCGTGCCCTGCACGCTGGCGTCCATGCGGCCGTCTGCGACCCCTGACTGCTTGCGCTGCGGCGTGTTCCTCCGGTTCCAGGCAATTCCGCCCGATTCGGACTGGAGCACGATCATGTCGCAACTTACTCATTCTCTCGATTCTTCCCTTCTCGTTCGCGATGTCACAGGCGACTACCGTCCTGCCAATGCCGACGAGGTGTTGCAGGCTGCGCAGCGTGTACTCGCAGGACAAATGCGCGACTGCGAAGTCCTGAACTCGCCGCAGGTGGTGCGCGACTTCCTGCGGGTGAAGCTGGGGGCACTGGAGCACGAGGTGTTCGCCGTCATCCATCTGGATGCACAGAACCGTGTCATCGAATACGTCGAGATGTTTCGCGGCACGGTGAGCCAGACATCGGTGTATCCGCGCGAGGTGGTCAAGGAATCCCTGGCCAGAAACAGCGCTGCGTTATTGCTGGTGCATAACCATCCGAGCGGTTCAACCCAACCGTCGCGCGCCGACGAGACGCTCACGCAGGCGCTGAAGTCGGCACTGGCGCTGGTGGACGTGCGCGTGCTGGATCACTTGATCGTCGCTGGTGGCGACATCCTGTCTATGGCGGAACGCGGGCTGTTGTAGCCCGAGGGGGCGTTGCCCCCTTTTTTTGCTGCGTCCCTGACATCCAGTAAAGGCTGCGCGCTACGCTTGCCTCCAGGGGTCGGCTGACGCCCACCCCGCCGCGCAGGCTTGGCGCCCCACAGGACCGCCGAACAGGCTGCGCCTGATCGGCCAGCACACAACGTCGATTGCGCGCCACGCGCTTTGCCCACTTCCAGTCAGGCGTGCTTGCTGCACGCAGGGGCGCTCGCCGCGCGGCGTTGGTTTCAGCGCATCCCCTGGCCCATCGACCGCTGTTCGTCTTTCCCCAAGTTCATCGCTTTCTCCCGCGACCTTAGCCTGCGGTGCCTGGCCGTCAAGGCGCGCAGGGCCGAGTCCTCGCTGCACTGCGGGCCGCACCAACCCTGCGCTTCTTCCTTGACGGCCATGCCCTCGCAGGCCCGGTTTTTCGCGGGCGATGAACTCAGGAAAGACGGCGGCAAACAGGGACCGGCCCAGGTCTCTGCGCCGAACCAACCAAAGCCACAACGGGCTCCGAATCTTGGAATCCGGTCAGCTTTGAAACCACAGCTTCAATCACAGGAGAAAGACCATGCAACTCAGTTCCCGTTTCGCTTCCCGCTCCCCCATGCTGCGCGCCGATCATCCGCTGTCGGATGACCAAATCCGCAGCGTGGCCCCGTCCATCTTTGCCGACGACAAGCACGAAAGCCGCTCAGACCGTTACAGCTACATAGCGACAGGCGCGGTGTTGTCCGAATTGCGCAAGGAAGGATTCCAACCCTTTATGGTGTGCCAGACCCGTGTACGCGATGAAGGCAAGCGCGAGCACACCAAGCACATGGTGCGACTGCGCCATGCCGACCAGATCAATGGCGCGGAGGCCAACGAAATCATTTTGTTGAACTCGCACGATGGCACCAGCAGCTATCAAATGTTGGCGGGCATGTTCCGCTTCGTCTGCAAAAACGGCTTGGTGTGCGGCGACACCGTGGCCGATCTGCGCATTCCGCATAAAGGCGATGTGGTCGGGCAAGTGATCGAAGGCGCGTATGACGTGCTGGACGGTTTCGACCTTGTGCGCGAACGCCGCGACGAAATGCGCGCCATTACGCTGGACCGAGGCGAGGCCGAAGTGTTTGCCCATGCGGCGCTGTCCCTCAAGTACGATGACCCGACCACGCCCGCACCCATCACCGAATCGCAGCTATTGACGCCGCGCCGCCGCGATGACGACCGGCCCGATTTGTGGAGTGCATATAACCGCGTGCAGGAGAATTTGACGCAAGGCGGATTGCATGGACGCACCGCCACTGGGCGCAAGCACAGCACCCGGCCTATTCAAGGCATTGACCAGAACGTCAAGATCAACCGGGCTTTGTGGATGCTGGCCGAAGGCATGAAGCGGCTCAAGGCTTGACCGGCTGAATCAACGAGGGGACGCAATGCCCCCTCGACATTGGAGGCACACGGGGCAACGGCGGGCGGTCAGGCCGCCGCGCGCCCATCCGTTCCGTCTGGGCGCACGGCGGCGGTCGCTACGCGACCACTCGATGGCTGTAGATATTCGCCATCGTTAGCATGGGAACCCGCCGATAGGTGCCAGATGCTTCGCATTAAATAGTTCGGCAATCCTGCCTGAATTGTCGTTGCGTCTCCCGGCATAGCCGGGCCGCGCTGTCGTGCGTGGCATCGAGCCGCCATAGCGTCTCGCCCCTCTCGGGCTTTCATCGTTCCCTCCCTGTGGTCGGCTGACGCCTGCGCACTGCGTTTGCCCTCCAGGGGATCGGCTATGCAGCCCATCCCCGCCGCACTCTGTTTGGCGCCCCTGCAATGCCGCCGAACAGGTTGCACCTGATCGACCAACAGCCATCCATCCAGGCGTGCCTTCGGCACGCAGTGGCGCTTGCCGCGCGGCGTTGGATTCAGCGCAGCCCCTGGCCCATCGGCCGCTCTTCGTCTTTCCCCTAGTTCATCGCTTTTTCCCGCGACCGTAGCCCGCAGTGCCTGGCAGTCAAGGCGCGCAGGTCCGAGTCCTCGCTACGCTGCGGGCCGCACCAACCCTGCGCTTCTTCCTTGACAACCAGCCCCCCGCTGGCCCGGTTTTTCGCGGGCGATGAACTCAGGAAAGACGGCGGCAAACAGGGACCGACCCAGGTCTCTGCGCCGAACCAACCAAAGCCAACACCGGGCTCCGAATCTTGGAATCCGGTCAGCTTTGAAACCACAGGAGAACGCGCATGCAGATACCGACACCGTGAATCGACACCGAGTTTTGTTCTTCCATTTTTTGTTTTCTTTCATCCCGACAAGGGACAGGAGCTATCACCATGAACACCATTACCCATCAAGAAGTCGAAGCCCTTGAAGCCGCTACACCCTCGCAAAACATGCTGCTGGTGCCGCTGTCGCAGCTTCGCCCATCCAAGCGCAATGTGCGCAAGACCTTGGGCGCTTCCATTACCGAACTGGCCGCAAGCATCCAGCGCGTAGGCCTGCTACAAAACCTGACCGTGACGCTTGCCAGCGATGGCGCACATTACGAAGTGGTGGCCGGTGGCCGTCGCCTCGCTGCATTGAAACTGCTGGCGAAGAAGCGGCGCATTGCCAAAGATTACGCGGTGCCTTGCCTGCTGGTGGCCGATGCCTCGGCCCGCACCGCCAGCCTGACCGAGAACGTGCAGCGCGAAGCCATGCACCCCGCCGACCAGTTCGAGGCATTCGCCGACCTGATCGCGGAAGGTCGACCCATCGAGGATATTGCCGCAGACTTTGGCGTGACCCCATTAGTGGTGCAGCGCCGTTTGAAACTGGCAAATGTCTCACCGCGCCTGCTGATCGACTATCGCGCCGATACTGTCACGCTCGACCAGTTGATGGCGCTCGCCATCACGGACGACCACAGCGCACAGGAGGCGGCGTTCTATGACGCGCCGCAGTGGCAGCGTAGCGCACAGGCGCTACGGGAGCACCTGACCGAACGCGAGATCGACGCCACGCGCGATGCGCTGGCGCGCTTCGTTGGCATCGAAACCTACGAGGCCGCAGGCGGCGGTGTTCGGCGCGACCTGTTCTCGGACGACACACGGGGCGTGTTCCTCTCCGATGCGGCATTGCTGGACACCTTGGCGCGAGACAAACTTGCAGCCGCTGCGGACAGTGCCCGTGCGGAGGGTTGGGCATGGGTCGAAACGGTGCCGCGCATCACATCGGCGGAACTGCACGGGTTCCAGCGTGCCCGCCGTGACCGGCGCACGCCGAACAAGAGCGAGGCCAAGCGCATCGCCAAGCTGCAATCGCGGCAACAGGCCATCGACGACAAGCTGAATGCCGACGATGCCGAGGACATCGCGGAGGAAGAAGCCGCGCCTCTCTACGAGGAAAGCGACAAGCTTGGCGCGGAACTTGACATCATCGAGCAATCGCTGTTGGTGTTTTCGCCCGAGGTGCTGACGATGGCCGGGGCTATCGTGGCTGTCGATCATACGGGCGAAATCATCATCCATCGCGGCCTGTTGCGCGAGGCCGAGGCCAAGGCATTGCGGGCGCAGGAACGGCAAGGCATACAGGCTGGTGGTGATAGCGAAGGCGAGGCACTGCAACCGACCACGCCGAACATTTCCGAGAAGCTGGCGCGGCGCTTGAGCGCACACCGCACGGCGGCGCTGCAAGCGGAAGTCGCCCGCCATCCGCAAGTGGCGCTGGTGGCCGTGGTGCATCGCCTCGCGCTGCGCGTGGTGGTCGATGGCTACCGCTCGGACGATTCGCCGATCAACATCAGCGCTTCGCCGCAGGATGGACTCGATACGTTCGCGCCAGACGTGGCGCAGTCGCCCGCCCTGATCGGTTTGCGGGAAGTACGGCAGGCGTGGGCGGCACGGCTACCCAGTGACTCGGACGCACTGTTCGCGGAACTGCTGGCGTTGCCTCAGCCGGAACTGCTGTCGTTGCTGGCGGTGTGCGTGGCTACGACGGTGGGCGCGGTCACGCCACACGAAGACAAATTGCCTGCATTCGCACTGGCGCAGGCGGTGGGCCTTGACATGCATCCGTGGTGGACACCGACCGCCGACGGCTACTTCGCCCATGTGTCAAAGGCCAAAGCCATCGAGGCGGTGCAGGTATTTGCGCCAGAGCATGCGGCGCGGCTGGCCAAACTCAAGAAAAACGACTTGGCCAGCGAAGCGGAACGGCTGGCGGTGGGCACGGGTTGGCTGCCGGTGATGTTGCGGGCAGCGGTACAGGAGGCACCAGCAGAAACGCTCCCGGATGCTGAGACGGACGAGTCAGCAAGCGAATAAGTAAGCGAATAAGCCGACAGCCCCAACCAATTCCCAAAAACGCGCCCCGCCGCACAGGCGGGACGCCGGAGTGCGACAGCTTTTGCTGCGCCCGCTTGCACAATGACGCACCGCCCCCGACGCTGCCGGGCAGCGTCGCCAGAAACGACGGCGGGTCACAGACAGGCCGTCCACCATGCCCAGAACCATCCCCACCGCAATCGATCAAGCCCGCGCCAATGCGTGAGGAGCGTTCACCCTTGGTGATTCGGAAATGACCTTGATGATGAATGGGTGCGTGGCGGCGCAGCGCCTGTGCTGAGATGCCGGAGCCATGCTGCCTTCCGGTGAGGATCGCACCCAACGGCGGCCTTGACTTGTCGTGAATCCTGGCGCGGCAGCGGCTACGCCTCGGGCTTCATGGCTGCAACCGTCCGGCGCAACGATTTTCCCCGGCACGGTGTGCCTTCCTCGCGCAACAAAATCGCCGCGCCTCCCGGTCCTCCACGCTGTTGCGGCCGCTTTGCGGTGCAGCCCGCCCGTACCTCGCCCTTTGGATCACCGACAAGGCCGCGATGGGCGCGACCTTGATTCACCGAAAGGAAATCATCATGGCAAACATCGGCATCTTTACCGCACAAAACGACAGCTTCACCGGCACGGTTCGCACCCTGACGCTCAACGTCAAGGTCAAATTCGTTCCCAACACCAAGGAGAGCGACAACGCCCCGGACTACCGCATCGTCGCCGGCAACTTCGAGATCGGCGCGGCGTGGAAGAAAGTCAGCAAGGCGGAGCGGCCCTACCTGTCGGCAACCCTGGATGACCCGTCGTTCCCGGCGACCATCTATGCCCGCCTGGTCGAAGGCGAGGTCGGCGCGCACAACCTGATCTGGTCGCGCAGCAAGGGCGACTGATCATCGCCCTTAGCGCCCCGTTCTTGCAGCGGGGCGCGTTTTTGCGTTCACCGTCAGCGGCTCGCGCCTCATAGCACGGGCCGTGTCATTTCATGCACTGAATCGCTGATTGACGAAGTACGGAATTGCGTGGAACCGCACTTCCGTATTCGTGCTTGAGCACAAAGCCGCTTCTACGGGTTGTCGGTTCTGTAGTTTTACGGAGAGGCGTAAAACCGGTTGTACGTTTTCATGAGTTTGGACATTGAAGGCCTTCGTGCGTCCCCGGCGATGCCGGGCCACGCTGTCGTGCTGCGCATCAAGCCGCCGATGGCGTCTCGCCCCTTCGGCTTCCATCGCTGACGCCTCCTCGCTGGATGGCGCTGCGCGCTACGCTTGCCCTCCAGGGATCGGCTTGACGCCCATCCCCGCCGCGCTGTGCTTGGCACCCCTCGCAATGCGCCGAACAGGCCGCGCCTGATCGGCCTGCAAGACCTCCTGTACTCCTGCACCATCGAACCTGGTCTGATGCCGACGCTGTTCATCGCAGCGTTGCGGCGCTTCATGACGGCGCCACTCTTGTCGTGCATGGCCGCATCACCGACCGGACAGGCAGCGCAGCTTGGCGCACGCCGCACGCCCGTCAACCGGTGTGACGGCCGCGCTATGCGCGTGCGCCAGACACGCAGCGCTCCGATCGGGAGCGTCCATTCAAGGAGTTGCAATCATGAACCTCATCACCGAAACACTGCGTGCGCAATTGCTGGCCAACGGCCAGCAGTCCCTCGACAACGAAGCCTTCGACCCACCGCCCGTCGTCAAGTTGTTCACCCCAGACGCGGGTGCGACCTGGCTGCTCACCGAGATCGACCCGGACGACCACGACCATGCCTTCGGACTCTGCGACCTGGGGCAAGGCTTCCCGGAGCTGGGCTATGTGAGTCTGGCCGAGTTGCAATCAGTGCGCGGCCGTCTTGGTCTTCCGATTGAGCGGGATCTGCACTTCGTTGCCACGAAGGCAATCAGTGCCTATGCGCAAGAAGCGCGCCGCGCGGAGCGTATCGTGACGTAGCCGTCACACGGGCGCTGCCGCCAGGCAGCGCTCTTTAGTTGCCTATTTTCCCCTCCGGGCCTGGATTGGTGCTCATTTATGGTTTTCCTGCTTGAACTTGTGGCGGGCGTGCCTATTCTGAAAACCGCATCTACGGAAATCATGGTTTCCGTACTGACGTAATTGCCAATACGTGTGCCCACGGATTCGGTGGAATCCGCTATGGCAATGTGACGCAGAAGCACACTTGACCATTCAAACTTTGACGCATCGGCGCGTTTGCGCAAAACTAATGTTCCGTTGAACGTAACCACTTGCGCCCAGCGACCATGAAACCACTCATCACCGACGATCACCGTGTTCAACTGCTAGACAACGGCGCCGCCGCCGCGCGCGGCGAGAAGCGCGACCCGCTGCCGGTTGTCAAGCTGTTCACCCTGGACGCGCATGCGACCTGGCTCTTGACCGAACTCAGTCCCGCCGACGGCGACACCGCTTTCGGCCTGATCGACCTCGGTATAGGTGCGCCGGAACTCGGCCATGTGCGCTTGTCCGTCCTGGAAGGCATTCGCGGGCCACAGAACCTCGCCGTTGTACGCGATTTGCATTTCACGCCACGGCGGCGACTTTCTGAGTACGCCCAACTGGCTCAGGCCGACGGATCGGTCAACGACTGATCGTCCTTGCTTGCCAGCGCGATGCGGCATTGCTCAGCCAGAAAGACCTGCACTGAGTGCGGCACCGCACAGATTGAATCGCCCAAGCGGGCTATTTTGAGCAAACTCGACAGGCGTGTGGATTGCGCTGGGTGCGGTGCGAATACTCGGCCCGTTGCTGGCGACCTTACTTCAATTGCAAACCTTGTTGACTCGTAGCGGTCGAAGACCGACGTGGTCTTGCCCGCCGTATTCCCATGGCGATTAAGTTCCTTCTACCCGAGAGGAGTTTGCGCCATGGCAGAGTCGAGCACTATTCAGTGGCATCCCAGTGCGGCATACCTGTATGTCCTGCACCTGGACGGCCCCGCGCTGGCTTGGGAATACCTGCGGCGCAACCCGGAATACCGGCGCGCCTGGCAACGCCACCGACGACGACCGCAACACGATGCTCTTCACTGGGGCTTGCGCCTGCTGGAAGATCCCGCGCGCGATGCACGCGACGCGTACCCCGATTGGTTTCCTGATCCGTCCTCGGTAGTCCAGGTCTATCCTGATGCCGATCCCACGGCCGATGCGCTGCTGTTCCAGCTCTGGTGCCTCCCCGGCCGCAAACACCTGATGCACGACGGCAAGCGCCTGGTGCTGACCACCCAAATCGTCAATCGCATGCTGCGCATGGCGATATCTCCCGCGCTGGAAGACGGCATGGCTTACGCCTATGCCGTGCGCGCCGGTTGCAAGCTCTCCGAGCGCTGGCGCGCCATCGAAGCCGAGCTGGCGTTGCTTGACACCGCAAAGGTGCAACCCGTTGCGATCACCACCGGCCGACCAGGCCGCGCGTCAATGCTCCACATGCGCACCCTGCAGGCGCTCGACGGCACGCTGGCCGGCGCTTCGCAGCGCGGCGTGGCCGAAGTGTTGTTCGGCATCGCCGCCGTTACGGAGCGCTGGTACGACGACGGCGATCTGCGCGCCCAGGTCCGCCGCATGATCCGGCGCGGGCAAACGCTCATGGATGGTGGATACCACCGCCTACTCTAATTCGGCAAGACCGCGCAGGGACGTTCGCGCGGCGGCGCAAAACGTCCCTGCACAACACGCCTGACTTTCCCGAGACTGCTTCCATCCGGCGGCGATTGCTTCGTCGGCGATCCTGACCGATGGAGGCACATGCCATGAGACCCGAACCGCTACCGCCGCAGCACCTACCCGCAGCCACACCCACCGCCGCCCAGCAGCCGGCGCGTTACCTGACCAACAACGAAGCCGCCGAATTCCTGCGGCTGTCGCCGCGCACGCTGGAAAAACAGCGCGTCATTGGCGGCGGACCGCGCTTTCGCAAGTTTGGCCGGCGCGTGATGTACGCCGTCATCGACCTCGAAACCTGGGCCGATGCACGCAGCTTTGAGATGACGTCCGATCCCGAATACGCCGAACAACACACTGCGCGCCGTCCTGGCGCTCGGTGACCGGCGATGGACACCGTCACCAATGGCCATCGGGCACCCCAGTCACGATCCGCAGCGCGAACAACTCGAACTGTTCCATGCCTTCTCCGGCGAGCTACCGGCACGCGACGCGCAAGACCTGATGGCCTACCCATTCTTTTCGCTGGCAAAGACCAAGCGCACGGTGCCGATCGACTTCCGCACCAACAGCGTGACCGTGCGGGTCGAAGGCACGGCCGAACATGGCCTGGCGACAATTTGGGATGCCGACATCCTGATCTGGGCAGCCAGCCAGATCGTCGAGGCGCGCGATGCGGGGTTGCGTTCGTCGCGACTCATGGCGGCCACACCCTACGAGATCCTGCGCTTCATTGGTCGCGGCACGTCGCTGCGCGACTACCAGCGCCTGAAGGCTGCGCTGGACCGCTTGCAGTCCACCAGCGTCGCCACATCGATTCGCCAAGCCAATGCGCGGCGCCTGCACCGCTTCTCGTGGATCAACGAATGGAAGGAACGTGCGGACGGCCAAGGCCGGCCGCTGGGCATCGAGCTGATCCTGCCGGACTGGTTCTATGCCGGGGTGTTCGAAGAGAGCCTGGTATTGACTATCGACGCCAACTACTTCCGCCTGACCGGCGGTATCGAGCGCTGGCTGTACCGCCTGGTACGCAAACACGGCGGCTGGCAGCGAGAAGGCTGGCGCTTCGACTTCCCGCACTTGCACCGCAAGTCCGGGAGCATGGCGCGCTTCACCGACTTCGCCTACGACCTGCGTTGCATCGTGGCGCGACAACCCTTGCCGGGTTACACGCTCGCCGTCCTGCGTCCCAGGCACGGGCCGGAGGTGCTGACCTTCCGCGCCGTGCCGTCCACGGCACCGCTGCGCCCCGGTGGCAGCTTCAATGCCGGTGCAAAGCCTGTGGACAAACGGTGAATACGCTCGTGCTATCGGGAGTGGGAATCCTCGTGCTATCAGGCGCAGTGCTGTCGTGCTATCAGGAGTGCGAACGCGTCGCAAAGCCTTGCGCAGCGCGGGTTTCGGCGTTTCCTAACTTAGGTTCTAACTTTGAATCTATAAAACTAACGATAAGAAGCCCACGCGCGCTGTGGACAAGTCGGCGGGCAGGAGGGAGCACATCATGATCATCGCACTGTTGAACCAGAAAGGCGGGGTCGGCAAGACAACCCTCGCCACACACATCGCCGGTGAGCTGGCAATGCAAGGCAGCGCCGTGATCCTGATCGATGCCGATCCTCAAGGCTCGGCACTCGATTGGACACAGCGCCGTAGCCAGAACAGTTTGCCCAGGTTGTTCGGTGCAGTCGGTCTGGCCAGGGAAACACTGCATCAGGAAGCGTCAGAACTCGCCAAGCGCTGCGATCACATCGTGATCGATGGCCCGCCCCGGATCGCCGCTCTCGCGCGCTCCGCGTTGCTCGCGGCGGACCTGGTACTGATCCCCGTGCAACCCAGTCCCTACGACGTATGGGCCAGCGCCGAGATGGTGTCGCTGATCCGCGAGGCGCAGGTGTTCCGGCCAGCGCTGCGCGCGGCCTTCGTCATCAACCGGCGTGTCAGCATCACGGTGATCGGACGCGAGGCACGCGGTGCGCTCGCGGATCAACCGCTGCCCTCGCTGTTGTCGGAGGTTCGGCAACGCATCGTGTTCGCCGACAGCGTGGCCGCTGGCCGACTTGCCCGCGAAATCGATGCAGAGAGCATCGCTGCCCGCGAGATCGCGGCACTCGCCGATGAAGTGTTGAGGATGGCGCGATGAAGAACAGCAAACGGGTTGCCATTGGTGCGCGTCCGCCTGCCGACCCGCATGCCGATGCATGGGTGCGTCAGGGCGACGGTGCGGACATCGGCAAAACCGACCTCCATACCGCCCGGCTGACCATCGACGTGACGCCGGCGCTGCGCGCCCGCATCAAGGTTGACGCCTTTACACGCGGCATCACGGTGGCCGAGATGCTGCGTGATCTGTTGGAGCATGAATTCCCGGAGAAGCAATCATGAGTGCAATACCGCAGGTGGCCAGCAACGCGCCACCCATACCACTTCCCGTGTTTTCAAACGTCACGAATAGCACGCCGCTGACGCGCGTGTCGCTGGCGTTCGTCGAACGTCGGATCAACCTCTATCTGCGCTTCGGCCATCCAGTTCGTGAGCTGCGCCTGGACCGCTGGCGGCGCTGCGCGCTGTTCCTGCCTGCCGCATTGTTCTGCCGCGTGCGCTGGGAGTCCAACGACTACGGCACGACGCGCTGGCAGCTCCTGGTGCTGCAAACCTGCACGCCACTCGATGCGGTGCAGCGCATCGCTGGCATCCAACCTGGTGCGCGCCTGTTGCTGCACGCCGAAGGCGAACAGCAAGTGCAGTCAGTCCTGCCGCAGATCGACGCCATCGAAGCGCTTGGCATCAATCCGGTGACCGTGTCGCCCGCGTACTGGCGCACGTTGGGAAACCGGCTGTCTGCGCGGCTACCACTACCTGCTTATACGGTCGAGCGGCATGCAGCTTACCTCGCAGGCGAGGTGATGCGATGAACGGCCGTCGCGCTGTAGTCGCGCTGCTCACCAGCCTCGGCATCGCTGCGCTTGCCTGGCCGTCGCTGCACACATCACTGGCGCGCATCGTCTACAACCCCAGCGACAGCGTACCGCCTGGCTGGTATCGCATCGACCCGCCTGAATCGCTACACGTCGGCAGCTTCGTGCTCGTCCAGCTTCCGGCAGACACCGCCGCACTGGCTGCGCAGCGTGGCTACCTACCCGAGCACATCCCGCTGCTCAAGCGCATCGGCGCGATGTCACCGCAGCAGGTGTGCATCGAGAAGCGCATCGTTCGCATCGACGACATACCCGTGGCTGGCGTCCATGCAACAGATGGCCGTGGCCGTCCACTGTCGGCATGGCAACAATGTCGGCAGCTTCACGGTGGTGAGCTGTTCCTGCTCAGTGCAACCAATCCGGCATCGTTTGACAGCCGGTACTTCGGTCCCGTAGCTGTCTCCGCCGTGATCGGCAGCGCGCAGCCATTATGGACGTGGTGAACATGGGAGAGGCCATGAACGTGCAGCGCTGCATACCGCTCTTCGTGCAGTCTCGCTGCACATCGTTTGCACCACGGCCTGCGGCTGAGGTGCTTCACCCGTGCAGACAATCGCAGCCAGACCGTCGGGGCCGGTCGCGTCAGCGATCGGGAAAGGCGGAGGGCAAGATAAAAGGGGCGGCACGTACCGTGTCGCAATGGCAGTCTGCACGTGGGTTTGGCACGGCACGGCGGCTTGCAGCCAGCGTGCCGTCGTGGAGCGCAAAGCCGGATGGGCTCAAGGTTTCCGGTGTGCCGTCTTCGATGCGGTATGCCAATCTACGCTGGAGCTGGTGCCATGGCCTCGCGTGACGACGACCGTTTGCGCATCAAGCCGGGGGCACCTAAACGCCCGGATGGATCGCAAAGCGGCCAGCGCGCACAGCGCTTTGTCTCGCAAGTCCTGAAGCAGGTTTCGAAGGCCGGTGCAAAGACCTCGGGCGCGCGCGGTGCGCGTCCCGCATCGACCTTCGGACGGGGCCGCGTGGCTTCAGGCATGGCAGGCCGCACGCTTGGAGCCGACGCGCGGCGCGTGATCATCAAGTCTCGTTTTGTGGTGCTGAAGAAGGTTGGCGCCAATTCCGTATCGACGCACCTGCGTTACATTGAGCGCGACGGCGTGACGCGCGATGGAGAGCGAGGCCAGGCCTACGGCGCCGAGACCGACACGGCTGACCTCAAGGCCTTCGAGGAACGCGGCAAGGGTGATCGCCACCAGTTCCGTTTCATCGTCTCGGTGGAGGATGCCGGAGAGCTGGAAGACCTGCGCGGTTACACGCGCGAGTTCATGCAGCGCATGAGCACCGACCTGGAAACACGGCTGGACTGGGTGGCTGTCGATCACTGGGATACGGACAATCCGCACACGCACATCGTGCTGCGCGGGCACGCCGGGATTGGTCGAGGAAAGGGGCAAGACCTGGTGATTGCGCCGGACTACATGGCGCACGGTATGCGCATGCGCGCCAGCGAACTGGCGACCGAATGGCTGGGGCCGCGCACCGAACTGGATATTCGGCAGGGGCAGTTACGGGAGGTCGAGCAGGAGCGGCTGACGAGTTTGGATCGGACGCTGTTGCGGCAGGCCAGCGCGGATATCGTGGACCTGACCCAGCAGCCCAACGACCGACAGTACCAAACCGTTTTGCGTGCCCGGTTGCAGCGGTTGGAGGCGATGGAGCTGGCCGAGCGAATCGACGCAAACCACTGGCGGCTATCCCCGAACATGCAACAGACATTGACCACGATGGGCGAGCGGGGCGACATCCTGCGCACAATGCACAAAGCCTTGCGGGGCGAGCAGCGGGAGTTGGTACTGGAGACTGCGCCGGCAACGCCAGTATTGGGCCGCATCGCCGCCAAGGGTCTGGCCGACGAACTTAATGACCGAGGCTATATGGTGGTGGATGGCATCGACGGCCGCGCGCACTATGTCCGCCTGCCGGTTGGCGCGGACCTGGCCGCGCTGCCGGTGGGTGGCATCGTGGAAGTGAAGCCTGCCGAACGGGAACGAGCGGTAGACCGCAACATCGCGGGTATAGTGCGTGAAGGTCTCTACCGCAGCGCCGACCATCTTGTGCAGCTTCGACAAGAAGGTGCCGCAGACCCACAAACTGCGGTAGATGCCCATGTGCGCCGACTCGAAGCGCTGCGCCGCTCTGGAGCCGTGGAGCGCATGGCCGACGGCGTTTGGCGCATACCGCCTGACTTCTTGTCACGCACGCAAGCGCACGATGCGCAGCGGGCCGCAGAGGGCACTATTGAGTTGCGTTCGCACCTGTCGATCGAACAGCAAGTAGGCGCCCAGGGCGCAACATGGTTGGACCATCAAATGGTGGGCGACGCGAAAGACCTGTCGCCACGGGGCTTCGGTGTCAAGGTGCGTGACGCATTGCAAGGCCGAATCAATTTCCTTGTCGAGCAGGGCTTGGCCGAGCGGCGCGGCCCGCGCGTGGTTTTAGCGCGCAACTTGCTATCTACCTTGCGCGACCGGGAATTGGTTGCAGTGGGCAAAGTGATCCAGCAGGAGACCGGACTGGCCCACCGTCCGCTGCGCGACGGCGAGCGCGCAGACGGCATCTACCGCCGCTCAGTCCAGCTCGCCAGCGGTCGCTTCGCGATGCTGGACGATGGCATGGGTTTCAGTCTGGTGCCGTGGCGACCGGTGGTGGAACAGCGACTTGGACAGCAGGTATCGGCCATCGTGCGGGGGTCATCGGTCACTTGGGGGCTTGGGCGGCAGCGCGGGCCATCCGTTGGATAGGTTATTGATTCGCCACGCGATCCCTTGCTAGACGACCTCAATCCATCCGACCAAATCGGTCTCATAGGCCTGGCCCGGCTTGACCAGCCCCCGGTGAACCAAATCACGATGGAGCATGGGCTCAAGGACCGTTGTTAGCCTCTCGGACGCCCGCTCGCGATCCAAGGCCGGCGCGGATGGTTCCGCGTCGAACAACTGATCGGCGAACTTTTCCATGGACGGCGACCTCTTTCCTTCTTCGTCCACCGCAAGCGAAATGATCAGCGACCGCTGGCGATGCTTGTCGTCGGTGGCGACCACGTGCCAAAGAGACAGGATGCCTTGGCGGCCATCCACGCCTTTCACCGATAGGCCAAGGCTCTCGGGCGCTGTGGATCGGAGGACATCGAGATAGTCAGCGATCAATGGGTGATCGAGGCCGAGCAAGGACAGGCGCTCGTCGGCCAATGCCCGGTCGCGGTCCGACACGAAATTGGCCTCGACCGTGGCGCCATCGACGCCGATAACTTGCCACGCGCCGTGACCGGAAGAGGCGAACTTCTTGCCATCGGATTCCACGGCCGCCTTGAGGAAGCTTTCCAATGCCCCCATCCCCGCCGACGTGTCCGACAGCGGCTTGTAGTCGTCGATATTGAAGCCGCCGAGGTCCTGGAACAATTCAAAGACCACAGCTTGCGCCTGGCTCGCATTGGTCATCGCCGCTTCCAACTCGACGCGCGTGCGTTTGAGCTCGGGGTCGCCCAACGCCTCGGCGTAGAGCCTCTCGTAACTCAGCCGTTCGGAGAGCTGGCCCAAGATTTGGGAACGCAGGTCTTCGGCGACCTCGCCGTGCTCGTCGACTTTGCCAAGCGTTTTAGCGATCTCAGTGAGCTTCTCGTCGAGCAGCAAGAAAATCTTGCCTTCGATCGTGTCGGACAGCACCAGGTTGTAGACCTGGGCCGTGTGCTTCTGGCCATAGCGGTGGATACGCCCGATCCGCTGCTCCATATCCATCGGATTCCACGGCAGATCGAAGTTGAATAGCACGCGAGCGTGCTGCATGTTGAGCCCCTCGCGCCCCGCTGCCGTGCAGATCATCACGCGCGGGCCATCCGCCTGCTTGAACCGCTTCTCGGCGGCGGCCTTGCTGCCATGGTCGCCGCCTTTGAGGACCACCACGCCTTGCCCTGGATACTCGCGCTCAATCATCTGACCCAGCATTTCGACGCTGCCCAAATAGGTCGCGAAGATCACCACGCGCTCGCCCGAGTCCTGGCGCCATAATGCGCCCAACGCCATCAGCAGCTTTTGGACTTTGGTCTCGGTCTCCTCGGGGAATCTGCGAAGCAAATCCTTGATACGCAGGCGCTCTTCCGGCAAAGCGAGAGCTACTGAGGCCACGGCCGAATCCTCGGCGGCGGCCAGCGCGACCTCATCGGACACGCTGGAAGCCATGTCCATGGCCTCCTCGTCGAGCTTCTTCAATATCTTGCGCTGGATGTCACCAAGGGCGCGGTCGACCTCGATGTCGGCCAGGCGATCATCCCCAAGCCCGAGCTCCGAGCGGATCAGGTCTTTGGCCTCACGCAAGGATTCGTCGCGGCGGTCGATGTCGCGGTTTTCGTCATGCATCAAGGATTCGTGGACCGTCAACGCTATGAGGCGGCGGCGCAGCGTGCGCGCGACCGCAGCGAAGCTGGACGCGGCGATCTTCTGGAAGATCGTCATCACAAAGCCCAGAGCCATCCCCTTGTTGCCCTGACGCTTGGCCAGCGCGAAGCCGTCTTGCAGGTATTCGTTGAGCCCAGAGTAGAACAGCCGCTCTCGGTCATTCATCAAAAACGACTCGGTGTGGACCCAGCGCCGAGCGAACAAAGCGGTTCCATCCGGCTTGCACGCATCGGCCTTAGTTCGGCGCACCACCACCGAGTTGAGCCGGTGGCGCTCGCGCACCATCTCCTCGGGAGAATTGAACAAGGTCGAATCCAGTAGCTGGATCAGCATCCAAAAGCGAAAATGATCACCTTGGTGGGGAGTCGCCGACAGCAAAAGCAAATCCCGGCTGTGGTCGCGAAGGGATTCGGCCAGTTTGTAGTTCTCGGTCTTCTTGACCTTACCACCCGACTTGAAGGCGGTCAGATGGTGGGCCTCGTCGAACACCACCAAGTCCCATTTCGGCGCTTCTTCAAGCTTCTTCACTCGCGCCTTGCGCTTCAGGGTGTCGATGCTGGCGATGAGGCGATCATGCTTAGCGAAGGCGTTGGATTTCCGGTCCGTCACGTCGCCCTCGGAGCCGAACACCTCGAAATTGAGGTTGAACACCTCATTGAGCTCGCGGTGCCAGTTGTTAACTAGGCCTGCCGGAACCACCATCAACGCCCGCTTCAACTCGCCACGGCTGGCCAGCTCACGCAGGATCAGCGCGGCCTCGATGGTCTTGCCCAAGCCCACCTCGTCGGCCACCAGAAACCGGCGCGGCGCGGTGGTCGTCACGCGATGGGTCAAAACGACTTGGTGAGGAAGAAGATCAATCTTGGCTGACGTGAGCGAGGCCGCGCTTTCCATCAAAGGCAGGACATGGGCCTGCCATGCGAGCCAAGCCTTGCGAGCCCTGTCGCGGCCCTGGCCTACGTTGGCCACCACGCGCTGAGTCCTGCCCAGCGCGGGCAACAACGCATCGACCGCGACCTGGCGCTCGCCGCCTTGGAAGAACACGCGGACATAGCCATCGGACGCCACCGATACGACGACGCCCTCGCCGAACTGGACGTGCCTTACCCGCTGGCCGGGATGGATGATCTGCGCTGGAGCGCCCTCGACGGTTACCGCCATCAGGAAATCCGCTGCAAGTAATAACCCGACAAGCGCGGCGGAGTATTGCCCTTCATCCTGATTTCCTGGCTGTTGGGCTCAGAGCCATTCCACAAGCAACGTCCAATGGGAATTTCCTTTGAACCTTGCGCGCCGCTGCAATGCCAATAGGCTGCCTGCTCGGCCTGGCGATATGTGAACCGGCGCGAATCGGCAAACCAAAAAATCAGAGCCGCCTCGCCACCGCCCGACGCCACCGACTTCTGGAACGACAAAATCGCCGGATAAATCGACTGCTCAAGCCAATCTGTGGCCTTGTCTGGGTGTAATGCATCCAAGGCGCCATCAAGGCCAGCCACAACCAACGCCCGGCCCCGGATCAGCACGTCGTCAACGTTGGCCCAACCGGACGCCTTGAATCTCAAGAGTTGCCGAAGGCTGACGGGACTCTTGTCGCCACATAGGGCAGCGAGTTCCGCAGCGTCCCAAAGGATCGAGTGGCCTTGACGACGCCATACGTCGATTTCCATAGGACTGCTCATGATGCCTCCCCAAACATATCAAATTGCCGTTTGCCGTCATCCTCTTTGCTCTTGTGATCAGCAAGCCACCGGGAAAATAGTTTCGTCGCAAGATGGGATGCTCTACGCATCTCCGCCAAGCCACCGCGAGTCCCCAGCCACTCCAACAAATCGGCCACTGCCGGGTGTGGAATGAAGTTCGGGTTGTTCAAGGTTTCGTCGACACGGATTCCGCTGTCTGGATAGCACGCGCCAATCAAGAATAGAGCCTGATCAAGATCGCCTGACATTCCCTTGCGCGGCTTGCCCCGCCATGCCTGCGCGAACTCCAAAGGGGAGACAAGGTGGAACGATTTCTTTTCTTCGACGCACCAGCCAAGCTTTTCAAAAACATCAAGCTCAGTGCCCGTGCCTCTCAGAAACTTCATCATCTGGTCGCGAGGAACGACGGCAATCTGATCGAAGATGCGCAAAAACTGACGGGTATACGGCTCCGCCAACACTGGCGGCACGATGCCGCCTTCGCTATCATCAATGAGCTGGCGAATGCCTGACAAGGCCTCCGGCAAAGTGAACTCTCGGCCACGCTCAACATAGACTTTGCCGTAGTGCTTGGAAAAATACTCCAACGCCTTGCCACGCTTGATCACTTCCAAATCGGCCTTCGGCAATCCATCATGCTGATGCTGTTCGAGCAAATCCTTGAGCTGCTGGATATCGTCGGAAATCTTGCGACGCAATTTGGCCCAGCTAATCATTTCAGGCTCATCGACGCGCTTGCGGCAGACATGGATGATGTCGTATTCGACCTTCATCGAGCCAAACTGCGAATCGCCCTTAGACTCATCGCCTCGGATAGGATAGGTGGCCTCCAAATAAAAACCTGCCGAGAACAAGCTTTCCAGAACCTGAACCCAAGGACCGTCCTCGCTGTGGTGGAAAGTGAACGCAAGCAGCCCACCCGGCTTGATGATTCGATGCGCTTCTCGCCAGCACTCGGTCAAGATGCGCTGGTAGAAAGCCTTGGCGTCTTTTCCTTGGCGATATGGGTTCTCCACCGCCTCCAAAGTCTTCGGTGTGAAGGGGTTGTCAAAGATTTCCGGATAGCGTTTACGCAATGTCGGTGCCAACCAAACGTAAAAGAAATCCGACAGTTCGGAATACTGGACCAACTCACTAAATGGAGGGTCCGTGATGACCATGTCGATGGACTCGTTTCCGATTCGATGCAGATCGGTTGAGGAGCCGCATGTCAATGTGATGCGGTCCAAGACCTCATCACCTGTCGGAACTTTCAAACTCTTGGCCTGCTTGAGCTCCTTGGCCAAATCTTTGGCCGTCCGTTGAAGCTCCGTCTTTGTCACACGCTCCCAAGGGCGTTTGCGCCAGGCGAGCGCCTCAATTGCTCCTTCGGCGCAGGCGCGCCAATTGCCGCGTCCAATCTTGCCAAACAAGTTGTTTTCAATCGGCCGAGACTTGAGCGAATAGTTGTTGCCCGAAAAATGCGGCTCCATTTTATCGGCGCTCTCGTTCCAGAAACAGAGGAGATTTTGGTTCCGAATGTATTGCTGGAAAGACCCAAGCAGAGCTTCTTTCGCGTCCCACTGCCCCACGGGACTTTCAACGATCGTCTTCAACAACTGGGAAAGCACAAGTAACTGTCTGGAATTGAACATCTTCCAGTAGTGTGTGTAACCATGGTCAGGAATTCCCCATTTGTGCGTTTTCCAGCCATTCGAAAGCTCATCGGTCGGCCAATAACCAGCAAGGTCGGCGTCCTTGCGGTTTGCCCATTCCAATTCGCTTGCCACAATGGCAGACACATCTTTTGCAGGAACAAACGAGCGGCCCGAATAAGGCTCGCCGTCCGCGTCGCATTCAGGACAATGCAAATGGTATGCAAAAGGCGACATTGGCCCTGTCTTGTGGCTTGCGCGCACTGCATCAAGCACATCCGATCCGCGACCACAGGTCGGCGATTTGCATGCGAATGAAGACTTACGCGGCTGCATCCCACTGGCCGTCTGGCGCATCTCCGCCGTTCCGATCATCGTGAATATCTGCCGGTCGGTTCCAGGGTGCGTGATCGTTTCAGGCAATACCTCGGCGCGAATCTCGATGAAGGCTATCGTCTTTGCGCGCTCGCGATACCACCTGACATTTTCCTCAGCCGTGTCTGTCGCACTTCCTCCCAACGCTTGTCCCTTAGCGTCAGTCGATCCTGCTCCTTTGAGCCATTCTGGATCGACCATCAAATGCAGATACACTTTCTTGTTTTCGGCTTTGCCTAACGACAAGGACTCGCCGAGCAAGCGACCAGCGTGATCAACGGACTCCAATCCGCATTTTGGACAGGCGTAACGCCCTTTCCCGTCCATCACGGCATGCGGCTTTTCCGAGACCGCAACCACATAAGGCTCGCCGGGAGCCATCCGCGATGCCCGCTGTTCCAGGTCATAGGTCTCACCGCATGACCCGCAAGTCCTGTCGAGCCACGCTTTCACCATTAGCGTCTTGACGGCAAAAACAGGATTGCCCATCAGCGGAGTTTTATGCCCGCACCCGTCCGCCTGACAAGGACCGTGTTTAGCCCAAAATGTATAGATCAACTCTGGGCCTGAATAGCCATAGCTGCCACGATCTTCATAGGGAACCGTAGTTGGATCGAATCCTTCGGGTTGATCTTCGCCGGTGCGCTTGGAAATCCAACGCCCTTTATGACCCTTCGGGCAACTGTGGACAAAATATGGGCGAAGAGACGCGCCGATCTTTTCATCAACATCAGCCAGAAGGCTTTCGACCTCTTCCTTGGTTGTCTGCGCAAGCTCGCTTTTGACCACAAACCACGACATTGGATTGAGATCATTGCCGACCACCTGCATTCCGAGCCTCGCGGCCTCGACCAGCGTGGTGCCACCACCCATGAAGATATCGGCCACCTTCAACTTCGAGAAATCCGGATTGCCCTGGTGATTTCCATAAAATGATTTCCAGACTGTCGCGCCGGCTTGACGCTCCGATGTCGGTGCCTTTGATGCCGCCGCGATGAGCATCGCCCGGAACACGCTGGAAGACCTGCGTGCCCAATATTTGCTGACCTGATAGATCGGCTTGTCGGCGTTGCCTTCAATGACTGCAACCTCATTGATCGGCAAAATAGGAAAGTCGACCTCCAGGCAGGACTTCGGACGATTTGGATCAGAGAAGTCGAGTCCCTCCAACATCTGCGGCTTGCCCGCTTCCAATAACGCCGATACCGCGTCGAGAACTTGCTCTACCTTGGGCTTGCTTGATTTTTTTTGAGTTGCCATGCGAGCCTTCAATTCTGTTTGACTATCTCAATGAAGGGGGACGCCACTTCAAGCAACGAAATCCCTCCATGAGCCAAATTTTTCCTGCCTCCCGCGACGCTCCATGAACGTCGCCCCAAGACAAAACGGTAAGCACCACGCTTCGTCGTCATCGCAATATCCAACGGTGGAGCCCACGCCGAACCTGCCTGATCCTGCGATGAAGCGAACCGTTCCGCTCCGTATGTCGAGGCCAAATAATCCTTCTGAACCAAGTCATGGACATCACCGAAATGACCCGAAGCGGCGTAGCCGTGATCGGAAGTGATCACCAGCGTTCGTCCTGTTGCCAGACGGTCGATGAAGGACCAGAACTCATCGCCGCACAGCACTGCGTCTACTGCCTGGGCCAACGGCGCCAGCCCTTTGCCTGGCGCCGCGTAGTCGTGCAGCAAAGAATCTGGCCACTCGTGCCAAACGAAAAGAGACGGGCTGTTGGGTAACGTGTTTGCACACTCCTGCCAAGGCTGATCAAAGAGAGCTGTCGCAGCGCCTGCGAGTTTTAAAGAATTCACCGCGCCAGCCGTCAAAGCTGAGCGTTGCGGCAGACCCAATAACTTTGCAAAGCTTGTTGTGTCGCTAGGCAGGGCCGAGGCACAGGCTTTCGCTTGTTTGATCTTGTAGCCACGACTTTCAGCCTCCGCCAATAGCCACGGCACCTCCCGCAGCGATAGCGCATCGAGGACCAACACGGCTTTGCCACCCTGTACCTGATTCCAAAATTCTTCAATCGCTTTGGCATTGCTTGGAGCAGCAGACTCGAAGTCGCGCCATAGCTCCCACGCAGAGCTGGAAAGGACCAGGTCGAGCCCTTCGACCAACTTGTCGCGCCGAACCAGCTCGGAAGCTGGATCGCCGACGATGGGGACAGACAATCGTTGCCATAGCTCATCAAATATCAGTGGCCATGCTGTTTGCGACGGCTCGATCAAAAGCCGATCAAGCAATGTGGAATCGACACTCATTAGGATTCCTCCTTCTCGGCATCGAGCCCATATGAAAGGCCATCAGGCAATGTCCTGATGAGCTGTTGAAGTTGCGCCCCGGTGAGCTTGTCGATGCGCAAGGACACATTCTTGACGGTCGTGCCTGGTTGGATTCGCCACGTGTCCGCGACGCGACTCAGAAGATTCAAAGCCGATGTCGGATCGGCGTTCAGCTTTGTCGTCATTACTGGCGGCGCCGGCCACGCGCCGCCTCCATCTCCTGGCGCGATCGGCTGCCCGAACGGATTGGTTGGTGGCTGATCCGGTTGGCCGGGCAGGCCTGGAATGCCCGGAAGCTCTGGCGTGCCGCTTGGGGCCTGCTCGCCAGCGCCTGGTTGCCCAGAACTCTGCGGCGGTGTGCCAGGCAATGTCAGCAGCGTATCCTCCAACTGTTTGCCAGCAACGTCAAAGTCACGCTTCATGCGCCTCAACGCGACATCAGCATCTTCGCCGGGCACTCGTTGCAGCGACCGCAGGCCACGCACATTGATTGCCACCCGCCCATCGGCGCATACCGCGAGGACAGCATCCTTGGCCGCCGCTTCGCCTAGCCAAGGAATGCATTCCTTGACTCCGCGAGGCTCGCGCAACTCCGCCAACAACTTCGCAAGCGACATGCTGCGCTGGGCGAACGAGACGACCATGTCGTCGAACTCCTCCGCGATAAAGAGGTTTTGCTTGATCTTGTCCTGGATCGCGACGGGAATCTTTTCGGCTTTGGAACCATGTGGTTCGGCATCAAAAACGCACTTCGCCGCGTCCTCGCTATTCCACGTCCGCAATATCGCAAAACGGTCGAAGCGGTCTGCAACCTTGGTCTTAATCTGGTTGTTGAACTCAGTCGCCAAGGCACGATATGCCGGTTCCGTTTTCGCCCAGTCTTTGGCCAAAAACGCAGCACGAGCTAGGATCATCAACTCGCGATCTTGGTAAATGGTTCCGTCGACACCTTTGCGAGGAAGGAGGAACCTTGGCGTATTGCGACCCGAGACCAAGAACTTCTTCACCCATTGGCCCAACGTCGCATCCAGCGGGTCCGGGCTAGCAGGCAACACGATGATCGGGATGATGCGCGTATCCCATGATTGCGGCCTATCGCGTTCGTCCAATTCTTCCCATGGCGAATTGTTCCATTCGCGTTTGAGCACAATGGTCCGATACATGCCGGACAACTGAGTGTCGCCGCCGATGACATGGCGAATCTCCGTGGAGAGGTAATCAACATCCTCGCCGTTTTGGAAAAGCTTGTCATTGCGGGCGTGCGCCAACAAACGGGTGCGAGCATTCTCTTCCAGCTTGAATACCAGCCGCGAGCCCAGCTTATGGATGTTGTAGCTGTTGTTCTCGATCGTTCCCAATTCCGCTTGGAACGCATTGTCGTCGACCTTCGAATCGCGAGTCACATCAGTTTGCAAAGTTTCCGGCTCAGCTCCAACCCGATGATTATCGAGCGAAAGCGATCGCAGCCAAAGCGCGCTGACGATTTCTCGAAGATGGGGAACCTGGGACAAATCGCCACCCAAGGCCTCCTGCACTGCGGTCAGATTGCGCAGCGCTTTGTCGCGAAGCTGCTTGTGATGCTCGATGCCGACGGTGTCGATGAGCGACGCAGCGCTGCCACGATCATCACCCGACAGTTCGAAATCAGCGGACGTGATGACAGGAACCATGTCGCCCGACGCTTTGAAGAGCTCGACCAAGATGCGGACTAGGTCCCGCGTGCCCTGCGCCTGAACAGCGAAAATGACCTCGTCGTCAAGAAGCTGCAAAAGCTCAGGCGAGTATGGCCATGACTCGGAAAACCTAGCTTTGTGGCGCTCAAGCTCCGACCCTGGCTTGCTTGACAGCCTCATGAACTCCGAGACATGGGCCGCGATCAACGGTTCGATCTGCCCCGCAGGAATGTTGATCCGGTTCTCGAAAATACGGTAGAGCAAAAGCTTGCGGCGATCGTGCTGCGCCTGCTCGCCTTTGAAGTCGACGCGAACAGGATTGACGCGGAAAAGCTGCTGAGCTGCGTTTGCGTTGCCCTCGCGAACGGACACGACCAGCGACAAAAGCTCAGGATTGTTCTCAGCGATCTCAGACAGGATCTGAATGAAATTGAAGGCCCAGACTTGTCGAGGCTCGTTGGCATCGCTCAGGCCATCGAACCAGGTCTGAAACTCATCGAGCAAGAGCGCCGTGGGCTGCTCTTTGAACATCGCCATCAGGATGTCTTTTCCGGGAACCTCCGTTTTTCGCCCCTCCCACTTGCCCCTGGCGAATTCGCCCCTGGGATGACGCGCGAACAGGATATCCCAAAGGTAGGCGAATCGATGTTCGTGCAAAGGCTCCGCGATCACATGCAATTTCGATCGCAACGACATGCCAGCCAATTCAGGTTGCCCAATTCTGTCCGACCATGCCTTGAGCCAAGCCTCGCCGGCATCAGGATCGCTGAGCATATGGCAAACCGCCGCCATCAAGTGGGACTTGCCTTGCCCACGGTTGCCGACCATGACTACCGCTTTATTCGAGCCTGGCGCCACCGCCTTGATCGACTTGATCAGGTCAATCGAGGGATACGTGATTGCCAAGAAATCCTTGGCGTCCATATCCAAGGCGCCAGTCTTGGCGTCGTTGTTGAAGTCGATGGTCGTGCCACGGAGCCTCGTTCCGCGAAACTCATCGCGCAGTTGTAATCCAAGCATGTTGTTCCCTTCTGTGTACTTCGCTATGTTTATGTTCTGTGTTCAATGCTCGGCCGCAGCCCCAGGCGCCAAAGCGGCGCTCTCGACTCCATAGAGGGTGGGAGTGTTCCGAAGCCAAAGGTGGTACGACGCAGGATCAAGGCGGTGGTCTGGCGTGGCGTCTATCGACCAGCGCCGCAAGACGTAACCCGCCAAAGCCGCCCTCGTTTTCATCCGCAGCACTCCATCGCTCATGGCATAGTCCGCCTCCACCGCTTTAGGCCACTTCACGCCGGGATGCGGGACCAATTCCATGTCAACAATCCGCGCCCACTGCTCGTCGGCCCCGAGAAGCTCGCGCTCCTCCGTCTCGCCATCGAGCTCTTGCGCCTTGACAATTCTGGTCAGAACGAAATCGCCGAACCGCTGCCGCTCCCGGTCGAACGCACGGACGTGCCAACGCAGGCCGTTGTCGGCCAAGGCGACCGGCACGATCTCGCGCCGTTTCTGTCCTGACGACATCGATAGGTAGCTGATCCTGACCGGGCGCCTGGCGCACATAGACCTGGTGATGACACCCAAGACAGCCATGTCCGGCTGCACCAATTGGCCAGGCCCCTCGCATGGCGTGGCCGGTTTGAGACCGAGTTCCAATCCATCACCGAACCCCTGCAACAGCCATGCGAGCACGCGCTCACAATGGAACGCGAAGATAGGGACAAACAATGCCGTGGGCCGGTAGCGCCTGCCTGCGGCGTCGTAATCCAGGTTTCCCGGCGCCATCTCGCGGTAGATGCCCAAATCGCGCGAGGCCGCTGCCGGCTTGATCCCAAACCGGGTCTCGATGTCGCCGCGACTGAGCTCGCCTGTAAAAAACGCGCGCAGCTCTAGGAAGGCCAACCTCTCCCGTTGCGTTTGCGACAACACTTCTTCCCTGACTTTCAATGCATGCTCCCGGACTCCTGACCCTCGCGCGTGTACGGAACGAACGCGCCAAAAACGCAAAGAATAACATGCGAATCATTTTGATAGGGTATGCTATGTGCTATTAACAATAACGCGCAGCCAAAAATGAGCTCGACGACGCTAAAAATGCCTGAGGGAGGTGGGAGATGAGCGTGCCAATCCTCGATGCCTCCGCCTGGCGCGAATTCCGAGGGCAACCCGGCAATCCGGGCGTCAATTCGACCCACCTCGCGAAGATCGCGGACGAATCAGGCAAGGAGCGGATTTGTTATGTGAAGCTTGCGCCCGACCCCGACATACCAGCCCTCCTTTGCGAAGCGTTGGGATGGGTGCTCGCTGGGCATGCGGGACTGAGTCGAGCGGAGTTTGTCGCCATCGTCATGGTGGATGTGGCAACCCTGCGCAAAAGCCAGCCCCTTCCACCTGAGTTCAATCACTTTGCCGCCCCGCTCTGCCCGGCTTGGTGCAGCCAGGCCGTGCCTGGGTCGGCGGTGCGCGACCACGCCAAACGAATGGATTTCATAGCCTCTCGCAAAGCTTTCCTGCGCTCGCAAGACTCTCGGAAATTCGCCGCATTTGACCATTGGAGCGACCTCAGGGACCGCAACTTCGGCAATGTCATCCGATCAGACAGGGGCTACGCCACGATCGATCACGAGACCTTGCTTTACGATACGCTATGGGTCGGCAAGACCAAGGGCTTTAATAAGCAGTGCCTCATGGAGCAGGCTCAACGCGCCCTCGACAGCAAGGAGTTCAAGCGCTTCCAGGTGGACATGGCCAAGGCTGCGACTGGACATGCGGGCGCATTCTTAAACGCGCAATCCGATCTCGACGCCTTGATCGACCTGCTCCTTCCAAACCAAACAGCCGCAAAAACAGGCATCGTCGCCACGTTGAATGCGCGGTCGCAGCCAGGCTGGCTCGCTAACCAATTGGGAGTCATCGCATGAGCGAATCCAAACCAATCGGCATCAAGATAGACCATGGGAGCCTGAGCCAAGCGGCCAAAGCCACGCCCAAGCCAGCCTTTGTGGGCGCATGGGCAACAATTGAATTGCAGCCTGACCTATTTGCCCCGCAGCGCTTCACTGTGGGTGTGGCTGTGCAATCCGCTGACGAGCGTCTGCATTTCAAGTTGTTGGACGATTTCAAGAAGTTCGAATGCGTGTACCCGGACGTGTTCCCGCAAAAGTCGGCGCGCGAATTAATGGCCTATGCCGCAGAGGCTCTGCAACAAGCCGTCAAAGCCAAGTTGCCTCTTGACGCTGTCCGCTTTGAATCGCACTGCCTGTCAATCTCGCCGCCCGTGTTCACATCGGGAGAGGACAGGGAGGACAAGGTCGAGCGCCTATTTGCGGAAGTCGTCACCATGGCCCCCTCTCCCAAGAAGCGGGGAAGCGACTTCGAAACGATCGACACCCCAAACGCTCGGCGCCTGGTGAACCGTTACCTCAAAGAGATCGCAGGCATTGACTTCGAACGCTTTGTTCAAGAGGAGCAGCAAGGACTTCTAGTGGATGGCGACGATGGTTCCAGACATTTCTTGGATTTGAACTTACTGACGCCGACCTCATGCGGCAGCGTTACCTCGGCCGTCTACAAGACATCGACTACGGTGGAGATGAACCTCCTCAAGGCGAGCCTGGACTTGAAGACCTGCTGGCGCAAGCGCCACCTTAATTCCATGGGCTTATTTCTGCTGCTGCCTGATCCGCAAGCGATGGAGCGCAAAGAATACAAGCGCATTGAGGAGGTCATCGGCGACCATGAATGGAAGCTCGAACAAGATGGATTCCAAGTGGTGAGCATGCAACAGCCTGCGGAACTCGCTCGTGAAATATACGATTGGGCAAAGCCCGCCCTCGCTTGAAACCTTCCCGCTCGAATTGCTCCACCCACTTCGTGTGCGGCTTTTATCGCCATCATCTGCCGCTCCAATCCCAACTACCTGTTCGGTAGCGCCATACAAGCAGCATATGACGAGTCAACGGCAGCAGCAGGCCGTGCGTCCAATGGCCACTGCGGACGTGGGTTCGTCTGTGGAAATACCACACGACAAGCTTCGCAGTTCGTGCCAGCGACAGGAAATAATCATCCCTGTACTCTCCTCTTAGCCGACCTTCGCCGGAGCAGGTTTGCTCATACTCGCGGCGCCCCCAAACTTGTGATGCTTAAAACGGTGCCGTTTCGGTGCCGCTTCGAACCGTAACGATCGGCCGATCCTGATTCGCGTGTACCGCGCTGACGGCCCATTGAAATGGACTGAATCGAGCAATCACAAGAGGGGTAGCGCATGGTGCCGACCGGCGTGCTGATTGGCCAGATCACAATGGTTTTCGCCACCACTTTGCTGGGGCTATGGAGTGCCACCCAGTGGACGGCGGCAGCACTGGGATACCAGATGCGCCTCGGCGCGCCGTGGTTCGACCTGTATGGCACGCCGATCTATCACCCGTGGCGGCTGTTCGAGTGGTGGTACTTCTTCGATGCCTATGCACCCGACATCTTCCTGCGCGGCGGTGCCATCGCCGCGTGCAGCGGTTTAGCCGGTGCCATGGTGGCCGTCACCATGTCGGTGTGGCGCGCACGGCAGTCCAAGCTGGTCACGACCTACGGTTCGGCACGCTGGGCGCTGCCCGCTGAAATCCGCAGTTCCGGGCTGACCGGCCCTGCCGGCGTTTTCCTGGGCCGTAAAGATGGCGACTACCTGCGCCATGAAGGTCCCGAGCATGTGATGGCCTTCGCGCCCACCCGCTCGGGCAAGGGTGTCGGCCTGGTGGTGCCGACGCTGCTTTCGTGGCCCGGCTCTGCCGTGATCCACGACATCAAGGGCGAGAACTGGACCTTGACGGCCGGCTGGCGCTCGCGCTTCTCGCACTGCCTGCTGTTCAACCCGACCGATGCACGCTCGGCTGCGTACAACCCGCTGCTTGAAGTGCGGCGCGGCATGCACGAAGTGCGTGACGTGCAGAACATCGCCGACATCCTGGTCGATCCCGAAGGAGCGCTGGAGCGGCGCAACCATTGGGAAAAAACTTCGCATGCACTGCTGGTCGGCGCGATCCTACATGTGCTCTACGCCAACGAAGACAAAACGCTGCGTGGCGTCGCCAATTTTCTGTCCGATCCGGCCTGCCCATTCGAGGTAACGCTGCACCGGATGATGACGACACGCCACCTGGGCGAAACAACGCATCCGGTTGTCGCATCAGCGGCGCGCGAGGTGATGAACAAGAGCGAAAACGAACGATCCGGTGTGCTGTCCACCGCGATGAGTTTCCTGGGCCTGTACCGCGATCCCACGGTGGCCGAAGTCACCTCACGCTGCGACTGGCGCATCGCCGACCTGATCGATGCCGATCACCCGGTGTCGCTGTACCTGGTGGTGCCGCCTTCGGACATCAGCCGCACCAAGCCCTTGATCCGGCTGATCCTCAACCAAATCGGCCGACGCCTGACTGAATCACTCGATGGTTCGGACGGCATTGCACGACGCCACAAGTTGCTGCTGATGCTCGACGAGTTTCCGGCACTGGGTCGGCTCGACTTCTTCGAGTCCGCCCTGGCCTTCATGGCCGGCTATGGCCTGCGCGCATTTCTCATTGCGCAATCGCTCAACCAGATCGACAAGGCATATGGCCAAAACCATTCGATCCTCGATAACTGCCATGTGCGCATCGCGTTCGCCACCAACGACGAGCGCACCGCCAAGCGCATTTCAGAAGCGTTGGGCACCGCAACCGAATTGCGCGCGCAGCGCAACTACGCGGGCCATCGGTTGGCCCCGTGGCTCGGTCACTTGATGGTATCGCGGCAAGAGACGGCACGACCGTTGCTCACGCCCGGCGAGGTCATGCAACTGCCGCCGGACGACGAGGTGGTAATGGTGTCCGGCCATCCACCGATCAAGGCGAAAAAAATTCGCTACTACATGGATGCGAATTTCAAGACGCGCATGCAGCCGCCGCCGTCATTGCAACTCGGGCACTACGCCGACGCACCGCCATTGCGGCCAGACGATTGGACCGGGCTGGCTATACCCGCCCCCGCCGCACCGACTTCCGGCTTAGCCATCCCCGCACACGGCGGGGCCATCGACGACGGTGGCCACCAGCAGCAGCCGGAACTGTCCGAAGTCGTATTCACGCCGGAACCAGAACACGCAATGGACGACTTGGGCCTGTTCGATGACGACGACTTGTCGCTGCCCACCCAGCTCGATCCACGCCTGCTACGCACGGCGCGGCTAGCCGCACTTGACCCTGATGACGGGATATCCCTATGAGCCGCACACGTCTGAACCTTTTCATCGAACACGAGCACGCCAAGCGGCTCGACGAGCTGGCGACCATGAAGGGCTTGTCCAAGTCCTCCATCATCGCCGCTGCGTTGGCTTCGTTCCTGTCGCCCGACTCCGGCGATCAGCGCGAAGCGGCCATCGCCAAACGTCTGGACCGCTTGTCTCGCCAGCTCGACAAGCTGGAGCGGGATCAGAACATCCTGATCGAGACGCTGGCGCTCTACGTGCGCTACTTCCTTACCGTCAGCACGCCGGTGCCGGAAGCGCATCAGGAAGCGGCACGCGCTCAGGGTCGCGCACGCTTCGAGCAGTTTATCGAACAGCTCGGCCGACATCTGCTGCGCGGGCGCAGCCTGGTCAAGGACGTGGTGGAGGAAATCCAGCCCGACTCCAGCCAGTTCTTTGGCACAGAGGAAAACGCTCACGCCGCAGTGCCTGCCGATGAAGCTGCGGGAGCACCGTCATGAGCAACCCGCCGCGCGATCAGGGCTTGTCGGCCTCGCTGGCACTGGAACGTCGCGTTCGCATGCTGCGCACGGCGATGGGGCCGGACATCGCCAAGGCATTGAACGACCCTGACGTGGTGGAAGTCATGCTCAACCCCGACGGTTCGCTGTGGATCGATCGACTGAGCAGTGGGCGCGAGCCGCTGGGCGTCAGTCTCACGCCCGCCGATGGCGAACGGATCATCCGACTGGTCGCCGCCCATGTGCGCGCCGAAGTGCATGCGGGCAAGCCGCTGCTATCCGCCGAACTACCGGAAACGGGCGAACGCTTCGAGGGCGCGCTACCGCCCGTGACACCGGGGCCGGTCTTCGCGCTGCGCAAGCGCGCAGTCAACCTGATCCGGCTCGACACCTATGTGGCCGACGGCATCCTGACCGAGGCGCAGGCAACCTTCCTGCGAACTGCCGTGCGCGAACGCCAGAATATCCTGATCGCGGGTGGCACCAGCACCGGCAAAACCACGCTGGCCAATGCCCTGCTCGCCGAGATCGCCGCCACCGGCGACCGCGTGATCGTGCTCGAAGACACGGTGGAGCTGCAATGCACAGCGCTCGACCACGTCCCGCTGCGCACCCGCGCGGGTGTGGTGACCATGGCCGAGCTGGTGCGCTCGACCCTGCGGCTGCGGCCGGACCGCATCGTCGTCGGCGAGGTGCGCGGCGCCGAAGCGCTCGACCTGCTCAAGGCTTGGGGCACCGGCCATCCGGGCGGCATCGCAACCGTCCATGCTGGTTCCGCAGCGGGCGCGTTGCTGCGGCTGGAACAACTGATTCTCGAAGTCGCTGTGACCGCACCACGCGCCCTGATCGCCGAGGCCGTAAACATCATCGTCTACATCGCCGGTCGCGGCCATGCGCGCCGCGTGCAGGAAATCGCCCGCGTCACCGGCTTCGACAGCCACGGCTACCAACTCAGCACGGAGCTGATGCCTTCCTTCCCATCACTTTTATCAACACCCGGAGAACCGTCATGACACCTTTGCACATTTCAAACACTTCAAACACTTCCGTAAATCCGCTTCTGCACAACGCCCGCCTTCAGGTCGGTATGCAGGTCATCGTCATGGCGGCGCTGTTGCTGTGCGTGGCGCTGCCTGCGCATGCAGCGGGCTCGAACATGCCGTGGGAGGCACCGCTGCAATCGGTGCTGGAGTCCATCCAGGGGCCGGTGGCCCGAATCATCGCGGTGATCATCATCATTACCACCGGCCTGACGCTGGCGTTTGGCGACACCAGCGGCGGCTTCCGCAAGCTGGTGCAGATCGTCTTCGGCCTGTCAATCGCGTTCGCCGCATCCTCGTTCTTCCTGACCTTCTTCAGCTTTGCAGGTGGAGCGGTGATCGCATGAACGCGCTGCCTGCTGACGCACCCGGCTTTGAAGTGCCGCTGCATCGTTCATTGACCGAACCGATTTTGTTGGGCGGCGCGCCGCGCACGGTGGCGATTGCCAACGGCACGCTGGCCGCTGCGGTCGGTCTCGGGTTGCAACTCTGGCTCCCCGGTCTTGCGCTATGGATCGTCGGACACTCGCTGGCCGTGTGGGGCGCACGGCTGGACGCGCAGTTCATGGCGGTGTTCGCGCGACACATCAAGCACCGCATGTTGTTGGACGTATGAGACCCACGGAGAACACGCCATGATGCATCTTGCCGAATACCGCACACGCCCGGCCCTGCTGGCAGACTGGTTGCCTTGGGCTGGACTGGTCGCGCCGGGTGTCGTACTTAACAAGGACGGCTCGTTCCAGCGCACGGCGCGGTTTCGCGGGCCGGACCTGGACAGCGCGACGCAGGGCGAACTGATCGCCACAGCGGCGCGCTTGAACAACGCGCTGCGCCGGTTCGGTTCCGGCTGGGCGTTGTTCGTGGAAGCCGAACGGCGCGAAGCGGCCGACTACCCTGTGTCGGAATTTCCCGAGCCGCTGTCGTGGCTGGTCGATGAAGAGCGCCGCGCCGTTTTTGAGGAAGCCGATAGCCACTTCGAGAGCACGTACCACCTGACGCTGCTGTACCTGCCGCCCGAGGAATCAACGGCCCGCGCCGCCAAGCTGCTGTATGAGAACAGCAAGGTCGAAGGCGTGGATTGGCGCGAACGGCTGGAGGGATTCGTGTCGGAGACCGAACGCTTTTTCGGTTTGCTCGAAGGGGTCATGCCGGAGATTGCCTGGCTCGACGATGGTCAAACCTTGACCTACCTGCATGCCTGCGTGTCCACGCGCCGCCATGCGGTGGCCGTGCCCGAAGTGCCGATGCACCTGGATGCGCTGCTGGCCGATGAACCGCTGACGGGTGGCCTTGCACCGATGCTCGGGAACCAGCACTTACGAGTGGCGTCGGTGCGCGGGTTTCCGACATCGACCTGGCCTGGCCTGCTCGACGACCTCAACCGCCTGGGCTTTGCCTACCGCTGGAGCACCCGCTTCCTGTGCCTGGACAAGGCCGAGGCGGAGAAGGAACTGACGCGGCTTCGCCGCCAGTGGTTCTCCAAGCGCAAAAACATCGTCGCGCTGCTGCGTGAAACCATCTTTCAACAGGAAAGCCCGTTGGTGGATTCCGATGCCTCGAACAAGGCAGCGGATGCCGATGCCGCATTGCAGGAACTGGGCAGTGACCAGGTGTCGTTCGGCTACGTTACCGCCACCGTGACGGTACTCGATACCGATGCAACGGCCGCCGACGAAAAGTTGCGCGCAGTGGAGCGGACTATCCAGGGTCGCGGCTTCGTGACGATCCCCGAAACTTTGAACGCGGTCGATGCGTGGTTGTCGTCGATTCCGGGGCACGCCTACGCCAACGTGCGCCAGCCCATTGTCTCAACCTTGAATCTGGCCCACATGCTGCCGGTGTCGGCAGTGTGGGCCGGTCAAGAGCGCAATGCGCATCTTGACGGCCCGCCGCTGATCGTGACCCGCACCGATGGCGCGACGCCGTTCCGGCTGGTCACGCACATCGGCGACGTGGGCAACACGCTGGTGGTCGGCCCCATCGGCATGGGCAAGTCGGTACTGCTGGCCACGTTGGCCATGCAGTTCCGCCGTTATGCCGGTTCGCGCATCTTCGCGTTCGACATGGGGCGTTCGATTCGCGCCACCGTGCTCGGACTCGGTGGCGAGCATTACGACCTGGGCGCAGATGGTGCTATCGCCTTCCAGCCTCTGGCCCGCATCGACCAGGACAGCTACCGCGCCTGGGCGGCCGAGTGGGTCGAAGGACGTTTGATTCACGAAGGCGTGTCCGTTGGGCCGGACGTGAAGGACGCCGTATGGTCGGCACTGAACAGTCTCGCCAGCGCACCGCTTGACCAGCGCACCATGACCGGCTTGTCTGTGCTGCTGCAATCGAACGCGCTGCGGCAAGCCCTGCAACCCTATGTGCTGGGTGGCGCGCACGGCAAGCTGCTCGATGCCGACCATGACAGGCTGGGTTTCGCCGACGTGCAGTGCTTCGAGATGGAAGAACTAATGCACAGCAAGGCGGCTGCGCTGGCCGTGCTGCGCTACCTGTTCGCGCGCTTCGAGGAACGCCTTGATGGCGCCCCGACACTGTTGATCCTTGATGAGGCATGGCTGTTCCTCGATGACCCGGTGTTCGCCGCGCGCATTCGCCAATGGCTCAAAACGCTGCGCAAAAAGAACGTGTCGGTGATCTTCGCCACGCAGTCGTTGGCGGACATCAAAGATTCCAGTATTGCGCCGGCCATCATCGAGAGCTGCGTGAACCGTATCTTCTTACCCAATCCGCAGGCGACCGAGCCGCAGATTCGCTCAATCTACGAAGGCTTCGGCCTCAATGCGCGGCAGATCAATATCGTGGCGACCGCCCAGCCCAAGCGCGACTACTACTACCAGTCGCGCCTCGGCAACCGGGTCTTTGACCTGGGACTTGGGCCGGTGGCGCTGGCATTTGCCGGTGCAGCCAAGCCCGAAGACCAACGCGCTATCGACACCGTGTCCGCGTCGGTGCCGCCTGCGGACTTCGCCGCCGCCTGGCTGCGCCATCGCGGCCTCGACTGGGCCGCAGACCTGATTCCCTCTTATCCGTCGTTCCCCTTCACACCCCAGGAGAAACAGCCATGAAGAAAACCTTGCTTGCCATCGCTGCCGCCGTTCTGGTGGGCACCATGCCTGCTGCGCAGGCGCAGTGGGTCGTGATCGATCCGACCAACCTCGTGCAGAACATCATGACGGCCGCCCGAGCGTTGGAGCAGATCAACAACCAGATCAAGCAGCTCCAGAACGAGGCGCAGATGCTGATGAACGACGCCAAGAATCTGACCAGTCTGGACTTCAGCGCACTTAATCAGCTACGTGCAGCACTGTCCGCGACGAACCAGCTCCTGCAACAGGCGCAGGGGCTTGCCTTCAACCTGTCGCAGATGGAAGCCGAGTTCGCGCGGCTCTATCCCAATGCCTATTCCGCCTCCACGTCGGGTAGTCAGATGTCAACCGACGCCCGCACGCGCTGGCGCAATTCGTTGGAGGCGCTGCGCACCGCGACCCAGGTGCAGTCGCAAGCAGTACAGAACTTCGCATCCGACGAGCAGACCTTGACCGACCTCGTGAACCGCAGCCAGTCCGCCGTTGGCGCGCTGCAGGCCACGCAGGCGACGAACCAATTGCTGGCACTGCTATCCCGCCAAACCATCCAGGCGCAGCAGCTCCAGATCACGCAGGACCGGGCCAGCGCGCTGGAACAAGCACGGCAGGTCGCAGTCCAAGAGCGTGCGCGTGAAGTGCGCCGTCGCTTCCAGGGCGATGGCACTCTCTACACGCCAACCACGATCAACTTCTACAACCCATGAGGACTCGACCATGAAAACCCTTCTCACCGTTACCGCCTGCACCCTGCTACTGGCCGCGTGCAACAAGCCGGTCCCCACCGAGTCCGTCGAATCGCTGATGGCCAATCCCGAACGTCTGAAGGATGTCCGCGCCCAGTGCAAAGCCGACCACGCCAAGGTCGGCGATGCGCTATGCACGATGGCCGCCGAGGCCACGCGGCGGCGCTTCATGGGCAGCGGCACGCCGTACACGCCTGCGCCACCAGCAACGCCACCGCCCACACCAAAGGACTGAGCCATGAACGACTTGTCGGTCATCGACCACTTCCTTGATGTCTTCTCGCGCTACATCGATTCGGGTTTCGGCTTGCTGCATGGCGAGGTGGCGTTTCTCACCGCCACGCTGGTGGTGATCGACATGACACTGGCCGGACTGTTCTGGGCCATGGGCGGCGAAGAGGTCATTGGCAAGCTGATCAAAAAGACGCTGTACGTCGGTGCCTTCGCTTTCATCATCGGCAATTTCAACAATCTGGCGGGCATACTGTTTCGCTCTTTTGCCGGTCTCGGGCTGGTGGCGTCGGGTTCCACGCTGACGCAAGCGCAGTTTCTACGACCGGGTGTACTAGCCAAAGTCGGCGTCGATGCGGCACGGCCCATCATGGCGCAGATCAGCGACATGACCGGCTTCCCTGAAGTGTTCGCGCACCTCGATGTCATCTCGGTGTTGTTCCTCGCCTGGCTGGTAGTGATCATCAGCTTCTTCGTGTTGGCGGTGCAGCTCTTCGTCACGCTGATCGAATTCAAACTGACGACACTCGCGGGCTTCGTGCTGGTGCCGTTTGCGTTGTGGAACAAGACGGCATTTCTGGCCGAGCGCGTATTGGGCAACGTGGTGTCGTCAGGCATCAAGGTGCTGGTGCTGGCCGTGATCGTGGGCATTGGCACGGGACTGTTTGCGCAGTTTCAGGTGCCGCCCGGCACCGAACCATCCATCGACCTTGCGCTGACCATCATGCTGGCCTCGCTGGCGATGCTGGGACTGGGAATCTTCGGGCCTGGCATCGCAACCGGGCTGGTGTCGGGCGCACCACAGCTCGGCGCTGGCGCTGCGGCCGGAACGGCGCTGGGTGTCGCGGGTTTGGCAGTGGCCGGTGGTGCCGCTATCGCATCAGGTGGCGCAGCGGTCGCGGCGGGCGCGCGCATGGCGCCGGGTGCCGCGCGCGCGGCCATCGGCAGCGCCGCTTCGGCCGGGCGTGCGACCAGCTCAATGGCAAGCGGTGCGAAGTCGGCCTACCAGGCCGGTGCTGCGGCATCAGAGGGTAGCGGTGTTCGCGCTGCCGGCGCGGGCCTCGCCAATGTGGCCAAGAGCGGTGCCGGTGCGGTCGGCCAGCGCGTCGCAGCCGGTGCGAAAGCGGTCAAGGACCGCGTAGCGAATTTCGTCGCGGAGGCTGCTGCGCCTGCGGCGGCAGCCGGCGCACCCGAATCAGCCGAATCGACGGACGCCAAGCCCCCTGCGGGCGAGCCCGCTTGGGCCAAACAAATGCGGCGCAAACAGCAGGCAAGCAGTGCGGTCTCGACGGCGGCGCACACGTTGCGCTCGGGCGACCACGGTGGCAGCGGCGCCAGTCCGAGCCTGCGCGATGAATCCAGCACTTGACGCTAACCCTTGAGGAGAAAAATTCATGCTATTCAAACGACCCCAGGTGCGCTACTCGGAATCGCCCGAGCCTGTCACCCCCTACCAGGCCGCTGCACAGGTCTGGGACCAGCGTATCGGCAGCGCCCGCGTGCAGGCGAAGAACTGGCGGCTGATGGCCTTCGGCTGTCTGTCGCTGGCATTACTGATGGCGGGCGGGCTGGTGTGGCGCTCAGCGCAATCCATCGTCACGCCGTATGTGGTGGAGGTGGCCGCCGGTGGCCAGGTGCGCGCGGTCGGCGAAGCGGCCACGCCGTACAAGCCGAATGACGCACAGATCGCCTACCACCTGGCGCGCTTCGTCACCGACGTGCGTTCGCTGTCGATCGATCCCATCGTCGTCCGCCAAAACTGGCTCGAAGCCTACGACTACACGACGGACAAGGGTGCGGCCACGCTGAACGACTACGCACGCACCAACGATCCATTCGCGCGCATCGGCCAGACCTCGACGGCGGTGGAGATCACCAGTGTGGTTCGCGCCAGCGAATCCTCGTTCCAGGTGCGCTGGATCGAACGCAACTATGCGAACGGTTCGCCCTCGGGCACCGAGCGCTGGACCGCCATGTTGTCCGTGGTGTTGCAGCCGCCACGCACCGAAGAGCGACTGCGCAAAAACCCGCTGGGAATCTATGTCAACGGCCTGTCCTGGAGCCGCGAACTCGACGCAACTGAAGGAGTGAAGAAACCATGAAAACACAAATCCGCAATTACGCTTTGCCGTTGATCCTGAGTGCCACCGTGGCAACCGTCACCGGCTGCGCCACGCATGGACAGCCGCCACCTGACATCACGCTGGATGAATCTGTCGCGGCGCACGCGTTGCCTGAGCCACCCAAACCCATCACGGTAGTCGAAGTTCCGAAACCGCTGCCGCTGCCCGAGCAGTTGAAATCCTTGCGCAACGCACCCGAGGACAAACCGGCAACCGAATCACCCGATGAGAAAACGCGCGTGGCGCGCGCCAATGCCGAAGCGCGCGTGGCACCGAGCCGCGAGGGTTACATCAACGCCATCCAGGTCTGGCCTTATGCGGACGGCGCGTTGTATCAGGTCTACACCAGTCCGGGCCGCGTCACCGTCATCGCTTTGCAGCAGGGCGAAGAGTTGGTGACGGTCTCGGCCGGTGACACCGTGCGCTGGATCGTCGGCGACACGGCCAGCGGTGCGGGCACCAGCCTGCGTGTGAACATTCTCGTGAAGCCGACGCGCATCGGGCTGAAGACGAACCTGGTCATCACCACCAATCGCCGCACGTACCTGCTCGAACTGTCTTCGACGCCGCAGGCGTGGATGGCCTCCGCATCGTGGGACTACCCGAAGGACCGTCTGCTGGCCTTGCAAAAGCAAGCGCAGCAGGCTCAGACGGCAGCGCCGGTGGACTCAGGCTTGTCGCTGGAGCAGATCAAGTTCCGCTACGCGATTTCCGGCGATAGTCCACCGTGGAAGCCGCTACGCGCCTTCGACGACGGCGAGCGGGTCTACATCCAGTTCCCCGCCGGCATCGCGCAGGGCGAGTTGCCGCCACTGTTCGTGATCGGAGCCCAGGGTGATGGCCAGCTCGTGAACTACCGCTTCCGCTCACCGTACTACGTGGTGGATCGGTTGTTCGGTGCGGCCGAATTGCGGCTGGGCGCTGACAAGGCCGCCGTTGTTCGCATTGAGCGCACCGATGGTGTGGGCAGCACGGCACGGAGGCATTGAGCATGAGCACGCCCGCCACGCCACCACCAACTGGGTTGAATAAGGCCGACCCGGACACCATGGCTCTGCGCGCGTCGCCGCGCCCGGTCACGCGACTGAACCGGCGCATGCTGGCCGTCCTTGCTGGAACGCTGGGCGCGGTCGTATTGGGCGGCACACTTTGGTCGCTGCAATCGCACAAACGCGAGCGCAACGCGGCCGCCGAGCTGTACAACGTGGATCGTGTCTCACATGCCGAGAACCTCGACCAGTTGCCCAAGGACTATTCCAAGGTGCCGGTGGCTGCCAAGCCGGTGCCCGTTTTGGGTGAACCATTGCCGGGCGATTTGGGTCCGGCCATAGTGGCACAGCGTAACGCGGGAGCGCCCGCGCAGACTGGGCGCATTGCACAGCCAGGTGATGCCGACGAGGCGGCACATTCGGGGGTTTTCTTTCGCAGCGGTGCGGTCAAAGCGGCAGCGTCGCCCACTTCGACTACGGCCATGCCCGAGTCGGTATCTGGCAACCAGCCATTCAATCCGATGGCGCCTGCGGTCGCATCGGCGCAGCCGACCGACCCGACGGCGGTGCAAAACCGGCAGGATCAGAAGCAGGCGTTTGTCGCCAATGGCGGCGACACCGCAACCCGCAATCCGGCCAGCTTGCAATTGCCAACCTCTCCCTACCAAGTGATGGCGGGCACCATCATTCCGGCAGCGCTGGTGACGGGCATCAATTCCGACCTGCCGGGACAGGTCATCGCCAACGTCACCGAGGCGGTCTACGACACGGCCACGGGTCGCTTCCTGCTGATTCCGCAGGGTTCGCGCCTGATCGGCCGCTACGACAGCCAGGTGTCATTCGGTCAGCGGCGCGTATTACTTGTGTGGACACGGTTGATCCTGCCCGATACCTCATCCATTTCGCTCGACCGCCTGCCCGGCATCGACCCGGCGGGTTATGCCGGACTGGAAGATGGCGTCGATTGGCATTGGGATCGCATCCTCGCTGGCGCTGCGCTGTCCACGCTACTCGGCGTGGGTGCTGAACTGGCTGCGCCTGATCGAACCGGCAGCGATAGCAAAATCATCATCGCCACACGTCAGAGTGGGCAGGACACAGTGAACCAGGTCGGTCAGGAAATCACCAAACGCAATGTGAGCATCCAGCCGACGCTTACTATCCGGCCCGGCTTCCCAATGCGGGTTATGGTGAACAAGGATCTGATCCTGCGGCCGTATCAGCCGCTGTTCTTTCAGAAGGGATCATCGCAATGAGTACGACCACCAACAAGCTGCGGCTGGGGCCGCTGCCGACCAAGACTGAGACAGTCAAAATCACCATTGCGCTCACCACCGCGTTGAAGACCGACTTGGAACGCTACGCCGCGCAACATGCTCAGACCTACGGCGAGCCGATTGATGCCACGACGCTGATCCCGCACATGCTCGAAGCATTCATGGCGCGGGATCGCGGCTTCAAGAAGATCACGGCGAAGTGATTCACAACCGCGCCGCGTGAGCGCAATCGGAATACGCTCATGCACGCCTGAGCGAGTTTTCAATAGATGCCGGAAAGATCACCATCACAGGACCGTATTTATATCGGCGGTTGCAATGCACGCAGCAACTGCCCTGCTGATGGAGAAGATCATGAACAAAGCAGATCGAAGTTTGCAGGCCGCGAGGTCGAACAACGACTCTGATGCAAACGACCTGCACGGCATGCCGCTACCACGACTGATCGCGCCGAATATCTTGCCGTTCCGACGCACGATCCGCCGTCCCGAGTTGCGACAAATCGTGCCTCTGGCCGACACCACGATCTACGACATGGAACGGCGCGGTGAATTTCCGCGCAGGTTCAATCTAACCGCACGCTGCGTGGTGTGGGATTTGACGGAGGTAGAGGCATGGCTTGATGCGCGCCGCCAAGCTTCCGACAGCGCGCAGATAAAACGAGCCCCCTCGCCGGACGTGCGTCAGCGCAAGCACCGCCCCGTCAAAGCAACGCCTGTGTCGTGATGATCTTCATCGACGGGGGCAGCAACGTCGGGGTGTGCGATTCGCCGGCCACCCAGGCGTCAACCATGTCGGCCCACTCTTGCAGCATGTGGCGGCGCTGCTCGGCGTATTCAGCCTTGTTGTAGATGCCGCGTGATGAACGGCCATCTTCGTGGGCAAGACACTTCTCGATCCAGTCACTGTTGAAGCCCAACTCGTTGAGGATGGTCGAACCGGTGCGGCGCAGGTCATGCACAGTGAAATTTTCGATTGGCAGACCCTTCGCTTTCGACCGCTCCACGACTATCTGCCCGACACGGTTCAGCGTGGCGTTCGACATACACTTGTCGCCGTCATAGCGCGAAGGCAACAGGTATCTTGAGCCACCGGCGCAGGTGCGCAGTGCGATCATGATGTCGAGCGCCTGCTGCGACAGGTAGATGTTGTGGGCCTTGCCGGCCTTCATGCGGGCTTTTGGGATAGTCCACAGTGCTTTCTCGAAATCGATCTCATCCCATGTCGCGTGGATCAGTTCACCTTTGCGCACCAGCGTGAGCAAGATCAGCCGCAGACCCAGTTTGATGGTCGGGTACGAAGCGACGTACTCCAACTGCTTGAGCATGATGCGTATCTCGGACGGCGACAGCGCTCGATCCCGTGCCACGAAAGTGGCGATCGACGATGGTCCAACGTCGTCGGCAGGGTTGGCCACCTTCTCGCCGTGCAAGATGGCAAAACCGTAGATTTGCTTGATGATGTCGCGAACATGGATTGCCGTTGCTGGCGCTCCCCTCCCCTTCACCTTGTCGCACAGATCGCGCAGGTCATCAGGACTTATCTCGCTCAGCAAGCGGCTCTTGAACACAGGCAGGATGTCCCGGTCAAGGATGCTCTTGCGCATCGACCGCGTGCTGTCGGCCATCCGCGCACCCTCGTACCACTCGTCGGTAAATTCCTGGAAGGTTTTGGCGTCCGAAAGGCGCCTCTTCTCTCGCTGCTTTTCCTGCGCCGGAGACTGTCCTTCCGAAACTGCCCGCTTCGCGTCGATGCACTTTTCGCGTGCACGGGCCAGCGACAGACCGCCTGGCCCATAACGGCCAATCGTCAGCGTTTCGCGCCTGCTATTGATCCGGTAGTCATAACGGAACGTGACGGTACCCGCCGTCGAGACCGTCACATACATGCCATCCCTGTCCGTCACCTTGTAGGGCGCATCCTTGGGTTTGAGATTCTTCAGTGCGGTATCGGTCAGCATGGTGTCCTCCTGAGAACGGCAATTTTACCGTCAACGACTCAAAAGACACAGAATGCTCTGAAACCCGCATGAATACTAGCTCTTTCTCTTATTTTTTACCGTCAGAGCCGAAAACGGTCAGACGGTAAATATTTTTAGATGACTTGCCTAGCTTTCATTACCGTCAGGATTACCGACAAAAAGATTCGCTTGCCGTCAATAGATGCCGATAGCTTTCGCGGTATAAACTTATATAAATCAATAAGTTAAGCTACTTTTCCGATAGTCCACGAAAGCTGCTGAAAGACCTAAAATCATTCCCACTCTATCGTCGCCGGCGGCTTCCCCGAAATATCATACACCACGCGATTAATACCGCGCACTTCATTGATGATGCGGTTCGAGACTTTGCCGAGCAATTCGTGCGGCAAATGTGCCCAGTGCGCGGTCATGAAATCTTGCGTCTGCACGGCGCGCAAAGCCACCACGTATTCGTAAGTGCGCCCATCACCCATCACGCCGACCGATTTGACCGGCAAGAAAACCGCAAACGCCTGGCTGGTGGCATCGTACCAACTGACTGGCACAGCGGCTTTGTCATCGACGAAATTATTGCGCAACTCTTCGATGAAAATCGCATCGGCACGACGCAAGAGGTCGGCAAATTCTTTATTGACGGCACCGAGGATGCGCACACCGAGGCCAGGACCCGGGAAAGGATGACGGTACACCATGCCATGCGGCAGACCGAGCGCGACGCCGAGCTTGCGCACTTCATCTTTGAACAGTTCGCGTAAAGGCTCGAGCAGTTGCAGCTTGAGAGTATCAGGCAAACCGCCGACATTGTGATGGCTCTTGATGGTGTGCGAACCCTTCTTGCCTTTGCCGGCACTTTCGATCACGTCCGGGTAGATGGTGCCTTGCGCCAGCCATTTGGCTTTGCTCAGCTTGGCCGATTCGACTTGGAAGACTTCGACGAATTCGCGGCCGATGATTTTGCGTTTGGCTTCCGGATCGGCGACGCCGGCCAAGTGACCCATGAACTGGGCCGTGGCATCGACGTGGATGACTTTCACGCCGAGGTTGTTGGCAAACATTTCCATCACCATCTTGCCTTCGTCGAGACGCAGCAAGCCATGGTCGACGAAGACGCAGGTTAATTGGTCGCCGATGGCACGGTGTATCAGCGCCGCGGCGACACTGCTGTCGACCCCGCCGGAGAGACCGAGGATCACTTCATCGCTGCCGACTTGGGCACGAATCGACGCGACCGCTTCGGCGATGTAATCGGGCATATTCCAATCGGATTGGCAGCCGCAAATTTGATGCACGAAGCGGGCGATGATGGCTTCGCCTTGCAGAGTGTGCGTGACTTCCGGATGAAATTGAACGGCATAAAAACGCCGTGCTTCATCGGCCATTGCGGCGATCGGACAATTGTCGGTCGAGGCCATGAGTTTGAAACCGGGCGGCATGTCATTGACCTTGTCGCCGTGACTCATCCAGACCTTGAGCATGCCATGGCCTTCGGCCGTGACGAAGTCATGAATGCCATCAAACAGCGCGGTATGGCCGCGCGCGCGCACTTCGGCGTAGCCGAATTCACGCACCGTGCCGTTTTCCACTTTGCCACCCAATTGTGCGGCCATGGTTTGCATGCCGTAGCAAATGCCGAGTACCGGCACGCCGGCATCGAACACCGCCAGCGGTGCGCGCGGGGTATCGCCATCGGTGACGCTGTTGGGGCCGCCCGAGAGGATGATGCCGGCAGCACCATAGTTACGAATGAATTCATCGCTGACATCATACGGATGCACTTCAGAAAACACGCCGGCGTCGCGCACACGACGAGCAATCAATTGGGTCACTTGTGAACCGAAGTCCAGAATCAGAATTTTAGAGTGCATAAAATCAAATTATCATGTCAGGATGGTCGGGCTTGGCCTGAACCACCGTATTGTTTCCTGCATTCCTCGCAGAGAGCAGGGCTTGTTCAGCCAGGCTGATGAATGTTTCAGGATCGATGTCGGGAAAAATGTCGCTCGCTGCCAACCCGGCACAAATCGTCATTGCAGTTGCTGTATTACCTATTACTTCGGGGTGCATCGTGATGGCCAAGCGTATTCGCTCGGCTACCGCGGTGGCCACCAGATGCGAAGCGCCGGGCAAGACCACCAACAATTGGTCGCTGCCGTAACGGCCCAAGGCATCAAACGGTCGTATGCATGAGCGTATGCGGCTGACCGTGCGTATCAAAATCTGATCGCTGAGCGCCATGCCATACTGGGCCCGTACCGCATCGAGCTGATCGGGATACACTAACAGCAGTGACAAGGGTTTACGGGCCTTGTTACAGCGATCGAGCTCGATGCGCAAAGAGCGCAGGATGGCGGTTTTATTCCAAGTCCCGAGCAGCGGATCAAGCAGCGATTCACGCTTGAGTTGGCGGTTCTCTTTGAGCAGTTCGATTTGCTGCTGATATATCAGACCCAAGGCCAGTTCGCGCTCGATCACGATCGCTAAATCGGTCAATAACAAATGCTGCGCCTCGCTCATCGTGCGCACCTGATAATCGAGCAGGCGGATGCAGCCGATCAGCTTGCCATCCTGCGCGTAAATCGGATACGACACGTAAAAGCGAATGTAGGGCACGCCGACGACGCCGCGATGGCTGGCAAAATGTTCGTTGGCCGCTAAATCCGGCACCACGACAAACTCTTCCGACAAAGCCAAGCTGTCGGAAAACCCGGCTTCCATCTCGGTGATCGAACGGCCACTGCCACCGGAACGGCCGCTGACATGGCCGAACGAAACAAAGCAATTGGCCACGGCGAACAGTTGCACACCCATGCGTTCGAAGCGGCTGATCTTCGCTTCGAACTTTTCATTCAACATCCGTTCCATCCCGGAGTTGGCGAAAAGTATGGTAGTGGAACTGGCGCTCTCAGCACTGGCTGACATGCTATTCTCCTCGGCCCTAAGGGCGCGCAGTCAAACGGCGATCAATCGGCACGGTAGTTCGGTGCTTCCTTGGTAATTTGCACATCATGGACATGCGATTCGCGCATGCCGGCCGAAGTGATTTCGACAAATTCGGCCTTGGTATGCAAGTCGTCAATCGAAGCGCAACCACAGTAACCCATGGAAGAACGGACGCCACCGACGAGTTGATACAAAATCGCCAAGACGCTGCCTTTATAAGGAACCCGGCCTTCTATGCCTTCTGGTACCAGTTTGTCGGCATTGTTGGAGGCATCTTGGAAGTAACGATCAGCCGAACCATCGGCCATAGCGCCGAGGCTACCCATGCCGCGATACGATTTGTAGCTGCGTCCTTGGAACAAGATGACTTCACCAGGCGCTTCTTCAGTACCGGCAAACATGCTGCCCATCATCACGGTTGAGGCACCAGCTGCCAACGCTTTCGAGACATCGCCGGAAAAACGTACACCACCATCGGCGATACACGGCACGCCCGTGCCTTTGAGTGCATTGGCGACATTGGCAATCGCAGAAATTTGCGGCACGCCCACACCAGCGACGATGCGCGTGGTGCAGATCGAGCCGGGACCGATACCGACCTTGACCGCGTCCGCACCATGCTCGACCAGCGCCAGCGCTGCTGCTGCGGTGGCAATATTGCCACCGATAACTTGAATGTGCGGATAATTATCTTTTACCCAACGTACCCGGTCGAGCACGCCTTTGGAGTGACCATGCGCGGTATCGACCACGATCACATCGACCCCAGCTTTGGAGAGCAAATCAACGCGCTCTTCGTTGTCAGCACCGACGCCGACAGCCGCGCCGACGCGCAGTTTGCCGTGTTCATCTTTGGAGGCAAACGGATGTTCGGTCGATTTTTGGATATCTTTTACTGTGATGAGGCCGCGCAATTCAAAGGCAGCATTGACCACTAACACACGTTCGAGACGGTGTTTATTCATCAAACGCTTGGCTTCGGACAAATCGGCCGCTTCATCGACGTAGACCAATTTTTCTCGCGGCGTCATTTTGGCGCGCGCTTCGGCGTCGAGTTCTTCTTCGAAACGCAAATCGCGGTTGGTAATGATACCGACGACGGTGTTACCTTCGACGACAGGGAAACCACTGATGCCATGTTGCTGAGATAAGGCGATGACTTCGCGAATCTTCATGCTCGGCGGGATGGTGATAGGATCACGCAAGACGCCCGATTCAAAACGCTTGACCTTGGCCACTTCGCGCGCTTGCTCTTTGGCCGTCATGTTTTTGTGAATGATACCGATGCCGCCCTCTTGAGCCATGGCAATTGCGAGCCGGGCTTCGGTGACGGTATCCATCGCGGCGGATATCAAAGGGATACGGATATCGATATTTCGCGTCAGCTTGGTAGCGAGCGAAGTATCTTTTGGTAAGATGTCTGAATAAGCTGGAACGAGGAGCACATCGTCAAATGTGAGTGCTTTTTGTAGTAGACGCATACTATTTCCTATAGGCGCAAAAGCAAATTATACAGAAAACTTGCCGTCTAGTCTCTGTGCGTGTAAAACTCTTGCATCTTTTGATTATTTTTTAACGAGACTTCTTATGTCCAACACCGGCCGCTGCCTGTTTTCTGTGCTTTTCATGCTTAGTTGCGCTAATGCAAGCGCTCAGTATGTCTGGGTAGACGAGAAAGGCGTCAAGCAATTTACCGATACCCCACCACCAGCTTCGATCGCCAGCAAAAAAATTCTCAAGAATCAAAGTAATAGCTTAGCCAGCAAGGCGGCCGAGCCGGAGGCGAAACCAACGCCAGCAACTTTGTCCAGCCGCAATGAAGATTACAACAAACGGCGCGTCGAGCAAGCCGAGAAAGACCGCAAAGCGGCAGCCGATCAACAATTAGCTGATAATAAAAAACAAAATTGTGAGCGCGCCCGATCATATCAACAGTCCCTCGATGGTGGCTCGCGCATCGTGCGTACTGATAAAAATGGACAACGTAACTTCCTCGACGATGCCGAACGGCAAAAAGAAAGCGAAGCAGTGAAAAAGCATTTGGCGGATTGCTAAGTGCGGGCGGCCAGCTGTTTGGCGGCCCGGCGGCGGCGCGCTTCCATAGGATCGGCCGACAAAGGGCGGTAAATTTCAACTCTGTCGAGGTGATGAAGTAGCGCATCGAGCGGCTTCAATTTGCCGAACACGCCATATGTCCAAGTGCCGATGGTCAATTCGGGATACAGCGCAAGGATGCCGCTGGCCTGGACTGCCTCGGCCAGCGTAGCACCAGCAGGCAGTTCCAAATCCAGCAAGCGATAGCCAGACTGGGCGCAATAACAAACTTGCACCTGCACGAGTGCGGTACTCACGCGTAGACTTTATCGGCGCGGGCGCAAAACGAATCGACAAAGCTGTTGATGATCTTGCCAAATACCGGGCCGATCAAATGTTCCAATAATTTACTGGAAAATTCGTAGCTGAGATCAAATTCGATTTTGCAGGCATCGGCGCGCAATTCGCTGAATTTCCAGCAGCCGCTCAATTGCCGGAACGGGCCGTCGACCAAGCTCATTTCCATCGTGTGCGGTGCTTGGTTCTGATTACGGGTGGTGAAACTTTGCTTGATGCCGTGATAATTTATCGCCAAAGTCGCGGTAAGATGTGTCTCTGAGCGCTCAACTACCGTGACGCCGCCACACCAAGGCAAAAATTCAGGATATTTTTCGACCTCGTCCACGAGAGCGAACATCTGTGCAGCACTGTAAGCGACGAAAACTGTTTTATGTACGACTGCCATCTCAGGTAACCATTTGGTAGAATCACAGGTTCGCATTTTAACCGAGTCACCCCCATCGCCGAAGCAAATTTGCGACGACGAGTAACCAAATTTTCACCCTCATGAGCATTGCTGATAATAAAAAAGCATTCCACGACTATTTTATCGAGGAACAATTCGAAGCCGGCGTCGTACTGCAAGGCTGGGAAGTCAAAGCCATACGCGCGGGTCGCCTGCAACTCAAAGAAGCCTATGTCATCGTCCGCGATGGCGAGATTTTCTTGTTCGGCGCGCACATAGGCGCGCTACCTACTGCTTCCACCCACATCCACCCCGACTCTGTACGCACGCGCAAGTTATTGTTGCATGCGGCAGAAATCAGTAAATTAATTGGCAAGGTAGAACGTTCCGGCTACACCATGGTGCCGCTGAACATGCACTTCGTCAAAGGTCGGATCAAATGTCAGATCGGCTTGGCCAAGGGTAAAAAGCAGCATGACAAACGCGACACTGAAAAAGAACGCGACTGGCAGCGTGAGCAACAAAAAATCATGAAGCAGCATCGCCGTTAAGGCAGCGCCACGTCCCTCAATGCCGCGGGCGCGGCAATTCTTGTTCGCTCTGGCGGATTTGCTCGCGCAGCATCTGCCTCTGATCGGCATCTAATTGCGCTTTGCTGGCCGCCGCTTTACTCACCTCGGCGTGGCTAGCCTCACATGCCCCCGCCCCACCCTTCCGGTCTGAAGCACAAGTCGGTAGCGGCTTATGCGGCGCTTTTTCGGTTTGACTGCCGCCAGCCATGTGCCGACCAGCATGCGCCGACCAACACAGGACTGGCACCATCGTCAGCCAAACCAGCACAATGTAAAACAGAGCACGGACACAAACAACTGGTTTCATGCGGTCAGCAAGCCTGTATAGGATGGGCAGAAATATCCTGTGCAGCAAAACCACATCAGGAGGCGCGCAGTGAATCGGCACGCCTACGATTCTATGCGGAAACACCGCCGCGTACCAGCGCCAACTTAAAATTGCCTGTGATCATTTGCATAAAATGTCTTTGAACTCGGGAACCTATGCGTTCGCGAAACAGTCACTCTTAGAGATGCCACAGTATATCGAGCCGTCAGGCTCCTCACCCACTCCCGAGTCAGCGCTTCACCTGAGTCAGGCGCTGAGACGCTACTCGGGCATTTCGTTATAGTTAAAATAAATCGATTCGATCATTTCAATTAAGTAGCGTTTCAGTCATTGTCGACCTAAGATGCATCATGCCTTTCATGGAGTAGTCCCACCGCCACTTATCACCGGAGTCTAGCATGTCAAATGAAGAAAAATGTCCGTTCAACCACAGTGCAGGTAAGAATGCCGTCGCCGGCACCCCCAGCAACGCCAGTTGGTGGCCCGATCAATTGAATCTGAAAATTCTGCATCAACAATCGCCGCGTGCCAACCCCATGTCAGCCGACTTCGATTACGCCACGGCCTTCAAGCAACTCGATCTGGCTGCCGTCATCGCCGATCTGCATGTCTTGATGACGGATTCGCAGCCTTGGTGGCCGGCCGATTATGGCCACTACGGCCCATTTTTCATCCGCATGGCGTGGCACAGTGCCGGCACGTATCGCGTCAGCGATGGCCGCGGCGGTGTGGCCGGTGGCGCGCAGCGCTTCGCGCCACTCAATAGTTGGCCTGATAATGGCAACCTCGATAAGGCACGGCGCTTACTCTGGCCGATCAAGCAAAAATACGGCCAAGCACTGTCTTGGTCTGATTTGATCGTATTAGCCGGCACCGTGGCACTGGAATCGATGGGCTGCCCGAGCTTTGGCTTTGCCGGCGGCCGCCAAGATATCTGGGAGCCGGACGACGCGACCTTCTGGGGTGCCGAAACCGCTTGGATGACAGAGCAGCGCTACAGCGGTGAGCGCGATTTGGCTCAGCCGCTGGCGGCGGTACAGATGGGTTTGATCTACGTCAATCCGGAAGGTCCGGACGGTCAACCCGACCCACTCGGTTCGGCGCGCGACATCCGCGAAACCTTTGCGCGTATGGCGATGAATGATGAAGAAACGGTAGCCCTGGTGGCTGGTGGCCACACCTTCGGCAAGGCCCATGGTGCCGGTGATGTGGCGCGAGTCGGTGCGGAACCGGAAGCGGCCCCGATCGAAGAGCAAGGCTTGGGCTGGAAAAACAGCTTAGGCAACGGTAGTGGCGTATATGCCATTACCAGCGGCATAGAAGGTGCGTGGACTGCCACCCCTACCCAATGGGACAACAGCTATTTCGACACCTTGTTCGGCTATGAATGGGAATTATGCAAGAGCCCGGCCGGCGCCCATCAATGGACCCCGACCGATCCGGCCGCTAAAACCACGGTACCGGATGCGCATGATGCCAGCCGCCGCCATGCGCCTATGATGACGACCGCCGATATCGCCTTGCGTGTCGATCCGGCGTATCAAGTCATTGCCAAACGTTTTCAAGCCAATCCGCAAGAATTCGCCACGGCCTTCAGCCGCGCTTGGTACAAATTAACCCATCGCGACATGGGCCCGGCAGCGCGCTTACTCGGCCCCTTGGTGCCGCACGAAGTTTTGCTGTGGCAAGATCCGATTCCAGCGCTGAACCATCGCTTGGTCGACCCGCAAGATCTGCTCCAGTTAAAGTCGCAATTACTCACCAGCGGCCTGTCGATCAGCCAGTTGGTCAATACCGCTTGGGCCGCTGCGGCGAGCTTTCGCGGCAGCGACAAACGCGGCGGCGCCAATGGCGCAAGGATCGCGCTGGCTCCGCAAAAAGACTGGGAAGCCAATGCACCACAACAATTGGCCGAAGTCTTACCGAAACTCACAGCGATACAGCAGGCATTCAATACTGCGCAAACCGATGGCAAGCAGATTTCCTTGGCCGACCTGATTGTATTGGGTGGCGCTGCCGCCATCGAAAGTGCGGCAGCCAAAGCCGGCCACGTGCTCAGCGTGCCATTTACCTCAGGGCGCATGGATGCCACGCCAGCGCAAACCGATGTCGAATCATTTGCCGTGCTCGAAGCCGCTGCCGATGGCTTCCGAAATTACGTGCGTCCCGGTTTCGAATCGGCCGCTGCGGCCTTATTGATTGACAAGGCGCAGCAACTGACTTTAAGTGCGCCGGAAATGACGGCTTTGATCGGCGGCATGCGTGTCTTGAACGCCAATACGGGACAAGTCGCACACGGCGTATTGACCGATAAACCGGAAAGCTTGAGCAATGATTTCTTCCTCAACCTGCTCGATATGGCTACCGTCTGGCGCCCCGCTGCCGCAACCGGCGTCTTGGAAGGGCGCGATCGTGCCAGCGGTCAGTTGAAATGGACTGCCACCGTGGTCGATTTAGTGTTCGGCTCAAATGCGCAACTGCGCGCGCTGGCGGAAGTGTATGCCAGTGCCGATGGCGAAGCGACGTTCTTGCGCGACTTCGTCGCCGCATGGCATAAAGTGATGCAGCTCGACCGTTTTGATTTAGCGTAATTCAACAGCGCCGCCCCCTCCCCGCTGTTTGCGGGAGGGGTTTTTCACAGGCAAAATGTAACAATTCATGTGTAACAATTTGTAAGCCTCGCCATTAAGCGGTTTCCAAGTATCAGCGATGCCAGTAAGATATTCGCATGCAAAATCACCCACCCCTCTCTGACACCGGCAGCCCTCCCGCCATTTCCCCACCAAAAGCAAAAATTCTGGTCGTTGATGATGATGTGCGCTTGCGTGAATTATTACGCCGCTACTTGACCGAACAAGGTTTTCAAGTGGTCGGCGCGGAAAATGCGCAAGCCATGAATAAATTATGGATACGCGAACGCTACGACATGCTGGTGCTCGATTTGATGTTGCCAGGCGAAGATGGCTTGGCCATTTGCCGCCGTCTGCGCGGTGCCGGTGATAAAACACCGATCATCATGCTGACGGCGAAAAGCGATGAAGTCGATCGCATCATCGGCTTGGAAATGGGTGCCGATGATTATCTGCCTAAACCATTCAATCCGCGCGAGCTGGTGGCCCGCATCAATGCCGTCTTGCGCCGCAAAGCCCCCGATGAATTGCCGGGTGCCCCCTCGGAAGGCGCGCAAAGCTTCGCTTTCGGCGATTTCGTTCTCGATCTGGCAACCCGCACACTGAAAAAGAAGCAAGATACCGTGGCGCTGACGACCGGCGAATTCTCGGTACTCAAAGTGTTTGCGCGCCATGCACGGCAACCGCTGTCGCGCGAAAAATTGATGGAACTGGCGCGCGGACGCGAATATGAAGTGTTTGATCGCAGCCTTGACGTGCAAATTTCTCGCCTGCGCAAATTAATCGAACCCGACCCTTCCAATCCGCTCTACATACAAACAGTGTGGGGGCTCGGTTACGTTTTCATTCCCGATGCCCATAAAAACTAACACGCAGTAGCATGCGTTCTTACCTCAACAGCTTGACATGGTTAGGCAGCGGCCTGTTCTGGCGCACCTTCTTCATGCTGGTATGTTTGGTCATCGTCAGCATGGCATTCTGGCTACTCAGCTTTCGTAGCCTGGAGCGCTCGCCACGGGCGCAGCAATTGAGTACGCAAATTGTATCGATTGCGACCATCACGCGCTCGGCACTGACGCATGCGGCACCGGAACAGCGGCGCGCACTACTGCATGATTTGGCCAATAACGAAGGCATACGAATTTATTTTCTGCGCGACGGCGACACCGTTGAAGCCGCCGAAGCCAGCGCGTTTTTCATAGAGTTGAGCGCACTGCTCAAAACCAAGCTGGGTCAGGCCACCCGCTTCGCGCGCGCGGTCAACGGTATCAGCGGTTTTTGGGTCAGCATTGATATCGAGGGTGACCCGTATTGGCTGCGCTTGGAAGAAGACCGGGTTGAGCCACCGTTTACGATGCCCGTTCTGGGTTGGGCGTTTGCCACCCTGCTCGTCACCCTACTCGGTGCGGCCGCCAGTTCGAAACTGATCAACGAGCCGCTGTCACGCCTGAGCCGCGCCTCGCGCCTGCTGGCACAAGGCCGGCAACCACCGCTACTACCGGAACGCGGACTCAAAGAAATTCGCGACACCAATGCCAGCTTCAACCACATGGTGGCCGATTTAGCGCGCATCGATGTCGACCGCAGCATCATTTTGGCCGGCATTTCCCATGACCTGCGCACGCCCTTAGCACGCATGCAACTCGAAGTGGAAATGGCGGTCGTCGACGATGCGGCGCGCACCGGCATGCAAGCCGATTTAGCCCAGATGGATGAAATCATCAATCAATTCCTCGATTATGCCAAGCCGATAGAGAGTCTGCGTTTCCAACAAATCAATATCGGCCAATTACTGGCGCAATTAGTCTCTGAGTATTCACGAGTGAATTACCTGCACATCCACAGCGCACTGGCCGAGGATTTGCATATCGCTGGCAACGCCACCGAATTGCGCCGCTTATTCAGCAATCTGATCGAAAATGCCTGCCGCTACGGCAAAAACCCGGACCAATTGAATACCGTTATCGAGATTCAATGCTCGTATAAAAACAAAGGTAAAAAGCAAGGCATACTGATCAGTTTTCGCGATTATGGAGAGGGTGCCCCGGGTGACGATCTCAATAAATTACTCAAGCCCTTCACCCGCGCCGATGCTTCACGCAGCCAAGCCAATGGTTCCGGACTGGGACTGGCGATCGTCGACCGCATCGTGCGCCGTCATCGCGGTCGCTTGCGTATCTACAACCATGATCACAAGGGCTTTGTGGCGGTGATGGTTTTTCCGGAAATCAAGTTCAGAGATTACTAGGAGTCTGTCGGACTGAAGGAATCGAAGCGATTTTGCAGCCGATTACTCCTAAGCCCGACAGACTCCTGGGAGTCGCGTGCGAACGTTCATCCTCTTGATTGTAGCTTTCCTAAGAGCTGCTATACTTAATCTGGTAAATAAGAGATTCAAGGAAAGCCATGATCTGCGAACTGATGAGCGCCCCCGAGTTGGCCTCCGGCATAGGAAAGAACTTGCGACTGGCGCGCGCGGCGCGCGGTTTGCGCCAAGAAGACTTAGCGCTGGCAAGCGGTGCCAGCGTGCAAGCGATTAAAAATTTGGAAGGTGGCGGCAAAGTCGAATTGATCACCTTCCTCAAAGTGGTGCAGGCTTTGAATTTGGCACGCGGCGTATGGGAAAGTTGTCAACCGCAAGCGCAAACGCTCGATGAAATTGAGCGCATCGAGGCGGCCCGTGCCACGGCTTCACGTGTCAGAGCGCGGCTATGAGCAAACGACTGGCAGTGCATTTGGATTTCGGTGCCACCGCCAAACCGCTGCTGCTTGGAGAGTGCATCTGGGTGGATAGTGAAAAAGTGGCGGCTTTCCAATGGAGCGCAGCGGCGATTGCTGCCGGATTCAATTTATCGGATTTGCGCGTAAAACCCCGTCGTTCAGAGGCTGTCGCAAAAGCCTGATGGACGCGTTTTTAAACCTGAAACACCGTATACCTCGTCATTCCCGCGTGCTTTTGGCGGGAACCCAGTGTCGTTTTCAGCGCTGAAAACACGATCATATCTGGCATTTTCAGTTAACCACGAACGCCGCTGGGTTCCTGCCAAAAGCGCGCAGGAATGACGTGGCCACCAGTCGGGGTAATGATGCCGACTCAATACCCTTTTGCGACAGCCTCTTTAGGTCGGGGAGGATGTCAATTTGCTGCAAAAGCCAATTGCACCGCCGGGGTGACGACGGCATGGACGTCGGCTGGTGCTTGCGGTGCCAGCGGTGCGGCGAGCTGGTAAGAAAACTGCATCGTGCTATCTACCCGCGGTGCGGCGGCCGGTGTGCTCAGTGGGGCAGTCGGTGCGGCAAATGCGCTCGTGAATGGCAATGCGGCACCGAAGTTGGCAAAGCCAGCAGCACCGATAAGGCCGGCACACATCAATAAGCCGGCCAAAACCGAGGGACGCAGACGCAAGCGGAAACGGTCCAGTTGTTGTTTCGCTTCTTGTTGCAGCAATTCCAAGTCGCATTCCACACTCGATTGCGCCAGCATATGCTGCGCTTGTTCGCGCCATTCGGCACTATGCTGTTGGTTTTGACGCAAAGTTTGCATCAATTCCTGTGCGCTGTGTTCGGCTTGGGCACGTTCGATTTCGTACTGCGCACGGGCGGCGGCAGCGGCAGCGGCCAGTTGTTGTTGCTGTTGCTCAAAATCAACTTGACGCTGACGACTGGCTTGTTGCGCTTGCTGCTGCGCTTGCATCAATACAGCCTGTTGCTCGGCTTCTTCTTCACTCAGTGCTTGTGCAGCGATTTGTGCTTGTTCCAGCGCAGCTTTGGCAGCGGCATAGTTGGCGCGACGTGCCAGCAAGCGATCGGCAAAGGCCGCTTCTTGTTCTTCCTGTAGCGCCAAGACTTGCATCAATTCTTGCTCTTGCTGCAAGCGCGCAGCTAATTCACCGGCCAATTTTTGCTCAGTTGCATAGCGTTGCGCTTCGACTACGGCCAATTCTTGCTCGACCACGATCCGAGCTTGCATTTCTGCAATTGCTAAGCGTGCTTGTTCGGTTTGTTGCGCTGCTGCTGCCGACAATTCTTGTTCGACAGCGATTTTTTCTTGTTCGATCGCATTGGCAGCCAGCACTTGTTCGGCACGCAACTGGCTTTGTTGCGTCAATTCTGCTTCAATGTGTAAGCGCGCTTCCGATGCCGTGATGATCAGCATCTCGGCATCCATTTTATCGTTGATGGCTTGCAAAGATAACTGCGTCAATTCCATGCTGCGCTGTTCGCTTTGCTGTTTCGCTTGCATGGCGGCGATTTCACGCTGTGCCAGATCGGCCTTATCGATTTCTAATTGCTGCAAAGACATTAATTCATTCGCCTGCTCTTGCGCCAGTGTGGCGGCTTGAATTTGCGCAGCAGCATGCAGTTTGGCCAAATCCATGGCTTCGGTTTCTGTTTGCAAGCGCAATTGCATGGCGACATTGGCATCTTGTTCGGCTTGGGCACGAATTTCTGCGGCCTGCAGATACGCGCGTTCGGCTTGTTCGCGTTGCTGTGCTTGCTGCAGCGCGGCTTGCTCGGCCGCGGCCTTGTGTTCGAGCGTGGCCAGTGTTGCTAATTCCAGGTCGGCCCGTTGCTGCTCTAAAGCTGCTAAGCTTTCTGCTTCACGCAATTTATCGGCCATTGCTTGCGCGGCCAGATGTTGCGCTTCGGCGTGTTGCAAGGAGACGGTGAACATACTCAATTCACTCGCCCGTTGTTGCTCAACCGCTGACGCGGCCGCCTGTTCTTGCGCGGCGCGGTCGCTGGCCAATTGTTGCGCGGCGCGTTCGGCGCACAGGCGCGCGGCCAGTGCTTGTTGTTGACTTTGCTCTGCAGCTATTTTTGTATGCAATTCGGCAGTCAATTGCTGTTCTAAATCCAGGCGCGCTTGCTCAGCCGCGCTCGCAACTTGCAATAAAGCAGTTTTTTCTTCCAGGGCAGCGCTGGTTTGGCGTTTGATGAGAGTTTCTTCGGCCGCGCTGGCAAGCCAGGTTTTTTCGGCCGTATTGAGTTCTTCGAAAGCCAGACGCGTGGCGGTGTCGCTTTGCTCACGGGCATACAGCAAGCTCACTTGCTCTTGCTCAGCCGCGCAACGTGCCTGTGCTGCCTGTGCTGCCGCCAACTCCGCCGCTTGTTTTTCGTTCAGCATGGCCGACAAAGCTTGCTCGGCGTGCAGACGTTCCTGCTGGGCGGCATGCAACTGTTGCTCTTGCTGCAAACAGCATTGTGTAATTTCTGCCATCAATTTTTGCGCATCAGCATGGGCGGCCAATTCTTGGTGCAAAGCCTGTTGCGAAGCCAGCGTTGCCTGTGCCGCCAAACGGGCTACTTGCTCGGCATGGGCGTTGGCAGCCGCGTACTGCTGTGCTTCGCTGGCGGCACGCAGGCCTTGTTCTACATCGTATTGTGCGGATTGCTCAGAAGACAATTGTGCCGTGGTCGCGGCCAGCAAGGCATCTTCTTTTGCACAACGTTGTTGCATGACTTCATGCAATTCAGCCAGGCGGCGATTTTTTTCCACCAGCAATTCATGCGCTTTATGCTGACTATCGGCATAAGCTTGGGCTTGGGTTTGCAATGCCAATTCGGCTGCCAAGCTGGCTTGCGCGGTGTGCTCGGCGGCTTGTTCGGCTTGCGCACGTGCCGCTGCGGCGGTCGCTTGTTGTTGCGCCGCTTGGGCCGCAGCTTGTGTCGCAGCATGGCTGATAGTCTCTGCTGCCAATTGCTCTGCTGCTGCTACTGCTGCCAGTTTGGCGGCTCGTGCAGCGGCGGCTTCCAGCCTGGCCTGTTGTTCCAGTGCCGCTGCCGCTTGTTGTTGCGACTGCGCTTTTTCTTGCCCCAAACGTGTCAGTTGTGCCGCTGCTTTGACGCGTGCGGCTGCCGCCTCGGCGGCGAACTGTTCGACTTTCGCTTGTTCCTCATGTTGCGCACACAATTTTTTCTCTTCGGCCAACTTCAATTCACTGGCAGTACGCAAAGCTTGTTCGGCTTCAAGGCGCGCCAAGTGTTGATCGCGCTGCGCTTGTTCGGATTTGGCCTTGGCTTGTAATTCGGCTGTCAGTTTTTTTTCTGCTTGCAGTTTTTCTTGGATTGCCGTCAGTGCCTCTTGCTCCGATTGCGCGCGTAATTTCAGCGTTTTCCCCAATTCTTCGGCTTGGCTGGCTTTGGCTTGTGCCGCTGTCGCTGCTTGTTTTTGCAGTTCAGCATGCTCTTGCACTTTTTCTAAACGTTGCTGTTCTGCTTGTATCATCGCCAGGCGTGCGGAGCGTGCGGCGATTTCTTGCTCTTTGCGCGCTTGCAATACTTGCATATGTTGGCGATCGGCATGGGCACGGGCGATCACTTCGCCAGCCGCGGCTTGCTGCGCTTCCAGTTTTTCTTGCGCAGCGGCGGCAGCTTGTTTATCAGCCTGGTTCAAGACTTGCTCGGCACGAGTTTGTTCTAGTGCTTGCAAGCCCTTCAAAACGGCCAAGTTAGCATTTTCTATTTGCAGCGCCGTATGGATTTCAGCTTGTTGCAAAGCTTGTTTTTCAGCTGCCGCTGCTTGCTCTGATGCTACTCTGCTGGCGCGCTCTGCTTGCTCTCTGGCTACAGCATGACTGGCCAGCTCTTGCTCGGCACATTGTTTCGCTTCAGCTTCGCGTTGTGCTGCCTGTTCCGCCGCCAACTTGGCTTCGGCACTTTTCAACATATCGGCCACGGCTTGCGCGCGACGCTGTTCAACTTCCAACTTTTGATCGAGTAGGGCCATAGCTTTTACCTCATCTTGTGCGCTTTGCTGAGCGACGCGCAGTAATTCAGTGACATCCCTGCTCTTCTTGACCGTGGCAGCGGCCATACGTTGTTGCAGGTCGGCTTGTTCCATGGCTTGTTCCAACGTGATTTTTTCAGCCAAGTATTCGGTTTCTTGTGCCATACGTGCAGCTTGTTCGGCCGCAGCTTGCATCTGCATCAATTCGGCATGCGCTTGATCGGCCTTGGCGCGCGCTTCTGTTTGCTCCAGCATACCGCGTTCAGCCTGTAATTTTTTCTCCAAGGCATCAGCCGCATGCTGTTCGGCATCGGCCCGCAGTTGCTCAATATGCAGCAACTCACGCGCACTGTCGGCCTTGCGGCCCGATGCCAGATTGGCACGTTGGAGTAATTCAGCCTGGAAGGCACTGGCACTCAAAGCTTGCTGTTGAGCATCCGCTTGTTCGCGTGCCGCTTCAACAGCTACGCGTTCGATTTCAATTCTTTCTTTCGCCAATTGCGCCGCACGGTGCTCTTCGGCAGCACGACGACGTGCGATCTCGGTCGCTTCCGTTTCAGCGACGCGGCGCGCGCGCGCTTCTTCCGAGGCCTCGACTTCGGCGGCCATGCGCGTGCGCGCTTGCGCATCAGCATGTTGCTCATTTTCTATACGGCTCATCGCACTCGATTGCAACTCGCGTTCGGTACGGATGCGCGCTTCGGTGACTTCACGGATTTTATCTTCGGCTTCGCGGCGCGCTTGCGCCGTCGCTGCGGCAATCAATTCTGCCTGTTCACGTTTGCTGGCAGCAGCATGCAATTCTTGTTCGGCTTGCATGCGCAATTGAATCGATTCAGCCGCACGGCGTTCCGATTCCATCCGCGCTTGCGCCATGGCGTCTTGCTCTTGCTCAAGAGCCACGCGGGTCAGGGCATCTTCGCGCGCCCGTGCTTCCAGCGGTGCGCGATTGATCGCATATTCGAGCGCCATGACATCGGCTTGCTCGCGTTCTTTATTCGATTGCAGCGTATCGGTGCGCATTTTGACCAACAGTTCGGAGGTCACGCGCGCTTCACGTTCGCGTTTTTCCCGTTCCCGTGCCAGCTCAGCCACACGGGCGTCGGCGCGGGCGCGCTCGACTGCTTGTTGTCGCGCACCTTCGGAGGCCGCCACGCGTTCGGCTGCCCAACTACGTGCCACTTCGGTTTGTTTGCTTAATTTGTTGACGTCGTCTTTGGCCTTGGCGCTGATTTCCGTTTCCGCCTTGAATTGCAGTTCTGCGCGAATGCGCGCTTCCTGTTCCAATTTTTGCCGTTGCTCAGATTGATCACGCGCCCGGCTTTCCATTTGTGCACGTTCTTGCAAATCGCGCGCTTCTTGTTCGTTGGCCGCGATGCGCGCGGCACTCGCGGCTTGCGATTGCCGCTCGGCCATCAGACGTTGCTGGCTGCTGGCTGCACTTTGCTGTTCAAGCAATAATTTTTTCTGTGCCAGTTCGGCCGCTTCGGCTTCTACCTCGGCCCGTGTTTCGGCTAAGGCACGCGCCTGCGTTTCGGCTTGAAGGCGGCTTTCAGAAGCCACCGTGGCACGCGCCTCGGCTTCGACGCGGGCGATGGCTTCGCGGATACCTTTAATGTCTATGCGCGAATTGCGTTCGAGGGCATCAGGAGTACTCGTCAAATCTTCCTTTTGATCGAGATGACGATCCAGGGAAAAGTTTCCCAGAGAAAATTTATTCAACAGTGTCTGATTGCTGTCCATGTGCTACTCCTGATAATTGAGCCGTTCACCGGCACCACTGGCCTGGTGGCGCCGGAACTTCTTATCTTCGATTATCGAGCACAGCGAACACAAACAAAGCCGCGAGCAAAGCGGGAAATACCGTTCAATTCTGCTTCTACTGCACAGAAGTTTTTCCCGCCAAGCAAAGGAGCAACGTAAAATAGCATTCACGTCAAAATTAGCCGGAGAAATATCTTGAACGAGTTAGTTACCGAAATCAAACATCCTTTGGTGCAGCACAAACTGTCTTTAATGCGCAGCAAAGATACGCCTACCGACAATTTCCGTCGTCTGCTGCGTGAGATCAGCCAAATGCTGGCCTATGAAGTGACGCGCGATTTGCCGATCACGTTTACGCGGATTGAAACGCCGATTCAAGTCATCGATGCCCCTACCATCAGCGGCAAGAAGTTATGTGTGATTTCGGTACTGCGCGCCGGTAACGGCATTCTGGATGGCATGCTCGATCTGTTGCCCAACGCGCGCGTCGGCCATATCGGCTTGTACCGCGACCCGGTCACGCTGGAACCGGTCGAATACTATTACAAGGTGCCGGAAGATATCGCCGAGCGCTTGGTGATTGTGGTCGATCCTATGCTGGCAACTGGTAATTCGGCAGCTGCGGCAATCACGCGCCTGAAAGCCGGCGGTGCCGTCAGCATCAAGTTTGTGTGCCTGCTGGCCGCCCCGGAAGGCATTAAGGTGATGCAAGAGACGCACCCCGATGTGCCTATCATTACGGCCTCGATCGACCAGTGCCTCAATGAGCATGGCTATATTGTGCCCGGTCTCGGCGACGCCGGTGACCGTATTTTCGGTACTAAATAAACAATTTATACGCGATACAATAAGGCTGTGGCAACAAGAGGCTGTCGCAAAAGCCTGATGGAATCTTTTTACATCTGAAACACCGCATACCTCGTCATTCCCGCATGCTGCAACCTCGTCATTCCCGCATGCTTTTGGCGGGAACCCAGTGTCGTTTTCAGCGCTGAAAACACGATCATATCTGGCATTTTCAGTTAACCACGAACGCCGCTGGGTTCCTGCTAAAAGCGCGCAGGAATGACGTGGCCACCAGTTGGGGTAATGATACCGACTCACTACCCTTTTGCGACAGCCTCTGAAGAGGCTGTCGCAAAAGCCTGATGGACGTTTTTTACATCTGAAACACCGCATACCTCGTCATTCCCGCATGCTTTTGGCGGGAACCCAGCGTCGTTTTTTACACTGAAAATGCCACAATTTCTGGCATTTTCAGTTAACCACGAACGCCGCTGGGTTCCTGCTAAAAGCGCGCAGGAATGACGTGGCCACCAGTTGGGGTAATGATACCGACTCACTACCCTTTTGCGACAGCCTCTGAAGGCCGGGGTTTCAAACCCTAGTCAGATTTTTGATGAAAATTGCCGCAGCCTTGCTTTACTTAGCAGCACCAGCAGCGAGCGCGCGTAACTTATCCTTTTTACTCGGACGCCGCCCCTTGACGCCACCGTTGGCATCGAGCACGGCCGGTGCCAACGCTATCTCGGTGGCAGCGAAGCCATCTACGCTTTCCATTTCCAGGCGCAAGCCGTGGCGTTTTTGAATCAATTCAAAGTGGGCGGCATGATCAGCACTCACGAAACTCACGGCTACCCCACTACGCCCGGCGCGGCCAGTACGACCGATGCGGTGCGTGTAATCATCGGCGGAACGCGGCAAGTCGTAATTCACCACTACCGGCAAATCACTGATATCGATGCCACGTGCGGCGACATCGGTGGCGATGACGACGCGTAAACGCGAGGCCTTGAAATCGGCCAAGACTTGGGTACGCTTGCCTTGGCTCAATTCTCCATGAAACGGTTCGGCCGCGATATGCAAACGGCGCAGCTTGACGGCAACCAATTCGGCAGCATACTTCGTTGCAACAAACACCAGCACACGCTTCCAGCCTTCGGCCCGAATCAAATGGCGTAGTAATTGCGTGCGCTGCGGCGCATCGACAGCAATCGCGCGCTCGCTAATATCAGGTGCGCTGACATCTTCGGCAGCGATGCTTATGCGCGTCGGCACTTGGCAAATGCGCGTGGCCAGTTGCTCGACATTGGCTGGGAAGGTGGCGGAAAACAGCAAAGTCTGGCGACGCGCCGGCAGCAAAGCCAAAATCTGCGCCAACTCGTCGGCAAAGCCGAGTTCCAGCAAACGATCGGCCTCATCGAGCACTAAACTGCGCACCTGACTCAAGCTCAGAGCATTGTGCTGTACCAAGTCTAACAAACGCCCGGGCGTGGCGACGACGATATCTGCCCCACCGCGCAAATGCAGCATTTGCGGGTTGAGCGAGACGCCGCCGAACAAAACCGCCAGCTTGGCAGCCGCTTGCAAAGCGCGCGCCAATTGCTCGATACTGGCGCCGACTTGCGCCGCCAATTCGCGCGTCGGCACCAGAATCAGCAGTTGCACCGCGCGCGGACGCGCCGGGGATTGCAAGTTTTGCAATAATGGTGCGCAAAAAGCCAAGGTTTTACCGGAACCGGTCTGGGCTTGGGCAATCACGTCCTGCCCTTGCAAAATCAAGGGAATGGCGGCGCTTTGTATCGGCGTCGGCGCGGTAAACTGCTGCGCGCTGAGCGCAGCGAGCAGCGCGGGCGTCAAGCCCAAGGTAGCAAAGGACATCATAGTTTTCGAAAATCACGGAGGTCGCACTATACCACCGTCGGCCGCTGCTCGGTCCCTCGTTTGTGCGGCTTTACAGGCAAAACTGCCGCCACCGCAGCGCAGTGAGTTCATCACACATGGACGCGCCGGCTTGCCGCTGTCAGAATACCAGCTTTCCACCACCGTTTTGGTCCCCGCCTGCGCGCATGCTTCTGCTACCACCTATCCGCTTCCAGCCACGTCTGACCTTGCGCACACTCACGCGCGGCGACGGCGTGTTGGGCTTGCGCCCGGTCGGCTTGTTCGGCCCGCGGGGCGGCAATGTCAGCATTGCCGAACTCGAATGGATTTACCACGGTGCTGGGACTGGGCAAGGCGAATGGCGTGGCCCAGCCGATCAGGTGGATCCGGCTGATGCGGCAGTGCAATCCTGGCGCGACTTGGCGGCCGAAATCGAAGCCCTGGCTTGCATGGAGGATGCCGGCATGCACCGTTTGCCCGCATCGGCGCTGCAATGGCGCGCCGATGAACTGGCCGAGCCGCACAGCGCCCGCTGGTCCTTGCTGCTGGAAGCAAGTTTCGGTGATTTTTGGACGGAACAATTACCCCTGTTACAGGCGCGCGGCTGGCAAATCGTCATCGCCCCCGGTTTCGCGCATGAAAGCGTACCGGTCGAGCGCTGGCATTTGCTGATCGAACAAAGCAACGGCGAAGTCTACGGCAAAGTGCCGGCTACAGCCTTAGCCCGCCAGCGCCCACGCCGTCTGGGCGAACTCAAGCGCGGCGGTCGTTCCGGCTGGTGGATGCTGAGTCTGGGCATGGAGATCGATGGCGAAGCGCACGATTTGGTGGCCCCACTGGCTGGCCTGCTACAAAGCGACCGGCGTTGGCTACGCCGTGCACAAGTGGCCGCCATCGATGATCAAGAAAGAATTTCTTTAAGGCTACCCGGTGGCCGACGCGTCGATGCCGCTGCCGCGCTGCTCAAACCCGTCATCGCCGCCCTGCTCGATCTGCTCACCGATACGCGCCGCCCGGCCGGCCCACTGCACGTGAGCAGTTGGGATGCGGCACGCCTGGAAGACTTGTGCGCGCAATTGGCCAACACCACGCGCAGCGGCGTGTGGCAAATCAGCCGCGACGCCAATGTGACGGCCTTGGCGCAGCGCCTGCGTCTGGCTGGTGCGGCGACACCGGTGGCGGCACCGGAAGGTTTGGCCATCAGCTTGCGCCCATATCAATTACATGGCTTAGCTTGGTTGCAGTATCTGCGCACGCATGGCTTGGGCGGCATCTTGGCCGATGAAATGGGGTTGGGAAAAACTGCGCAAGTACTGGCGCATATCCTGCTCGAACAGCAAGCCGGCCGCCTCGATCAACCGGCTTTGGTGGTACTGCCGACCTCGCTGGTATTCAATTGGCAAGCCGAAGCGCGGCGCATGACGCCGAGCCTGCGCGTTTTGGCCTTGCATGGCCCGGAGCGCGCCGCCGACTTCAGCCGCATGGGGCAATACGACATCGTCTTGACCACCTATCCCTTGGTGTGGCGCGACCTCGATGCCTTGGCGCGCCAGCCGTTTCATTTACTGATACTCGACGAAGCCCAGACTGTCAAAAATGCTGCCGCGCGCAGCGCCGGTGCGATACGCCGGTTGCAAGCGCGCCACCGCCTGTGCATGACCGGCACGCCGATGGAAAACCACCTCGGTGAACTCTGGAGTCAATTCGATTTCCTCATGCCCGGCTGGCTAGGGGATGCGCGCAGCTTTTCCCGGCTGTGGCGTAAGCCGATCGAAGAACAGGCCGAAACGGCACGGGCGCAATTATTGGCGCAACGGGTACGCCCCTTCATATTGCGCAGACGCAAAGAAGACGTGGCGACCGACATACCGCAACGCAACGACATCATCCAATTCCTGCAATTAGAAGGGCAACAGCGTTCCTTGTATGAAAGCGTACGCGTGGCCGCCGACCGTCAGGTCAAGCGCGCCTTGGAACGCAGCGGCTTCACCGGCGCGCGCATCCGCATCATGAATGCCCTGCTCAAGTTGCGCCAAGTCTGCTGCGACCCCCTGCTACTGAAAGGCGAAGCCGCCGCGGCCGGCATAGAACGCGCGAAGATGACCATGCTGTGCGATATGCTGCCGGCGCTGCTGCTGGAGGGGCGGCGCGTATTAGTTTTTTCACAATTTACCGAAATGCTCGATTTGATCGCCAGCGAACTCGCTGCGCGCCAGCTCGGCCACCTCATGCTCACCGGCAAAGTCGCGGCGACACAGCGCGCCGGCATCGTTGCAGCATTTCAAAACGGCGAAACAGCGATTTTTCTGGTCAGCCTCAAAGCCGGCGGCACCGGCCTCAATCTGACCGCCGCCGACACGGTGATTCTGGTCGATCCATGGTGGAATCCGGCGGTGGAAGAACAGGCCATTGCTCGCGCTCACAGAATTGGCCAAACCAAACCGGTGTTTGTCTACAAGCTCGTGGTCGCCGGCAGTATCGAAGAGCGCATGTTGGAACTGCAAGCGCGCAAAGCGCTGCTGAGCGAAAGCGTGCTGGGCACAGATGCGGCCGTATCAGAGAAATTCAGTGCCGCCGAGTTGGCGGCCTTGATGGCACCGCTGAGGGAGCGTAGCTGAGTGGGGTTTTTTATTATGCGCCGCGCTTGGCACGTTCAAGCAAGGATGGCGTGACATCCCGGCGCGCATGATCGACGGCCAAGATGCGCAACACGCTACCGTCCAGAACATAGAACAGGCGGAATGGAAAGCGCTGTAAAGACCAGGTGCGCAGCGCAATTCCTGTCAGCAGACAGGCAAAGCGTAGAGAGCCCGCACCAGGATGCTCAGTGAGAAAGCGACAAGCGTCACGAAAACGCGCTGCGACAGCGGGCGACGCGTGTTTGACGTAGTAATGGGCCACATCTTTGACTTGCGATCTGGCAAAAGGCGTAATTTCGAGGCGAATCAAGGCGGCTGGTACTGTTAGGAAAACGCGAATTTAATTAATTTTTCGCCAAAACAACTTCGTAACGCGTCGATTTACAATCGATCTGCGCTTCCCTAAATCCGACAGGCTCCTAGGAAACAATCGCGTCGAGTTCGGCAAAAAACACCTCGTCCAGCGGAAGCGCCGGACCGCTGGACATTCCTTCCAGCACCAAGGCCAAGACGCGGCTATCTTCCTCGTTCCGTGGGCCTTCACTCGCCGGCACCTTAGGAAGATGAGCGAGTTCGAGCGTATCAATGGTGGTGAGATTAAATGCTTGCATGACTCAATTATACGAGCAAGCGCTGGAAAATCAAGTAAAAACAGACGCGACCGTGTGCCTGCCCAGGAGTCTGTCGGACTTAGACAATCGAAGCGAAAAATCGCTTGAGCGAGGACAGATTTGGCTATTTTGCAGCCGATTACTCCTAAGCCCGACAGACTCCTTAGGCCAGTTTCCCCCGAAACAAAGCACTGACAGGCTGACGCAGCGATTGTGCCAACAAGACGCCGGCCAGTGTCAGGGCTGAGCCGATCAAGTCGTAGCCATGCAAGTACTCGCCTAAAAATACGACGGCAATCAGCACCGTAAACACCGGCAAAAGGTTCATTAACATGGTGGTGCGGGCCGGGCCGAGGCGTGCTACCCCTAACATCCAGAGAAACGGTGCCAGTACCGAGGCAGGTATGCCGGCAAACAAGACTAATGGCAAGCCAGCTCGGGTCAAGGGTGGCGCGCCTTGGATCAAGTAGTACGCTAATAATACCGGCAAGGCACAGCTGATTTGCATGAATAAAGAATGCCAGAGTGGCAAGGAAATATTCCAACGCTTGAGTAACACGCTGTAGGCCGCATACGCAAAGCTGGCCAAGAGCATGAGCCCGTCGCCGACTGCGACACCACCGGAGAGCAAACTCAAGGGTGCTCCGGCACTCATCAAATAGATCAGTCCGGCCAGCGATAGCACGGCACCGAGCAAGGCACCAATGCTCAAGGCTTCACCGAGGAACAGCACACCGAGTGTCATTGCCAATACGGGCATGAGCGAAGCGACGATGCCCATATGGGTGGCGCTGGTGGTTGCGGCGGCGACGTAGGCTAAGCATTGGTAGAGCACCATGCCGAGCACGCCGAGGACAAAAAATTTCGGTAACAGCGGCCAGACTTGGCGACGCGCGCGCCACACCGGCACGCTGACGAAAAGCGACAGCAATACGGCCGCCAACAACCAACGATAAAATGAAATCGCGGCCGGATCAATGATGCCTGCGGCAAGTTTATTGACGTTCGTATTGATCGCCCAGATTAATACGGCGAGCAAAGGAAAGGCAATTTGTTTGAAGATCATCAGAGACACTTTCAGTACTTGAAGCGGGTTGGCATTGTCCCACACTCAAGGAGGCGCCGCATAATGCTTTTCGGAAACATTTCGGCAGTTGCACCGGCGGCCTCAGCTTACTTTGCTTGTTTTTCCACTGTTTCGCGATCGCGCTGCTCGGCCCGTAAGCGCCGCTGCAAGGCTTGCGCCTCAAAAGCAACCCGGTCGAGCACAGGCCGGTAGCGGCGACGATCGAGCTTGCTTTGCTTGAGACAATTATTGACGAAGAACAGCTCATAACAATGGTGCTGCGTGTCGAGATACCAGGTCTGCAAGTTTTGCTGCAAACCTTGCGTTGCGAGTAAGGCCGCGGCTGCACCGGCGCTGTCGCTCAAGCTACCGGCCGGATAACGCACATCGAGCACGGCGACATCGGCGGCGATGGCAGCGAGGCGCCCAGCACCGCTGTCAGCCGCAGTAGCCGCGTTAACCTGCGAGGAAAAAACAAGAATTGAACTGCACAGCAACAAGCGCGACAATTTAAGGAAAGCAACAGGTTTCATCAAGCGATAGCATCCGCAAGTTGGCGTTGATCGGTTTCCATATACTCTTTCGACTGCATTTCGATGATGCGCGAAACGGTACGATGGAATTCATTCGACAGTGTACCCTGAGTGTAGAGCAATTCGGGGGCGACGGCGGCCGACATGATGAGTTTGACCTTGTTATCGTAAAATACATCGATGAGCCAGGTGAAGCGCCGCGCTTCCGACGACATCGCCGCCGACATCGCCGGAATTTCCGACAAAATCACGGTATGGAAACGGCTGGCGATTTCGAGGTAATCATTTTGTGAGCGTGGCCCGCCGCACAAGGTATGAAAGTCGAACCAGATCACGCCACCGGCACGACGCAAAGACCGAATTTGCCGCCCTTCTATATCGACCTGCACATCTTCTTCTTTGGTATCGGCCAGACGCTTGAAACTGTCGCGCAAAGATTTATCAGTGGCGGCACCGAGTGGCGTCAAGTAGGCATCGACTTGTTCGAGCGCACGCTTGCGGTAATCATTGCCGGAATCGACATTGAGTACGTCGAGCTGCTCCTTGAGCAAAGCAATGGTCGGCAACATGCGGTCGCGGTGTAAACCATCGGGATACAGGGTATCGGGCTGGTAATTCGAGGTCATCACGAAGGACACGCCATTCTCGAATAAGGCTCTGAGCAAGTTGTAGAGCAGCATGGCATCGGCGACGTCGGAGACATGAAATTCGTCAAAACAGATCAAGCGGTATTTTTTGGCGATGCGACGCGCGACTTCATCGAGCGGATCGGCAACACCTTTGAGTTCATCGAGCTGTCTATGCACGCTGCGCATGAATTCATGAAAATGCAGGCGAGTTTTGCGCACCACCGGTACGACGGAATAAAAACTATCCATCAGAAACGATTTCCCGCGCCCGACTCCACCCCACATATACACGCCGCGCGGCACTTCCGGTCGCGTGATCAAACGCGTCAGCTTATTCGCGCGCTTACCCTTGTAATGCACCCATTCCAGATAGGCGGTTTGCAAGCGATCGACTGCGCGCTGCTGAGCGGCATCCGCTTGAAAGCCGCGTTGACTGAGGGCGTCTTGGTAAAACTCTTGTACATCCATAGCTGCTGTTCTCAAACGTAATTCGTACAACAAAAAACCAATAAAAAAATGGACGAGTCCACGACCCGTCCATTTTAACCGACATCAACCAGTCCAGCGTGGTCTTAGAAGTTGAGCGAACGCTTATCGACCGCCAAGGCCGCTTCTTTGGTCGCTTCCGACAAAGAAGGGTGGGCATGACAGATGCGTGCGATATCTTCCGACGAAGCACGGAATTCCATCGCCACAACGGCTTCGGCGATCAATTCCGATGCCATAGGGCCAACGATATGGACGCCGAGGATTTCATCGGTCGTCGCATCGGCCAAGAATTTCACCATGCCTGAGGTGTCGCCGAGCGCGCGCGCACGGCCGTTGGCCATGAACGGGAAGGTACCGGCTTTGTAGGCCACGCCATCGGCCTTGAGTTGTTGTTCAGTACGACCAACCCAAGCGATTTCCGGCGACGTGTAGATGACCCAAGGAATCGTGTTGAAATTCACATGACCATGTTGGCCGGCGATACGTTCCGCCACGGCCACGCCCTCTTCTTCCGCCTTGTGCGCCAGCATAGGACCACGCACAACGTCACCGACGGCCCATACGCCTGGCAAATTGGTTTTGCAATCGCCATCGACGTTGATGAAACCGCGTTCATCGAGCGCCAAACCGACACCAGCGCCATTAAGGCCGTTGGTATTCGGAGTACGACCGATGGAAATAATCAGTTTGTCGAACACGGCTTTGTGCTCCACGCCCTTGTCATCGGTGTAATTGACGCTGACATCGTTGTCACCATTGACGATGGCAGCGATTTTAACGCCCAGATTGATCGTCAAGCCTTGCTTGACAAACAATTTATGCGCTTCCTTGGCGATCTGCTCATCAACCGCAGCCAAGAAGGTCGGCAAGGCTTCGAGTACCGTCACATCGGCACCGAGACGACGCCAAACGCTGCCCATTTCGAGACCGATTACACCGGCACCGATAACGCCGAGTTTTTTCGGCACGGCAGCGATATTGAGTGCGCCTTCGTTGGAGAGCACATTGACTTCATCAAACGGTGTACCTGGCAAGGCGCGGGCATTCGAGCCCGTGGCCAGAATGATGTGTTTACCAGTGATGATTTCTTCGGTTTTGCCGGCGACTTTGATTTCGTAGCCGCCATCAACGGCTTGCACGAAGGAGCCATGACCGTGGAAGAAAGTGACTTTATTCTTTTTAAACAAAAACAAAATACCATCATTGTTTTGTTTGACGATGGTGTTCTTGCGGCCTAACATTTTGGACACATCCATTGCCAAGCCTTCGAGCGCGATACCATGATCGGCAAAAGCGTGACCGGCATGGTCAAAATGTTCCGACGATTGCAACAGCGCTTTCGACGGGATGCAACCGACGTTGGTGCAAGTGCCGCCCGGTGCAGGGCCGCCCTTGTCATTACTCCAGGCATCGATACAAGCAGTCGAAAAGCCCAACTGCGCAGCGCGAATGGCGGCAATATACCCGCCAGGACCGCCGCCGATAACGACGACATCAAATTGTTTACTCATGGAATGATCCTGATTTCTGTGTTTCAGTGTTTCAGTGTTTTTGAATGGCCAATGCTGCACCAGGCCTTCACTCTTGTTCCGGAATAAAAATCCAGGCCAGCAGATAGGCCAGCACACCAGTGCCGAAGCAGAGCGCGAAAAAGACGAACAACAAGCGCCAAACCCAGGAATCGAGTTCGGTATATTGACCAAGGCCGCCGCAAATACCCCCCAACCAGCGATCGCTACGCGAGCGCCGGAAGCGGTTGAACGACTGCACGGCACCAGGTGCCGCCTCACCGTCAGAGCGCTCAGCGGCGAGCAATTTTGCCTTGGCTTGCGCATACTCGGCATCCGACAGTGCACCACTCTGATGCAAACCATGCAAACGTTCGATTTCTTCGGCCAGTTTCATGCTTGTTGTCCTTCCGCTTGCTAATTACAGATCGAGCAACAGACGCGCTGGATCTTCCAGCGCATCTTTCATCGCTACCAATGCCAACACTGCTTCGCGACCATCGATGATACGGTGATCATACGACATCGCCAGGTAATTCATCGGACGAATCACAATCTGACCGTTTTCAACCACGGCACGGTCTTTCGTCGCATGCACACCAAGAATAGCCGATTGTGGTGGGTTGATGATCGGTGTCGAGAGCATGGAACCGAAGGTACCACCATTGGAGATCGAGAAAGTACCGCCCGACAGATCGTCGAGTGTCAGCTTGCCGTCTTTGGCTTTGGTACCGAATTCGCCGATTTTCTTTTCGATTTCAGCAATCGTCATTTGATCCGCATTGCGCAAAATAGGCACGACCAAACCGCGTGGCGAACCGACTGCGATACCGATATCGAAATAACCGTGGTAGACGATGTCATTACCATCGACCGAGGCGTTGACGATAGGGTATTTTTTCAATGCAGCAACGGCAGCCTTGACGAAGAAAGACATGAAACCAAGTTTCACACCATGTTCTTTTTCAAATTTGTCTTTGTACTTATTGCGCAATTCCATGACCGGTGCCATGTTGACTTCATTGAATGTAGTCAAAATTGCATTGGTCGATTGCGATTGCACCAGACGTTCGGCGATACGGGCACGCAAACGGCTCATTGGCACACGCTCTTCCGGGCGGTCGCCGAGTTTAGCCGGTGCCGGCGCACTGACTTGTTGCAGTGCCGGTTTGCTGGCCACTGCTGCGGCCAGAGGTGCCACAACTGGTGCGGCTTTCGCTGCGACCGCGCCCAAGGCATCGCCTTTGGTAACGCGACCATCTTTACCGGAACCATCAACTTGGCCGGCCGACAAACCGTTTTCTGCCAAAATTTTAGCGGCAGCAGGCATGGCGATGCCAGCGGCTGATTTCGCGTCCGGGCTAGTCGCAGCAGCGGCAGCAACGTGCGGTGCAGCCGAAACTTCCATCGGGCTGACTTTAACTGTGCCATCGGTATCGATGATGGCGATGATTTCGCCAGCGACGACGGTACTGCCATCGCCGCGAATGATTTGGGTGATCACGCCAGCGCTCGGCGCAGGCAATTCCAGTACCACTTTATCGGTTTCGACGTCGACCAGATTTTCATCACGGGTGACGGCTTCGCCGATTTTTTTATGCCATACCAACAGCGTCGCTTCGGCGACAGATTCAGATAACTGCGGTACTTTAACTTCGATAATTGCCATTTTTTTTACTCTCCGATTCGGGTAGCCAAATGCTGCGACAAGTATTTGCCGCAGCATTGCGTCATTATTTAGTCAGGACAAAGCCTTTAAGCTTGGAAAAAGCCGTTTCCAGCAATGCTTTTTGTTGCGCATAGTGTTTGTCGTAGTAACCGACAGCAGGTGATGCGCTGGCAGGACGACCGGCGTAAGCCAATTTTTGGCCGTCTTCCATGCTTTCAAAAATATTGTGTTGGATCTGGAACCATGGGCCCTGATTTTGCGGCTCATCCTGCGCCCAGACCAATTCTGTCATGGCCGGGAATTTTTTCAATTCAGCCACGAAGCTCTTGTGCGGGAATGGATACAACTGCTCGACACGAATGATGGCGGTATCAGTCTGCGCGCGTTCTTTGCGTGCATTGACCAGATCGTAATAGACCTTGCCCGAGCAAGCGATGACACGTTTGACTTTATGCGCATCAATTTTTTCGTCGACTTCACCGATGACAGTATGGAAGCTGCCTTTCGCTAATTCCGACAAAGGCGAACCGGCATCTTTATTACGCAACAAAGATTTCGGCGTCATGATCACCAGTGGCTTACGGAACTGACGAATCATTTGGCGACGCAACAGATGGAAGATTTGCGCAGCCGAAGTCGGTTGCACTACTTGCATGTTGTTGTCTGCGCACAATTGCAGGAAACGCTCAGGACGTGCCGACGAGTGTTCCGGACCTTGACCTTCATAACCATGCGGCAACATCATCACCAAGCCCGAAGCACGGCCCCATTTGACTTCGCCGGAGCTGATAAATTGGTCGATAACCACTTGCGCGCCATTGGCGAAATCGCCGAACTGGGCTTCCCAAATGGTCAGCGTATTCGGCTCGGCCGTTGAGTAACCATATTCAAACGCCAGCACCGCTTCTTCGGATAAGACTGAATCGATGACGGTGAATGGTGCTTGACTGTCAGAGACGTTTTGCAAAGGAATGTAAGTACCGGAATCCCAACGCTCACGTTTTTGATCATGCAACACAGCATGACGATGAACGAAGGTACCGCGGCCAGCATCTTGCCCGGTCAAACGGATGGCATAACCGGACGAGACCAAGGAAGCGTAAGACAAATGCTCGCCCATACCCCAATCGAGATTCATTTCGCCACGACCCATGGCAGCGCGGTCACCCAGCACTTTTTCGACCAAACTATGCGGCTTGAAACCTTCCGGTACGACCGTGATGCGCTCGGCCAAACGTTTCAGTTCCGACAGCGGCACGGCGGTATCGGCTGCATCAGTCCATTTACGGTTGAGGAAAGGAATCCAATCGACCGCATATTTATTTTTGAAGTTAGAAATAACCGGATCATGCGTATGCTTACCAGCATCCATGGCATCGCGGAATTCCTTAACCATGGCGTCGCCGCCATCAGCTGGAATGGTTCCCTGAGCCGACAATTTGTCGGCGTACATTTTACGGGTACCCGGATGTTGCGCGATTTTTTTATACATCAGCGGCTGAGTCAGCGCTGGGGTATCTTGCTCATTGTGACCAAGCTTACGGAAGCAAATGATATCGACGACGACATCTTTTTTGAATTCGGTACGGTAGTCGAGCGCAATTTGAGTTGCCAACACCACGGCTTCAGGATCATCTGCATTGACGTGCAAGACAGGTGCTTCGATCATTTTCACAACGTCCGAGCAATACAAAGTCGAACGCGAATCGCGTGGATCAGAGGTGGTAAAACCGATCTGATTGTTGATCACGATATGCATCGTGCCGCCCGTACCATAACCACGGGTCTGCGCCAGGTTCAAGGTTTCCATCACCACACCTTGGCCGGCAAACGCCGCATCGCCATGCACGAGGATAGGCAAGACTTCGGAACCGTCTTTATCGCCACGGCGATCCATACGCGCCTTGACCGAACCTTCAACCACAGGGTTGACGATTTCCAGATGCGAGGGATTGAAAGCCAGCGACAGATGGACCGGACCGCCTGGGGTCGTCACATCGGAAGAGAAACCTTGGTGATATTTAACGTCGCCGGCAGGCAAATCGTCGCCGTGCTTGCCTTCAAATTCAGCAAACAAATCTTGCGGCATTTTACCGAGGGTATTGACCAGTACATTCAGACGACCGCGATGGGCCATGCCGATCACGATTTCTTGTACGCCACTCTCACCGGCACGTTGAATGGTTTCATCCATCGAGGCGATGAAACTTTCTCCGCCTTCGAGCGAGAAACGTTTCTGACCGACATAACGTGTATGCAAGTAACGCTCCAAGCCTTCGGCCGCGGTCAAGCGATCGAGAATGTGTTTTTTCTTTTCTGCAGTAAACGTTGGCGTCGAACGGATCGATTCCAATTTTTGTTGCAACCAGCGTTTTTCGACCGGATCGCTGATGTACATGAATTCAGCGCCTATCGAACGGCAATAGGTGTCGCGCAAGGAATTGAGCAAGTCGCGCAAAGACGATGTTTCAGTACCGAAATAGGTATTGCTGATGTTGAACTGGAGATCCATGTCCGCATCAGTGAAGCCATAGAAGCTCGGTTCGAGTTCAGGCAAATTGGGACGTTCTTGGCGCTGCAAAGGGTCAAGGTTGGCCCAGTGGCTGCCGAGGAAGCGGTAGGCGGCGATCAGTTGTTGAGCTGCAACACGTTTGCGACCCATATCGGAATCGGCAGTGGAGTTGACTGTGCGAACCGCACCTTGTTTGGCGCGTTCGGCAAACGAAGCGATTACCGGAGCATGGGCAACGTCAGGCTTGGAAGAGCCATCACCGGCTGGCACATTTTGCATCGCATCAAAATACGAGCGCCAGTTATCTGGAACGGAACCAGGGTTATTGAGGTAGGCCTCATACAATTCTTCTACGTACGGCGCATTGCCGCCGAACAAGTACGAGTTAGCGTTATATTGTTGCATCATCTTGCTCACCTTTCTTCGCGTTTCGCGAGATTAGCGGGTTAATCTAACCTTCCGCGACACGGCCTGACCGGTTAGCGGATTGCACATCAAGTTGTGGGGAAGGGCTGGTTTCAAACTATTCTCTTCAGAGTCAAAACAGGTGCAACAAAGACTGATTTTTTTGATTCTAAACAAAAACACATCTAAAATTTACTTTCGAGCGCAAGCATAGCATATTTTTTTCTATAAAGAAAAAGCGCGTCACAGCGACGCGCTTTTTTTAATGTTGCACTGCAGCTAGATCGGCGCTTAACGCTTGTCTATTGCCGGTACATCGCGTTTTGGCGCGCCGACAAACAATTGACGTGGACGGCCGATTTTTTGCTCTGGATCAGAAATCATTTCTTTCCACTGAGCAATCCAACCTACGGTGCGTGCCAGCGCAAAAATGCCGGTAAACAAAGAAGTCGGGATGCCAAGAGCGCGCTGTACGATACCTGAGTAGAAATCGACGTTAGGATAGAGCTTGCGGCTGACGAAATAATCATCTTCCAACGCAATTTTCTCCAAAGCCATGGCCAATTTAAACAGTGGATCATCTTGCAGACCGAGTTCTTGCAATACTTCGTAGCAAGTTTCACGCATCAACTTGGCGCGCGGATCGTAGTTTTTGTAAACACGGTGACCGAAGCCCATCAATTTGACACTGGAATTCTTGTCTTTCACCTGGGCGATGAATTCAGCAATATTGTCAACGCTGCCGATTTCTTCGAGCATGCTCAAGGCTGCTTCATTGGCGCCGCCATGTGCCGGACCCCACAAACAAGCAATACCTGCGGCGATACAAGCAAACGGATTGGCACCCGAAGAGCCGGCCAGACGGACGGTGGAAGTCGACGCATTCTGCTCATGATCAGCATGCAAGATCAAGATACGATCCAAGGCGCGTACCAGTACTGGATTGACTTTGTACTCTTCACAGGGAGTCGAGAACATCATGTGCATGAAGTTCGCGCTGTACGACAGGTCATTGCGTGGATACACGAATGGTTGACCGATCGAGTATTTATACGCCATCGCTACCAAGGTTGGCATTTTGGCTATCAAACGAATCGCCGAGACTTCACGGTGACGCGGATTGTTGATATCGAGCGAATCATGGTAGAACGATGCCAAGGCACCGACGGTACCGACGAGTACCGACATCGGATGGGCATCCCGACGGAAACCGCGGAAGAAAAATTGCATTTGTTCATGAACCATCGTGTGGTTCGTGACTGTCGCAACAAATTCGTCTTTTTCTTTCGCGTTTGGCAATTCGCCATTCAACAGCAGGAAGCAGGTTTCGAGGAAATCGCCGCCGTTTTCTGCCAATTGTTCGATAGGATAGCCGCGATACAGCAACTCGCCTTTATCGCCATCGATGTAGGTGATCGAGGAATTACATGCCGCAGTCGACATGAAACCGGGATCATAGGTAAACATGCCGGTCGTTGCATACAATTTACGAATGTCGATGACATCAGGACCGATGGTACCCTTGTAAATTGGCATATCCAATGATGGCGTGCCATCAGAGAATGACAGGGTTGCTTTAGCTTCAGAATTAGTCATGGCTCTTCCTTCAAATCAGAGGTGAGTCGTTAATCAAAAAAACACAAATAAAATCTTTTGGAAAGCGCGGATTGCCTCCGCACTTCCATTCTTCAGGCAAGGCGCAAGCGGGCTATCAGAGCATGGATATGAGGCAAATCCACTTCTGCTTCCGGCTCTTTCTTTGCCATGATCAAGTCCATCAACACATTGTCCGACAAATCCATCAAACGGCTGAACGCATCCACTTCCTCATCATTGAGCTCGGCCTCGTATTGATCGAGAAAGCGCGTCAGTATCAGGTCATTTTCCAGCAAACCGCGCCGTGCACGCCAGCGCAGACGGGCACGTTTGACAGGATCACTTTGATGGGAATCGCTTGCAATTTCAGACATGTTGTTTTTCTCTCTATGTATTCCATTTCATGCAGCTCTTGAGTAAAAACTGCATGAAATGAAAGCGCGCCAACCAGGCCACGCTCTCACTGAAAGGTGCGACGCTTAGACTGCGCGACGGACCATCAATTCCTTGATTTTACCGATTGCCCGGGTCGGATTGAGACCTTTAGGACAAACATCGACGCAATTCATAATCGTATGGCAACGGAACAAGCGATACGGATCTTCCAGATTGTCGAGGCGCGCGCCAGTGGCTTCATCACGTGAATCGGCGATGAAACGATAGGCTTGCAACAAACCGGCCGGGCCGACGAACTTGTCCGGATTCCACCAGAACGATGGGCATGATGTCGAGCAGCAAGCGCACAGAATGCACTCGTACAAGCCATCAAGCTCTTCGCGTTCTGCCGGCGATTGCAGACGTTCTTTTTCAGGCGGAATCGATTCGTTCATCAGGTAAGGCTTGATCGAATTGTATTGCTTGAAAAATTGCGTCATATCGACGATCAAATCGCGAATCACCGGCAAACCTGGCAATGGACGCAACACGATAGGCTGAGTTAATTCATTGAGATTGGTAGTGCAAGCCAAACCGTTTTTACCATTGATATTCATCGCATCGGAACCGCACACACCTTCACGGCATGAACGACGCAGCGCCAGCGAATCATCGACGTCAGCTTTGATGCGTTGCAAAGCATCGAGCAACATCTTGTCGGTATCTTGCAGCTCGACCGTCAGGTCTTGCATATACGGCTTGGCATCCTTGTCCGGATCGTAGCGGTAAATTTTAAATTGCAGTGTACGTGCCATGGTATTTTCCCTGTTCTTATTAGAAGGTACGTGCTTTCGGCTCGAAAGTCGCCACGGTCAAAGGCTTGGTATTGACCGGCTTGTAATCGAGACGATTACCTTCCGAGTACCAGAGCGAATGCTTCATCCAATTGACGTCATCACGTTTTTCATAATCGCGATGAGCGTGGGCACCGCGCGATTCTTTGCGCGCAACCGCTGAAGTGATGGTCGCTTTGGCGGTTTCTATCAAATTATCGAGTTCCAAGGCTTCGACACGTGCAGTATTGAAGACTTTCGACTTATCTTTGAACGAGACATGTTTGCGACGTTCATCGAGTACCATGATTTCTTTGTAGCCCTGTTGCAGCAACTCATCCGTACGGAATACGCCGCAATACTGCTGCATCGTGCCACGGATGGCATTGGCAACATCTTGCACGCGCTCCGAACCGGTGTTCGATTCGGCCTTGGCCAAACGAGACAGCGCCAGATCAGCCGCATCAGACGGCAAATCTTTATTACTACGCGCTTTGAGGTTGCTGGCAACGATATGATTACCGGCAGCACGACCGAATACCAACAGATCGAGCAGCGAATTGGTACCGAGACGATTGGCACCATGCACAGAAACGCAGGCACATTCACCGATCGCATACAGACCTTGCACGATTTCACTGCTGCCATTTTTCGGCGCAATCACCTGACCGTGAATATTGGTCGGGATACCACCCATCTGGTAGTGAATCGTCGGTACCACTGGAATCGGTTCTTTAGTCGCATCAACGTTGGCAAACTTGTGCGCGATTTCCAAAATCGATGGCAAACGCTTCTGTATCGTTTCCGCGCCAATGTGTCGCAAATCGAGCAAGACGTGATCTTTATTCGGACCGCAACCGCGACCTTCTTTGATTTCCTGATCCATAGAACGCGACACGAAATCGCGTGGTGCCAGATCTTTCAAAGTTGGCGCATAGCGTTCCATGAAGCGTTCACCCTGGCTATTGACCAGAATCCCACCCTCACCGCGCACCCCTTCGGTAATCAACACGCCGGCACCGGCGACGCCGGTCGGGTGAAATTGCCAGAATTCCATATCTTCAAGCGGCAAACCAGCCCGCGCCGCCATACCCATACCGTCGCCGGTATTGATGAAGGCATTGGTCGAAGCAGCCCAGATACGACCGGCACCGCCGGTAGCAAAAATCGTCTGCTTGGCTTCAAGCATCATGACTTCGCCCGTTTCCATTTCCAGCGCAACCACACCGAGCACATCGCCAGCGGCATCCCGAATCAAATCGATCGCCATCCATTCGACGAAGAAATGAGTGCGTGCGCGGACATTGCGTTGATACAGCGTGTGCAACAAAGCATGACCGGTACGATCGGCTGCGGCGCACGCGCGCTGCACTGGTTTTTCACCGAAATTCGCCGTGTGGCCGCCGAACGGACGCTGATAAATCGTGCCATCCGCATTGCGATCAAAAGGCATGCCGAAATGCTCAAGCTCGTAGACTACTTTTGGTGCTTCGCGACACATGAACTCAATCGCGTCTTGGTCGCCGAGGTAATCGGAGCCCTTGACGGTGTCAAACATGTGCCAGTACCAACTATCTTCGGACATATTGCCCAAAGAAGCACCGATACCACCTTGCGCTGCTACAGTATGCGAGCGCGTTGGGAAAACCTTAGACAGTACTGCGACGTTCAGACCCGCTTCAGCCAATTGTAGCGAAGCGCGCATGCCAGAGCCGCCGGCACCGATGATAACCGCGTCAAAGCGACGGCTAGGGATTGTGGATTTAATTGCAGCCACGTTTATATTCTCCACAAAATCTGTGCGGCATAGCCGACACAAGCAATCAGCCACACGATGGTAGCCACCTGAAAGATCAAACGAATAAAGACATTATGTGTGACATAGTCCATCCAGACATCGCGCATCCCCACCCAAGCGTGGTAGAGCAAGCAAACGATGACGGCGAAAGTTGCCATTTTGAACCATTGATGAGCGAAAATGCCGGCCCAGCCTTCGTAACTGAAATTCGAACCGGTCAAGAACATCACCAGCAGCAAAACAGTGTAAATAGCCATGACGATGGCGGTCGCACGTTGCGCCAGCCAGTCACGCAAACCGTAATGCGCGCCGACAACGAGGCGATGTGGGCCGATATTGTTATTTGCCATTTAAAATACTCCAAACAATTTCAATGCGACTAAGGCTGTCAGCGTCAAACTCAACGCCAACACCGTCACGGCCGATTGACGTGCAGTGTGCTTATCGAGACCATAATGAAAGTCCATGAACAAATGACGAACACCAGCGCAAAAATGGTGCAAAAAGGCCCAAGACAAAGCCAAAATTACTAACTTCACGAACACACCCGATGCCAAACCCTGCAACTCCGCGAACGACAGTTCCGATGTCAAGCTCTTATCCAACAAGAACAAAATAAACGGCAACAACAAAAACATCACTATCCCACTGACGCGATGCAATATCGATACGAAGCCGGCCAGCGGCAATCGGTACCCAGTTGCATCAATCAGGCGCATCACGCCGAAACGTGGCCTGCTCTTCACTACTTCAGACATAAATAATCTCCCCATTAACTAGTCTGTACAAAAATCATGCAATTTTCGCTCATTTTGATGCATCGCATCAACAAAAATGAAGGTGTTATGCAAAACATCGACATCTTAATCCCAATTATGAATACGCGCTTGTTGCGTTGCGCCAAATCCAGCGGGTATCAGGCTTAACTGAGCTCATTGCGATAATGATGATGCCGCGTCAAGTACAAACCGCGCCGCAACTCCACCGGTTTATCGCCGTAAGTGAACGAGACTCGCTCCACATTGAGCAGCGGCGTCCCGATCGGCAACTCCAACCACTGCGCACTGACGGCATCGGCGCAGACCGCACGAATTTGTTCCGAGGCGCGGATCATGTGGGTGCCGAACTCGCTTTCAAACAAGCCGTACATCGGCCCCTTGTATTCGGTCAAACGCTCGGCCGTCAAGCCCTTGAAGATAGCCCCGGGCAACCAGAGGTCGTCGAGAATCGTCGCCACGCCGGAAAAATACTGGACGCGCCGTATGAACACGACCGAGTCGCCCGACTTGAGATCAAGCATGCGCGCCACTTCGGCCGGCGCACGGACACGTCGGACTTCGATGATTTTATTTTCCGGATAATGCGGCACACCTTCGTCGGGGGCCAGGCGTAAGAAACGGAATTGTGAGCGCGCCTCGTGGTGCGTCGCCACAAAAGTGCCCTTCCCTTGGCGGCGTACCACCAAATTTTCGGCCGATAATTCATCGATGGCTTTGCGCACCGTCCCTTGACTGACCTTGAAACGTGCCGCCAATTCCATCTCACTCGGAATCAGTTCGCCCGGCTTCCATTCGCCCGACTGCAGACTCTGAGTAATCAGAGACTTGATTTGCTGATACAGAGGACTGAAGGTCGGCGACAAGCTGGTCGCCGCGCTGCCGGTACCCACGCCGCCCGAATTGGTGACAGAAACAGCGGCATTTGGTGTGATTGAATTCATAGACTGCGATTTCACCACAAAAACACCCGTTCCGTCCAGAACAAACTACTCAGTAATATGTCTTATATAAGACATAAGATAGTCATTGACACTTGCATCGACAACACATAAACTCCGGTACCAACCGGTATCAGACCAATGTACGAGGCCTATTTAGTTTCATTCTACCGAGTAATATAGCGGGAACGGCGACAAAGTAAAGCAGCAAAACAGAAATTACTGCTGACTGCGCTTGATTAGACTCACAATTTGACTGACGGCCGGCTTGATCAAAGGTATCATAGAAGAATTTACTTGCTGCGCATGCAATCTTGGTATGGCGACATGCGCTGCGGCACAGTTTGAACATCGTTTTTTCACCACTTCGGAGAAGCATCATGGCTAAATCCCCTATGCGCGTAGCAGTGACCGGCGCTGCCGGTCAAATCGGTTATTCCCTTCTGTTCCGCATCGCCAACGGCGACATGCTCGGCAAAGACCAACCGGTCATCTTGCAATTGCTGGAAATTCCTGACGAAAAAGCGCAAAAAGCGCTCAAAGGCGTCATGATGGAAATCGACGATTGCGCCTTCCCATTGCTGGCTGGCATGACTGCCCACAGCGACCCGATGACTGCATTTAAAGACATCGACGTTGCCCTGCTGGTTGGCGCACGTCCACGCGGCCCTGGCATGGAACGCAAAGATTTACTCGAAGCCAATGCACAGATTTTCACCGTACAAGGCAAGGCACTCGACGCTGTCGCTTCACGCAATGTCAAAATCTTGGTAGTCGGTAACCCAGCCAACACCAATGCTTACATCGCGATGAAATCGGCCCCGAGCCTGCCAGCGAAAAACTTCACAGCCATGTTGCGCCTCGATCACAACCGTGCCTTGTCTCAAGTCGCGGCCAAAATCGGCAAGCCAATTACTGCCATCGAGAAATTGTGCGTTTGGGGCAATCACTCGCCAACCATGTATGCTGACTACCGTTTCGCTACGGCCGACGGCGCAGCAGTCAAAGATTTGATCAACGACCAAGTATGGAACAAAGACGTGTTCCTGCCTACCGTTGGCAAACGTGGTGCCGCCATCATTGAAGCGCGCGGTTTGTCGTCGGCTGCGTCGGCTGCCAATGCCGCCATCGACCACGTGCGTGACTGGGTCTTGGGTACGAATGGTAAATGGACTACCATGGGCATCCCTTCGGATGGCTCTTACGGTATTCCTGAAGGCACCATGTTCGGTTTCCCAGTTACCACAGAAAACGGCGAATACACGATAGTCCAAGGTTTGGAAATCAATGAATTCTCGCGCGAACGGATTAACCTCACACTCAAAGAATTGCAAGAAGAGCGTGATGGCGTCAAACACCTGGTAGGCTAAGCAGGAAACGGGCAGCAGTCGTGCTGCCCGTTCTTTTTTTTCAGCAAAGACCGATGCATCCTTCTCAAGCCCTCTTCCAAGATCAAGTCCTGCCGCGCTTGCTGCCGGTGTGCGATCATTATGCGGGCGCGGAAAAGCTGATGCGCAAAGCCCTCAGTCTGCAACAAGAATTCGGTCCCCTGTTCGATATCACTTTCGACTGCGAAGATGGTGCCGCGACCGGCAATGAAGCCACGCATGCGCACATGGTCGCCACCCTGATCAACAGTGCGGACAATCGGTATCAACGCGTCGGCGTGCGTGTGCACGACCTCGCCCATCCCAGCTTCACCCAAGACCTGAACATCATTCTGGCGGCCTGCGCCACGAAACTGGCCTATTTGGTGCTGCCGAAGGTGAATTCGGCCACGCAGGTCAGCGCCGCAATTGCGCAAATCAATCAGCACGCCCAGGCCGCCGGCCGTGCGCTGCTGCCGATTCATGTCATCATTGAAACGCACGAAGCTTTGGCCGATGTGATGGCCATCGCCGCCCTGCCGCAAATCGAATGCCTGTCCTTCGGCATCATGGATTTTGTCTCGGCCCACTACGGCGCGATTGGCGCTGCGGCGATGTGCTCGCCCGGCCAATTCACGCACCCACTGGTGCTGCGCGCCAAGCTGGAAATCGCCGCGGCCTGCCATCGCTACGGCAAAGTTGCTTCACACAATGTCACCACCGAGATCCGCGATCTCGACGTCGTGGCGGCCGATGCCAAGCATGCCGGTGCGCTGCTCGGCTACACCCGCATGTGGAGCATCCATCCGCAGCAAATCCCAGCCATTCTCGCCGCTCTCTCACCACAACACGATGAGATACGCCAAGCGAGCGAAATTTTAACTGCAGCCCAACGTGCGCACTGGGCACCGATACAATATGACGGCAAATTACATGACCGCGCCAGTTATAGGTATTACTGGACGCTGTTGCAACGCGCTGCATTAAGCAGCAATAACCTGCCGGATATGGCAAAAGATTTACTTCAAGGAATACACTCATGATCACATTCTTATCCCGCTTGAGCGGCCTCATGATCGCCGGCGGCATCTTGTTCGCACCGCTGGCCGCGCACGCCGAAGCGGCACCGAGCAAAGCCAAAACCATGCACAAAGCGAGCAAAACTGCCGCTCCTGTGGTGCAAGATGAAGACGAGCTCGAACCTGATGTGCGCAGCGCTAAAAATTACGATTACAAATGCGAGCTCGGCAATTCGCTGACCATGTACACCAATGCCGAAGACCACGAACACATCGCGATGCGCTGGAAAAAGCGTTTGTATCGCATGCATCGCGTCGACACCACCACCGGTGCCTACCGTTACGAAAACAAAAAAGCCGGCTTCATCTGGATCGGCATCCCGGCCAAGAGTCTGCTGCTCGACTCACGCAAGGGCCAACAATTGGCCAACGAATGCGTGAGCAACGAAGCCATGATGGCCGGCAACACTAAAACTGACCCATCCGAAGTAAGCAGCACCACCACCCAATTGAAATAATTCAATACGACGACGACCGGCCCGACCGGTCAGCGTCGTGCTTTATCAGTAAATAGCTTTTTTGATCGTTGATTTTTGTAAATAAGGAACAGCCATGAGCCAAAATGCGTACCAAGATGCATTCAAAACACTGAAAGATTTCAAGATTTCAGAAACAAAGAAAGGCAAATTCTTTTCTCTGCCAGCCCTGGAAAAAAGTCTCGGCGTCAAAATCTCGCGCCTGCCGGTTTCCATACGCGTGGTACTGGAATCTGTTCTGCGCAATTGCGACGGTAAAAAAGTCACCGCCGAACACGTCAAGCAATTAGCCAACTGGAGCGCCACCGGTGCCCGCAGCGATGAAATTCCTTTCGTGGTTTCACGCGTGGTCTTGCAAGATTTTACCGGTGTCCCGCTGCTGGCCGATTTGGCTGCCATGCGTAACGTCGCTGCCAAACATGGCAAAAACCCGAAAAATATCGAACCGCTGGTACCGGTCGATCTGGTGGTCGATCACTCGGTACAGATTGATCATTTCCGCGAAAAGAAAGCCCTCGACCTGAACATGAAACTGGAATTCGCGCGCAACAACGAGCGCTACCAGTTCATGAAATGGGGCATGCAAGCATTCGACACCTTCGGCGTCGTGCCACCAGGCTTCGGTATCGTCCATCAAGTTAATCTGGAATACTTGGCGCGCGGCGTACACAAAGTCAAAGATGCCAAGAAAAATGACATCTACTACCCGGATACCTTGGTCGGTACCGATTCCCACACTACCATGATCAACGGCATCGGCGTAGTCGGCTGGGGCGTGGGCGGCATTGAAGCTGAAGCCGGCATGCTCGGCCAACCGGTTTACTTCCTGACACCAGACGTGGTCGGCGTCAACCTGACCGGCGCACTGCGCGAAGGCTGTACGGCCACCGATCTGGTTCTGACTATCACTGAATTGCTGCGCAAAGCTAAAGTGGTCGGCAAATTCGTCGAATTCTTCGGTGCCGGCACCCGTTCCCTGTCCTTGACAGACCGCGCCACCATCGCCAACATGGCACCCGAATACGGTGCCACCATGGGCTTTTTCCCAGTTGATGAAGCGACGCTCGATTACTTCAAAGGCACTGGCCGTACCAAGGCAGAAATCGATGCGTTCGAAGCCTATTTCAAAGCACAGAAAATGTTCGGCATTCCGAACGCCGGCGAGATCGATTACACCAATGAAATCAGTCTCGACCTGGCAAGCGTTGCACCCTCGCTGGCTGGCCCGAAACGCCCGCAAGATCGCATCGAAATCGGTAACGTCAAATCGACCTTCGCCGACTTGTTCGCGAAACCGACAGCAGAAAACGGCTTCAACAAAAAGATTGAAGATCTCGACGTCGTCTACACCAACAGCGACAATGTCAAAGTTAAAAACGGCGATATCCTGATTGCTGCGATCACTTCCTGCACCAATACTTCCAACCCTAGCGTGTTGTTGGCAGCCGGTTTGCTGGCCAAGAAAGCGGTCGAAGCCGGCCTGAAAGTCGCTCCGCACATCAAAACTTCGCTCGCCCCTGGCTCACGCGTCGTCACTAAATATCTGGAAGCGGCCGGTCTGTTGCCATATCTGGAAAAACTCGGTTTCGGCGTCACCGCCTACGGTTGCACCACCTGCATCGGTAATGCCGGCGACTTGACACCAGCGATGAACGAAGCCATCGTTGCCAACGACATCGTCGCCTCTGCGATTCTGTCCGGCAACCGCAATTTCGAAGCACGGATTCACCCGAACATTCGCTCTAACTTCCTGGCCTCGCCACCGTTGGTCGTCGCTTACGCGATCGCCGGTAACATGACCAAAGATTTGATGACGGAACCAGTCGGTCGCGCCAAAGGCAAAGACATTTTCCTCGGCGATATCTGGCCGACCAGCGCAGAAATCAATAAGCTGATGAAGTTCGCGATGAACTCCAAAACGTTTAAAGACAACTACGCCGATGTCAAAGGCGCACCGGGTAAATTGTGGGAAAACATCGCCGGCGTGGCCGAAGGTGAAGTCTACAACTGGCCAACTTCGACTTACATCGCCGAGCCACCATTCTTCGCTGACTTCACGATGGAGCCGAAAGCGGCTGCCACTGGCATCAGCGGTGCGCGTGCCTTGGGCGTGTTCGGCGATTCGATCACTACCGATCACATCTCGCCAGCCGGTTCCATCAAGGAATCGAGCCCAGCCGGTAAATGGCTCAAAGAAAACGGCGTATTGCCAGCCGATTTCAATTCCTACGGCTCGCGTCGTGGTAACCATGAAATCATGATGCGCGGTACCTTTGCCAACGTCCGCATCAAAAACTTGATGATCCCGGCCAAGGAAGATGGCTCCCGCGTCGAAGGCGGCGAAACCCTGTTCCAACCATCGGGCGCACCAATGTCGATCTACGATGCAGCCATGCAGTATGTAGCTGACGGCGTACCGACCATGATTTTCGGCGGCGAGGAATACGGCACTGGCTCGTCACGCGATTGGGCTGCCAAAGGCACACAATTGCTCGGCGTTAAAGCTGTCATCGCACGTTCCTTCGAACGTATCCACCGCTCCAACTTGGTCGGCATGGGCGTCTTGCCTTTGCAATTCCTTGGCAGCGACAGCGTCGACACGCTCGGCATCACCGGCAATGAATCGTTCGACCTCAAAGGGATAGAAAACGAAATCAAGCCACAGCAAGAAGTGACGCTGGTAATCCATCGCGCCAATGGCGAAAGCATCGATGTCAAAGTACTGTTGCGCATCGATACACCAATCGAAGTCGACTACTACAAACACGGCGGCATTCTGCCATTCGTGTTGCGTCAATTGTTGGCTGCGTAAGCGAGTTCCATCACCCCGCTCAGGCGGGGACGCGTAGTAAAAAAGGCACATCGTGATGCAACGATGTGCCTTTTTTTATGCGCTGCAAGGAAGCGGTAAGCATCGTGCGTTACGCTGCATGTATCCATCCTGCTAAGGCTGGCCTTGTTTATTAACGGAGAATAATTATGTGGAAAATTCTGGTCGGATTCATCATCGTCGCGGCAGCGGCCTTATTCATGATTTTCAAAGCCGGCGATAAAGTCGACATGCAGGGTGAAGGCGTGAACCAGAATGTCGAAGCACCGGCAGTCACTACCCCGGCACCGGATGTGAATGTGCCGGCTGCAGCTGCTTCGGCCAGTACTGCCAGCAAATAAGCAGACTATCTCAGGCACCGGAGACCATGCACTGCAGCGCCTGCTCGATGTCGGCCAGCAGATCAGCCGTGTGCTCCAGCCCTATATTGAAACGCACCAGTGTGCCCGGCTCTTGCCAGTCGCTGCGCATGGAGGCGACCCGGTAAGGCAGGCACAAACTGTGCGCACCGCCCCAACTGAAGCCGATTTTAAATAAACGCAAACTGTCGACGAAACGGTCGGTTTGCGCTTCCGTGTAGCGAGCGTCAAAGATCACCGAAAATAAGCCGCCGGCAGCGCTGAAATCACGCTGCCAAATCGCGTGCCCAGGACAATCAGGCAAGGCCGGATGCAAGACCCGGCTGATTTCGGTGCGCTGCGCCAGCCATTGTGCGACCAAGCGCGCGCTGCGATCGTGCGCCTCTAAACGTAGTTTCAAGCTACTCAAATTGCGCAACACCAAATAGGCGTCATCCATGCCGATACCATAACCGAGGCGCATGTGGGCAAGCTGCAAGCGCTGATACAGTTCGGCATCACGCGTAATCAAGGCCCCCATCAAGACATCGGAGCCGCCGCTTTGATACTTGGTCAAGGCTTGCATGACGATATCGACGCCGTGCTCGAAGGCGGCAAAGGCGAGCCCGGCTGCCCAGGTATTATCGAGCGCCACCAGCACCCCACGCGCATGCGCGGCGGCACAGATGGCCGGAATATCGGGCACTTCCATGGTCACCGAGCCCGGCGCTTCAGTCCAAATCAAACGCGTTTCCGGCCTTATTAACTCGGCAATTCCGGCACCGATCAGCGGATCATAGCAGCGCGCACTGATGCCGAACTGTTGATTCAACCATTGCGCCAAATCGCGGTTAGGACCATACACATTCTCGGGCAACAGCACATCGTCACCAGTCTTCAATAATGCCAAATCGAGTAAGCTGATGGCCGCCAAGCCACTCGGTGCTAACAGGCAGTGTTTACCGCCTTCGATTTCCGCCAAGCGCGCTTCCAGCGTGAAGCTCGTCGGGGTACCGTGCAAGCCATAGGTGTAAGAGGATTTATCCAGCCAACTGCGCGCTCGCATCGCTGCCACGTCGCTAAATATCACCGTCGAGGCGTGGTGTATCGCTACCGGCAGCGCGGCAAAACCAGCCGGCGCTTGATAAGGGCTATGAATAAAACGGGTTTCATCTTGCGGTATTTTTTGCATGGTAAACTCTCGTAAGAAACAGATCGCGCTTTGATTGTAAAGCTATTCGATATGGGGCGGGACAATTACCCGGCAAAGCGTAAAACAACACAGCGCGCAGATGTAACGTCGCTCGCAATTTCCGATGCAATATGCCATGCTTATACACCAAGCATTTACCACCTGCCCCCAGACTGGATACACTCGTTGAAACAGCTGATTGCGTTCGTAAGCACTGCCCTTGTCGGTCTCAATTTGTTTTTGTGCGCAGCACTGCCTGCTGCCGCCATGACACGCGTGATCTATCCCTTGGGCGAAGTCGCACACGATACCCGCTATGATGACGTCATCGAGATACTCAAAACCGCGCTCAAAAAAACGCGCAGCACGCATGGCGACTATCTGTGCATCCCTAGTCCAGTGCTGATGCCGAAAAAACGTTTTTTAATTGAATTGCAACAGCCTACGCACAGCATCGACATCGCATGGAATCCCACCTCAGAAGCATTGGAGAGCGAACTCACACCGATCCGCATTCCATTGCGCAAGGGCTTGCTTGGCTATCGCATTGCCTTGATACGCCGCGAAGATCAAGTCCGCTTCGACCAAGTCAACAGCATCGAAGATTTGAAAAAATTCACTCTCGGCCAAGGTAATGGCTGGGTCGATAATGCCATCTATCAGGCTGCCGGCATCATGACGCTTGAGGCGCAATACAGTCAGTTGATCAAAATGCTGGCGGCGCAACGCTTTGATTTTTTCCCGCGTGGCGTGAGTGAAGTCGAGAGCGAATACCAAGCGAATCACTTGGCTTACCCAGAGTTGGCAATAGAAAACAATTTACTGCTGTATTACCCTTTTCCCGACTACTTTTTTTTTAATCACGCCGATACCGCTTTGAAAAACAGGATAGAAAGTGGCTTACGTATCATGCAAAAAGACGGCAGCTTTGATAGAATTTTCAATAAATACAATCTGGCGACGATACAAAAATTGAAGCTCAAGCAGCGCCGTCTGCTGCGGCTGAATAACCCGACCTTACCAAAAAAAACGCCGCTCAATGAGACGGCGTTGTGGTTCGTTCCGGATATGTGACAAACAACGCTATCAGAGCGCATTACCCCACAAATCATGCGCATCGGCTGCCGTGATCAGCACATCGACAAACTCGCCGACGAGCAACTTGCGATTCGGTTCGTAAGGCGGCTTGATATACACCACACCATCAATCTCAGGCGCATCGGCAGCACTGCGACCGACACCGCCGCTGCGATCGAGTGTATCGATGAGCACACGCATGGTCTTGCCAACCTTGGCTTGCAAGCGCTGTTTTGATATCCCTTCTTGCAATTCCATCACACGCCGACGACGGTCTTCGCGCACCTCATCCGGCACTTGACCGGGCAAGTCATTGGCACTGGCACCATCGACCGGCGAATAGGCAAAGCAGCCGAGGCGGTCGATCTGCGCTTCGCGCAAGAAATCGAGCAGATACGCAAACTCTTCTTCGGTCTCACCGGGAAAGCCGGCAATGAAGGTCGAGCGTATCGTGATTTCCGGACACATTTCACGCCAAGCACGGATACGTTCAATATTTTTTTCACCACTGGCCGGCCGCTTCATGCGCTTCAAGACATCGGGGTGCGCATGCTGCAACGGTACATCAAGATACGGCAAGACATGGCCATTATTCATGAATGGGATGATGTGATCGACATGCGGATACGGGTAAACGTAGTGCAAACGAACCCAGGCATCATAGCGTTTAGCCAACTCACCGAGCGCTTCAACCAGTTGTGTCATATGCGTCTTGAGTGGCTTGCCATCCCAAAAACCGGTACGGAACTTGATGTCGACGCCATAGGCACTGGTATCTTGCGAAATGACGAGCAATTCCTTGACCCCGGCTTTGAACAAATTTTCCGCTTCCAGCATGACTTCGGCGATAGGTCGCGACACCAAGTCGCCACGCATCGAGGGAATGATACAAAAGCTGCAGCGGTGATTACAGCCTTCTGAAATTTTTAAATACGCGAAATGCTTAGGTGTGAGTTTGACACCTTGTGGCGGCACCAAATCAAAAAATGGCTCATGCGGTTTCGGCAAGTGTTTATGCACGGCAGTCATGACTTCCGTCAAGGCATGCGGTCCGGTCACTTCCAGCACTTTCGGATGTATCGCCAAAATCATGTCGTTGCCATCACGGTCTTTTTTCTTGCCCAAGCAACCAGTGACGATGACTTTGCCATTTTCGGCCAAGGCTTCACCGATGGCATCGAGCGACTCTTGCACTGCCGCATCGATGAAACCACAAGTATTGACGATGACGAGGTCGGCACCTTCGTAGGATTTGGCTGTTTCGTAGCCTTCTGCACGCAATTGCGTGAGAATTTGCTCGGAATCGGTCAGGGCTTTCGGGCAACCGAGCGAGATGAATCCCACTTTCGGCGTAACGGCAGTTTCTTGGCGGCGTATTTCAGTTATAGACATAAAGGGTGCGTAAAAAGGTACGAAAGCGAATCGAGTATTGTACCGCGTCACGCTCTGACTTGCCGCAAGAACCGACGATTTCGCTGAAGTTTGAGCGGATTGGCGTCTACGGCGACTTAAGGAAGCGCGGAGTTAATCGCTGTGGAATTGGCCGTTGCCAATGAGGATACAATATAAGGCGTCTTTTGCTGTCAATAGCGAGCTATTGACAGCAAAAGACGACGCAAGTGCGCCTCAGTGGCGGCGGACAAACCATTTGGATTAAATCTGCGCTTCCTTAAACACAATGGCCGCAATAAACAGTCTCTGAAAGCTGCGCTATCAGAGACTTTTTTCTACTTTCACTGGAGGCGGTGATTTTACGGACTCGGTCAATGAATCCAACAGAGCTCAACTCAGCCTAAATCATATATACGATCATTTACGGCACGTCGACCATTGTCTATGGAAATACCAACTTGACAATTACTGATGCTACAGCCACTCCAACTATTCCAACTTCTCCCGCCATCCCTTGAAATTTCAAGAATATCTGAATTACCACGAAAAAAAACACCATGAGATTGCATTTCAAGTATCTCAATTATCAACTCATTTGGTGGATTCATTTTGAGAACCAACGAAATATCGCCAAGTCCACGTCTAATCGTTATACGAGGACCTATGCAGTCGACATCCCAATTGGTAGAACCAACTGAAAATTCATTATCCTGAATCTTCAGGGTAAGCCTTCCCTTTGAATCAGTAAATTGCCCAGAAAGTCGGACTGGCTGTCCAGCGTCTGCCGGCGGGGTCACAGTAAGGATGGGACACCCATTTACAACAATTAAATGCGTGCAATTAAAAAATGAGACACCAGCAAAATTAATCCTTATTGGTTCCAAACCAAAATCAAACAACTCACTTGAATATCCCTGCTGCTTACATTTAGGATTAGCATTGTGTCTAGCAACAATTTCGGCAGATAAACGACCACGCGCACGCTTCTGATTACATTGAGAGCATAGCAAAGTCATTCCTGCCGGATTGTGCTCAGTAGCATTTGCAAAATCAGGGTCAAAATGCTCATAGTCATAAAAAGCAAGGCCACAAATTACGCAACCAAAACCGCATCGTTGACGAATTTCCCGCGCGATCGGGTTTGGAATTCTTCGTGATAGACCGTATTTATTTTTATTTAACATTAAAATTAGACACTAATATTTCCCTTATTGTATAGCGCTGTCTCTTGTATATTTTCAAATAAAAAAAATAAATACATACGAATACACAATTAACTTACTCTTATTTTTTGTGTGTATGATTACACACAACCATCCGAATGTATGGAGGCAAAATGAACTCGAAAGAGCTAATTCGTATGCTGGAAGAAGATGGCTGGCGACATGTACGTACCACTGGCAGTCATCATCATTTCAAGCACCCGACGAAGCCTAACTTGCTGACGGTACCACACCCGAAGAAAGATTTGCCAATTGGTACAGTTCACAGCATCCTAAAAAAAACCGGACTCAAATGAATCTGATTTTTTTACTAAAAATACTGTTAATCTATTTTTTGCACATTTGAACAAAAACTTTTTAAACCAGTTCAATTCAAGTAACTCACATTTTTATATCATTTCAGTTAAATTTAATTACATTACATTTGAAAAACATTAGGGTAAAGTAGAAAAAATGTCTTTTCTAGAGAGGCTAAACATGGATATCCCCGTCGTCATACACAAAGAAGATGGAAGCGTATATGGAGTATCGGTTCCCGACATTCCAGGTTGCTATTCACACGGAGAAACTATTGAAGAGGCAATCAAAAACACAAAAGTAGCGATTTACGGTCACGTATCAATATTGCTCGAATTAAATGAACCATTCATTATTACCGCATCAAAAATTGATAATTTAATTCAAGACCCAGAATATGCCAATGGGATATGGGCTGTAGTAGACGTGGATATGTCCAAAATCGACACAAAACCAGAGCGAATAAACTAAAGTGGCCCCCTAAGTCCAGACAATTATTCAAAGAGTTTAAGATAGTGCCTGTTTCTGCCACAGCTGCGCGGCGCTGCCCCGTTATTCGCACTACATCACTACCGTGCTTTTCTTTTCTAGCTTTTTTGAATCAGGCAGTTCAGTACCAAATTTGTTTACGATCTTGGCACCGCCGCCCACGCCTGAGCCATACACGGTTTCCGGCGTTTGATAACCCAATGATTGATGTTTACGCTCAGCGTTGTAGAACATAAAATAGTTCGCCAAGCCGATCACCAATTCCGGCATACTTTCATGCTTTTTCAAATACACTTCTTCATATTTCACACTGCGCCATAAGCGCTCAACAAAAATATTATCCAGCGCCCGACCGCGACCGTCCATACTGATTTTGATGCCGTTTCTAAGCAGCAGCCCAGTAAAGGCCTGGCTGGTAAACTGCGCACCCTGATCGGTATTAAAAATCTCCGGCGTTCCATACCATTTTATGGCTTCTTCCAAGCAGTCCACGCAAAACCCCGCATCCATCGTGTTCGACAACCGCCAGGACAGCAGCTTCCGGCTGTACCAGTCAACGATCGCCACCAGATACACAAAACCCCGCGGCAGCCTGATGAATGTGATGTCTGTACTCCAGACCATATTTGGTCGAGTGACGTCGATACCTCTCAGTAAGTACGGGTAAATCTTGTTCTGCGGATGCGCTTTACTGGTGTTGGGGCCTGGGGCCATACCTGCCAATCCCAGTTGCTGCATCAGCCTCTGTACGCGCTTTCGGTTCACTGTATGGCCACAGTCTCGCAAGTAATGCGTCATGCGTCGCGTGCCGTAAAATGGATGTCTGGTGTATTCCTCGTCAAGCAATTGCAACAGCAAACTATCAAACGGATTGATCTCTTCCTGCAAGCGCTTTTTCTTGTCGTACACGACCGAGCGCGTGACTGAAACGAGACGGCATTGTGTGGCGATTGAAAGGGCAGAGAGCGGCTCTACCCACTGCAATCGTACCGTTACAGGCTGATCCCTGACTTTTTTTTAAGCCAATCGAGTTCCATATTCAGTTGCCCAATTTTGGCATAGAGACGGTCTGGGTCGTTCTGTGTGCTGGCCGGTTTCGGACCGCGTTTACCTTCAAACAGACTGCCTGCATTTTCCAGTAATTCTTTCTTCCACTGGCTGACCTGCGTCGGATGCACCCCGAACTCTTGGGCGATCTGATTGATCGTCTTTTCGCCTTTGATCGCCTCAACTGCCACCTTGGCTTTTTGTGCGCCGCTAAATATTTTTCTCTTATTTTCACTCATGGTCTGCCTCGTCTCTTTTCGACAGACACTAGTTTAAACTGTTGTCCGGATATGTGGATCCACTATAAACATCAGCATTCCCCGCTTTGTTCTTAGCAAGATCGATACTTATGTAGAAAAACGCCACGAAACAAGAAGTGGCTTTCTATCCAGAGCTGCCTTGGACGCAATAAGTAAAGAGTCCAAAGAGGAAGCTGCTACATGATAGATCTTCATCAAAAATCTGACTAGGGTTTGAAACACCGGCCTACAGGCCGGTGAGCGAGGAAGGAGCGACCCGATGGGAAGGGAGGCAAACCCCTTCCAGAGTCTTTTCCAGCGTCGCTTGCGACGATCCATTCAGTTGTCACCCAAGCAAAAAGCCCATCATTTGATGGGCTTTCTTTTTACCTGAAGGCTCTTACGGGCAAGCGAGCGAGATGACCGCCACTTTCGGCATAACGGCAGTTTCTTGGCGGCGTATTTCAGTAGTGCACATAAAGAGTGAGTAAAAAGGTACAAAGCGTATCCACTGTTGTACCTTTTGCATCCGTACTGGCTTTATTTTTTATTCACATCTTCCGGATTAAACGGGAAGGTATTGAACATGTTTTTGGTCTGACTTTGCATTTGTTCTTGCATTTGCACGAACAAGCTTTTGCTTTGATCGATGTAATTGCCCATCATGCCCTGCATCATCGGCCCTTGCACATTCATGAACTGCGTCCACATTTCCGGGCTGAAGGGCTTACCTTCGTAAATGCCTTTGGAATTTTCCGACAATTTGGTTTGAATATCGATGAAAGCCTGCACATTTTTTTCCAGATAATTGCCCATCATTCCTTGCATGGCATGGCCATAATAACGAATGATTTGCGACAGCACGACGCTGGAAAACATCGGTGAGCCGCCGGCTTCTTCTTCCAAAATGATTTGCAACAAGATACTGCGTGTCAGATCTTCGCCGCTTTTGGCATCGATCACCGCAAAATCATCATTTTCGAGCACGAATTGTTTGACATCAACGAGCGTGATATAGCTGCTGGTCTGGGTATCGTACAAGCGACGATTCGGGTATTTCTTGATCAGATGCTGTATTGTTTTTTTGGCGCTGTTCATTGCAATCTCAATTAACGAATCCACATCCCGCTTCGATCGGAAGCCGGACTCAAGCAAGCAAACTCGCGCATTTAAAAGCAAAATGCGATAAGCTGATTGTCCCCATTTTTTTTTGGTTTTTTTGCACCTGCATAGGCACGCCGACTTGGCGACGTACACTGCCGATGGGACTATTCTACCGTATTGCGGCAAAAAATCGGCACACAATCACGCGCAAAGCGCTTTCGCAGACGAAAGCTGCGTGTTTGCGTGCCGAAACACAACTTAACCCATATGCAAGCCACCGTTGATCGAAAAATCCGATCCGGTCGCATAACCACCTTCATTTGAAGCTATCCAAGCGACGATGGAGGCAATTTCCTCCGGCTCGGCAAGACGCTTGACCGGGATACCGCTGACAATTTTCTCCAACACATCCGGACGAATCGCTTTCACCATGTCGGTGCCGACATAGCCAGGCGAGACCGTATTGACGGTGACCCCCTTGGTGGCGACTTCTTGAGCCAAGGCCATCGAGAAGCCATGGATACCGGCTTTGGCAGTGGAATAATTGGTTTGACCGAATTGTCCCTTCTGACCATTGACCGAGGAAATATTGATAATACGGCCCCAGCCACGATCAACCATGCCTTCGATGACTTGTTTGGTGACATTAAAAAGCGAATTGAGATTGGTATCCATGACGGCATCCCAATCTGCCTTGCTCATCTTACGGAATTGGCCATCACGCGTAATGCCGGCGTTATTGACCAAGACATCGACTTCGCCGATTTCTGCGCGTACTTTTTCAAACGCCAAACGGGTCGATTCCCAATCTGAAACATTACCTTCAGAAGCATGGATATCCCAGCCTTCTGCACGCATATCTGCCAACCATTTTTCTCTACGAGGAGAATTCGGGCCACAACCTGCCACCACGGTATAGCCTTCTTTACACAGACGTCTGCAAATCGGAGTCCCGATTCCACCCATACCGCCAGTTACATACGCAACTCGTTTTGCCATATTTGATCTCCTGTTGAATGGTCAATCTTTACACTACTCATGAACCCGACACGCCACGCCATGCAACGCCGCAGCATGCCTGTCTTACTTGCCGAGAGAAGCGAGCTTACTCGGCGCGAACTTTGACATAGCGCCCCGGCGCTGGCTCGATGGCCGGATACGCAGCACTGCCCGGCTTAGTCGGCGCTTTGCGCATGGCGCCACCATGCTCGGCCAGAAATTCTGACCACAGCGGCCACCAACTGCCCGCCACTTCGGTGGCCCCGGCAAGCCAATCAGCGGGCGTGGCGACTGCCTCATCATTGTGCCAGTAACTCCGTTTTTTCTTAGCTGGCGGGTTCACCACGCCGGCAATATGGCCCGAAGCACCAAGTATGAAACGGTTGTTTTTCGCTGCTTGCGGATTGAGCAAACGGGTCGAGGCGAAGGCCGCTTCCCACGGCACGATGTGGTCTTCGCGCGAACCGTAAATAAATACCGGTGCCGCGATACGACCGAGGTCCACCGGACTACCGGCAACCGTCAAGGCACCCGGCTCGCGCAGCTTGTTTTCCAAATAGGTATTGCGCAGATACCAGCAAAACATCGGTCCCGGCAAATTCGTGCTGTCGGCATTCCAATACAGTAAATCGAAAGGCGGTGGCGCTTCACCACGCAGGTAATTCGCTTGCACATAATTCCAGACCAAATCATTGGCGCGCAAGCTGGAAAACGTGCTGGCCAATTCACGACCGGCTAACAAACCACCCTTGCCTATGCTCTTTTCGCGCAAACCGACCTGCATTTCATCGACGAACACATCAAGGATGCCGGTATTGGAAAAATCGAGCAAAGAAGTGAGTAAGCTCAGGCTGCTGACCGGGTGTACCGAGCGCGCAGCCAAAACGGCGAGTGCGGTCGAAATAATGGTGCCGCCTACGCAAAAACCGAAGGCATTGATTTGTTCGACACCGCTGATGGCACGCGCGACCTCGATGGCCTTGATTGCGCCCTCCTCGACATAATCATCCCAGGTCACCTGCGCCAGGCTGTCATCGGGATTGGCCCAAGACACCAAGAAAACCGTGTTTCCCTGCTCGACCGCATAGCGAACCAAGGAGTTTTCCGGCTGCAAATCGAGGATGTAAAATTTATTAATGCATGGTGGTACCATCAATAAAGGACGCTGATGTACGGTCTTGGTCAGCGGCTGATACTGAATCAACTGGAACAAGCGGTTTTCGAATACCACCGTACCGGCGGTGGTGGCGACATTCTGGCCTACTTCGAAAGCCGATTCATCGGTCTGGCTGATGCGGCCTTTTTGCATATCCGCCAACATCTGCGTGATGCCTTTGGCCAGACTCTCCCCCTTGGTTTCTATCAGCTTGGTTTGCGCATCCGGGTTCGTGACCAAAAAATTGGCCGGCGACATGGCATCAATGATTTGCTGCACCGCAAAAAATATTTTTTGTTTTGTTTTCGCCGGCGCTTGCACACTCTCGGCCAAAGCCATTAAAAAGCGCGCATTGAGCAAATACGAGGCGGCGCTGTAAGAGTGCATGGCATGGTTATGCCAACCGGGTGAAGCAAAGCGCTTGTCGCGCAAGTCTGGCAATTTAGAGCTCGCAAAGTCTTGCCAGAGCTGGGCAAATTCGCGCATATAATCATTTTGCAGCTGCGTTAAGGCGGCCTGATCGATAGTGGCCCCGGCTTCTTTGAGTAAATCGAGCACCGGAGCTTGGCTGACGGCGGCCGGCGGTTTCATCCATGTTTGCCAAGGATTTTGTGTGACGAGCTGTGACATCCATTCGGAGTACATAGCTTGAGGATCGAAAGTCTTCATGCGTGTCTCCTGATTTTCGCGTATTGTTGCGGATTCATACCAAGCTTGCGGCTGTATATATGGCTGATAACATTTCCCCTTCAAAACTGCCCGGTTAAGCTACTGATTTCCGATTCACTCCAAAACTTGCTCTCATGTACATTGTCGCCATCGCCTGGGTTTACGTCGTTTTACTCATGGCCATTACAGAACCATCGGTCGTCGCCGGCTGCATGACTTTCCTCATGTATTGTGTTTTCCCATTAACAATAGTTTTATACCTGATGGGCAGCACACTGCGCAAGCACCGGCGTGGCGAAAGTGAAGTTGCAGTGCAACAAAAACAAGTTATTGAAGAAAAATCAGAAAATTCCTACACCGATCAAGCTTGACAGGAATTATTCCAGCCAAATCAAACTGGCCATGCGTCCCGTCACACCATCACGGCGATAAGAATAAAATCGCGCTGCTTCAGTAACGGTGCAATGCTCACCACCACACACCTGGTCCACCCCGACTTGCTTAAGTATCAAACGTGCCAAACCATAAATATCGGCCAGATATTTATGCGGCGCAGCAAATTGCGTGGTATCCACTGATTTTTTCTCGAAATACTGTAAAGTATTCGGGTGTCGAAGTGTAAATAAATCAACAACTTCTTGACCTACCTCAAACTGTTGCGGGCCGATTGCCGGCCCCAACCACGCGCTGATGTCAGCAGCACCGGCAGCACGCATGTGTGCCACCGTTTGCTCCAAGACACCAGCCACCAAACCACGCCAACCTGCATGCGCGGCAGCAACCACTACTCCAGCCTTGTCGCAAAACAATACGGGCAGGCAATCGGCCGTCAAGACCGCACAGACTACGCCGGGAGTAGCAGAAAACACCGCATCGGCAGACTCGCCAGGCAGCAAATTTTCAGCTGGCACAACGCGAATTCCATGAACTTGGGATAAAAATACAGGCTCGGCACCAATTGCCGCCGCGAGCAGACGTCGATTCGCCTGTACCGCGGCCGGCGCATCACCGACATGGTCGCCCAGATTGAGACCGCCAGCGCCATCGAGCGCGCCATAGGGGCCGCCACTGAGCCCGCCAGCCCGCTGTGTGCTGACGGCCTTAATGCGCGGTGGCAATGGCCAATCTGGCTGCAAGCCATGCCAAGCAGACTGCAGCGCCACCATTACAGCGTGATACCAGCGCTGCTGAGCAATTCAGCGAAATCGCTCGCGACTTCCACTTGCCACTCGATATGCTCGCCACTGACCGGGTGAATCAAACCAAGTTTGCGTGCTTGCAAAGCCTGACGCGGGAAAAAGCGTGCCAGATGTTGCTTGCCATACAGAGGATCACCGACTAAGGCAAATTTCAACGACTGCATATGCACGCGGATTTGGTGCGTACGTCCAGTTTCAAGTTGGCAAGCCACCAGGCTGACTGGAAATTTTTCCAGCAAGCCGCTACCTAGTCGTTGAAAATGAGTAATGGCCGGTTTCGCCAACATGCTGCTCGACACTGCCATTTTAATGCGGTCGCGCGGATGCCTGGCCATCGGCGCATCAATGGTACCGGACAAATTCGGCGTACCCCAAACCAGTGCGTAGTATTCGCGCCTGACGCTGCGATCCTGCAACTGACGGACCAAATCGGTATGGGCGATCAAGGTCTTGGCCACCACCATCAAGCCGGAAGTATCTTTATCGAGTCGGTGGACGATGCCGGCGCGTGGTACGCCGAGCAAGACCGGCCAGCGATACAACAAGCCATTGAGCAAGGTGCCGGACCAATTGCCGGCCGCCGGATGCACCACCATGCCGGCCGGTTTATTGATGACGATCAGTGCCTCATCCTCATACACCACCTCAAGGGCGATATTTTCCGGCGCATACGCGCCTTCGTCCGGTGCCGGTTGTGGCACGATCACGATATGCTCGTCACCGAGCACCGTCATCTTGGTCCGACCCGGCTTGCCATCGACCGTGACATGCCCTTCTTCTATCCATTGCTGTATGCGACTGCGTGAATACTGCGGAACCAGCTTGGAAATGGTCTTGTCCAAGCGTTCACCACAGCATACCGGCGTCAGTTTTAATTCGATGTTTTCGACTACGGAAGAAAAATCCTCATCCGCTTCTGCTGCTTCATTCACCAATTCGAGGTCGGTGTCAAGGTCAGAATCTGACAAAATCATTGTTGTAGTAGGCTTCACATTTTTTGTCATCGGCTATAATCCGTAAATTGTTCTCATGCTCACGCACAAATTTATGCACATTAAATCTCTGAAATTACTGGTTTTGGCACTCGCCACCTCCTTATCCTTAGGCGGCTGTGGCGTTTTTAGCGATAAGGCTGACGAGACCAAAACCTGGTCAGCATCAAAATTATACGCTGAAGCAAAAGACGAAATGTCAAATGGCGGGTATGAAAAGGCCATTCAGTACTTCGAAAAGCTGGAATCACGCTTCCCGTTCGGTACTTATGCCCAGCAAGCACAAATGGATACCGCTTACGCTTACTATAAACAGGGTGATCAGGCGCAGGCTTTGGCGGCAGTCGAACGTTTTCTCAAACTGCACCCGAATCATGCCAATGTCGATTACATGTATTACCTGCGTGGGCTGATCAGTTTCAATGACCAACTTGGTCTGATGAATTTCTTGGCAAATCAAGATATTACCGAACGCGATCCGAAAGCCTCGCGCGATTCATTTGATGCATTTAAGCAACTCGCTACCCAATTCCCAGACAGTAAGTATACGCCAGATGCGATCGCGCGGATGAAGTACCTTGTCAATGCTTTGGCGCAATACGATGTTCACGTTGCACGTTACTACCTGCGGCGCGGTGCCTATCTGGCCGCGGCCAACCGTGCGCAATCGGCGATTACCGAGTATCCGAATGCACCGTCGACCGAAGAAGCGCTGTATATTCTGGTCAAATCCTATGATGCCATGGGTATGATAGAACTGCGTGACGATGCCAATCGCGTGTTCACGAAAAACTTTCCGCAAAGCGCTTTCGTCAACGGCACACAGAAACAGAACAAGGTTTGGTGGAAATTTTGGAATTAATCAGCTTGAATTAGTTTGATCAAACGACCGCGCCGCAAAATTGCCGCGCGGTTTTTTTCATCAAAAATCTGACTAGGATTTGAAACCCCGGCCTTCAGAGGCTGTCGCAAAAGCCTGATGGACGTTTTTTACACCTGAAACACCGCATACCTCGTCATTCCTGCATGCCACAGCCTCGTCATTCCTGCATGCCACAGCCTCGTCATTCCTGCATGCCACAGCCTCGTCATTCCTGCATGCCACAGCCTCGTCATTCCCGCATGCTTTTGGCGGGAACCCAGCGTCGTTTTTTACACTGACAATGCCACAATTTCTGGCATTTTCAGTTAAGCACGAACGCCGCTGGGTTCCTGCCAAAAGCGCGCAGGAATGACGTGGCCACCAGTTGGGGTAATGATACCGACTCACTACCCTTTTGCGACAGCCTCTTTTGGCCGGTGAGCGACGAAGGAGCGACCCGATGGGAGGGGATGCAAACCCCTTCCAGAGGCTTTTCCATCGTCGCTTGCGACGATCCATTTAGTTGCTCTTCAGGCCAATTTGCGACGGAACACCCATTTCTGTTGATCCGACTCTTCGGCACTGTAGGCATAGCCATCGACGTCAAAGGCTTGAATCAAGCGCACGTCATCGATGGCATGCTCGGCACAATAGCGCGCCATCAAACCACGCGCACGCTTGGCATAGAAGGAAATGATCTTGTAGTGACCGTTTTTCCAATCCTGAAAAACTGGCGTGATGATTTCACCGGCAAATAATTTCGGCTTCACCACTTTAAAATACTCTTCCGAGGCTAAATTGAGCAAGACCGGTGTCGCCTCGTGACTAGCCAAATCCTTGAGTATCTGCGTGACTTTGTCGCCCCAGAATGCATACAAATTACTACCATGCCGATTACTCAAACGCGTCCCCATTTCCAAACGATAGGCTTGTAAGCGGTCGAGCGGACGCAAAATACCGTAAAGACCGGACAAAATGCGTAAATGCTGCTGCAGATACGCCAGTTCGGCCGCATTCAAACTCGCTGCTTGCAGCCCCTCATAGACATCACCATTAAAGGCAAACACGGCAGGCCGCACGGCAGCGGCGGCCGGTTTCTTTTTCCAAGCGGAAAAGCGCGCCGCATTCAGTTCTGCCAAGGCCGGTGAAATCGTCATCAGGCGCGCCAAGTCGGCTGCCGTCAATTGACTGGCGATGCCGGCCAGCTCGGCTGCATCGTCGAGCAATTCTGGCACAGTGGAAATATTTTCTTTCAACACCGATTCATAGTCCAGACTTTTCGCTGGAGATAATACAATAAGCATATATTTTGACTCTGACTGAGATAATGACCGCCATCATACCCAAGCGCATCGTAATTGACACCAATGTTTGTCTCGACTTGTTCGTTTTCCACGATCCGCGCTGGCAGAATTTGCTCGAGGCATTGAAAAACGGCAGCCTGGAAGCAGTTTGCCGCAGCGATTGCCGCGCCGAATGGCTGGCCGTATTGAACTACCCCCACCTGCCGGTCAGTCCCGCCACGTATGAAAAAATCTGCCAGCATTACGATGCCAACATCACTTGCATCGCACCAGCAGCGCGCACAGACTTGCACTTACCGAGCTGCAGCGACAAAGATGATCAGAAATTTTTGGAAATTGCCCGTGATGGCGAGGCCGCATTTCTGATCACCAAAGACAAGGCCTTGCTCAAACTGGCGAAACGCCTACGCAAAGCCGGACTGTTCTCAATTCTCAAACCGGAAGACTTTTTGCACACTCTGCAGCAAATAAATCCAGAATGTGCATTAAATCAAACAAAATCATGACAAACTTTATTTCCCTAGGTTATGCTTTGTCAAAGCGCAATTAGTTGCTGCTACGATGGCACGACCACGTGGTCGGGCAATGATGGAATGAGCATAAACACACGGCTTGCAAAGATAAAATTTCAGCAAATCCGGTTTTCCCCAGGCTGTGAATTTCAATATGAAGCACCAGCGAGTCATCGGTGCACATATTGACTCAGAGTGAGAGACAAACCAGAAGATGTGTGAAAAATTGCATAAAAGTTACAGCGATTATGGAGAGTGAAGCACTATGACCGATTCAGTAGACGACTTGGATGCATTGTTTGAAGAAATGGCTAATCAACACAGCGCAGTTGTCGCCCCTCCTCCAGTCGCACCGGCAGCAGTCGTGGCCGAGGCACCGGCAGCATGGGTAGAACCACCGGCCAAGCTGAACCCGCACAACGATGATGAAGATTCGGGCAAACCGATGTTTGATCGGCTCGGCAGTGTCGTGCGCATGTTGCACGATTCCATGCGCCAGCTTGGTTACGATCGTTCGCTATCGGATGTGGCGATTCAAGTAGCCGACGCCAAAGACCGCCTCGAATACGTCGCCACCCTGACCGAGCAAGCTGCGAATAAAGTGCTCAACGCCACTGATCTGGGCATGCCGGAGCAAGATGAATTAGCCAAAAAAGCCAAGAGCATGGATGGCCGCTGGGCTGACTTGTTCGCCGGCAAAATGAGCGTGGAAGAATTCAAGGCGCTGGCAAATGATTCGAAAACTTTTGCCAACATCGTACTCAAAGCAACCGACGCCGAAAAAGCACGCTTGCTCGACATCATGATGGCGCAGGATTTCCAAGATTTGACCGGTCAGTTGATCAAAAAAGTCGTGGCCATCAACAAAGCTGTCGAACGCGAGCTGGCGCAAATCCTGCTCGACAATGCGCCGTCGGATTTAAAAGAAAAAGCCGTAGAATTGATGGAAGGCCCATCTGTTCCCAATGCCGCACTGGAACAAGATGATGTTGATAATCTTCTGGACAGCCTGGGTTTCTAATGGATGATATGCTCAAAGAATTTGTCGTCGAGGCACTCGACCTGGCGACAAATGTCGAGGAACATCTGCTTTCTCTCGAGCGTAACCCGGGCGATAAAAATACGCTCAATGCCGTCTTCCGGTCGTTCCATACGATCAAAGGTGGTGCCGGGTTCATGAATCTGAGCGCGATGGTGTCGGCTTGCCATCTGACAGAAAACTTGTTTGATGCTTTGCGTACCGGTGAAGTCGCCGTGACACCCGAAGCGATTGAGGCAGCCTTGGAAGCGAGCGGTTTTGTCGCCGACCAGCTGACTGCGCTCAACAACGGCACGCAGCCGGAACAACTGTCGACGATGCCAAAGTCGCTGGAAAAAATGCTCACCGATGCTATCGAAAGCAAGGGCGTGAGCAAAAAAGCCGCGCAGGCTAAGGCGGCACCAGTGGTCGTCGCGGCAGCACCGGCCAGTCCGGCACCAGCACCGGCACCAGTCAGCGCCGATGGCATCGACTGGCAAGCCTATTACCAGGCCGTCACGCCAGCCGTCGCTGCGCCCATCAGCGCACCGACTGTTACAGTTGAAAGTACACCGATACCGGAAATCCCGCTCAACGCGGTGTTCAAAGAAGAAACCGAAGCCGTCAAGACTTCATTGTCAAACGCCGAAATCAAGCAAAATGCCCCGGCCAAAGAAGAGAGCATCCGTATCGATGCGGTCAAGCTCAATGTCTTGCTGGAAGTAGCGGGTGAATCGGTACAAGCGGCTAATCAAGCCGCGGTATTGCTGGAAAAATTATCGCAATTCAAATTCGACGGCCAAGCTGCGCCGCTGATGTCGGCACTGACGGAAACCTTGACTCGCGCCTCGCGCTACTCGACAGAATTACAGCGCGCCACTTTGGCGACGCGCATGCAACCGGTCGGCCGTCTGTTCCAGAAATTCCCCCGTTTGGTACGAGAACTCGCGCGTGACCTCGGCAAAGAAGTCGATCTCAACATTTCCGGGGCCGAAACCGAAGTCGATCGCGTCGTCGTCGACAGTCTGTACGATCCGCTCGTGCATATGTTGCGCAATGCCTTGGACCATGGAATAGAAACCTCGGAAGACCGCCTCAGCAGCAACAAGTCGGCGCGCTCGACGATTTCGCTCAAAGCTTGGCAAGAAGCCAGCAGTGTCATGATCGAAGTCTCCGACGATGGCAAAGGCATGGATGCCCAACGTCTGCGTGACAAAGCGATTTCCAAAGGCTTGATCAATGCCCATGATGCACGCACCGATGACGAAGCCTTCCAGTTAGTGTTCCTGCCTGGCTTTTCGACCAAGGAAGTCGCCTCGAGCGTATCGGGCCGCGGTGTTGGCATGGACGTCGTGAAAACCGCGGTAGAACGCCATCGCGGCGCGATCCGGATCGCCTCAGAATTGGGCAAAGGCACGACCTTCCTGATTCGCCTGCCGATAGAATTATCGATCGTCCCGACCATGTTGGTACGCACCGATGGCGCCTCGCTGGCCCTGCCGATGGCAACTGTTCAACGTGTGGTGGAGTTGCCGGAAACCTTTGAAAGTGTCGGTGGTCAACCGGTATTGCGCGATCTCGGGCGGCCCTTGCCGGTCAAATCACTGGGAAAAATTCTCGGCTACATGCCGTCGACAGAACGCGTCGGCATTGTCATTGCAGCCCCGAATCCCTACATTTTGTCGGTTGACGCCGTCGATGGCACGGCCGATCTGGTCATCAAACCACTGACCTGCATCAGCACGCCCGGCATCACCGGCACGGCTCGTTCGGCCGAGGGCGAATTGGTACTCGTCATCAGTTTGTCCTTCCTGATCGATGGCTGCAAGGTACGTGAAATGATGAGCGTCTAGTTTCGAGCCAACAACACACCACAACCAGACGACAAAAGGCTGTTTGCCACTGGCAAGCAGCCTTTTCCGTTTAATTTCAGACAAAAAAAACACACTTGCTCAGACTCTGGCAAAATATGTCCATTGCCTCTATGATTGCCGCACCATGAATTCGGATTCCCTCGTCAGCCCCCTCACTTGGCTGCATACTGCGCGTTTTGCCGGTTTACCACAACCGTTTTACCGCCAACTCGCGACCCACCCGCTGCCGGCCCCCTACTTGGTTGGCCTCAGCCCAGACGCGGCAGAGCAATTAAAACTGCATGGTGAAGACTTCCAGCAAGCAACATGGCTGGCCAAACTCAGTGGCAACCTCATTCCGGCGCACGGCGCGCCGCTGGCGGCCGTCTACTCCGGTCATCAATTCGGCGTTTGGGCCGGACAACTCGGCGATGGCCGTGCCCTCTTGCTCGGTGAATGCAGCGACAAGGCCGGTGTGGCGCAGGAAATCCAACTCAAAGGGGCTGGTCCGACGCCGTATTCACGCTCCGGCGATGGCCGCGCCGTACTACGCTCGACGATACGTGAATTTCTCTGCTCAGAAGCGATGCACGCACTCGGCATTCCGACCACGCGCGCCCTGTGCATCACCGGCTCCGACCAATTGATACTGCGCGAACAAGCAGAAACCTGTGCGGTTCTGACCAGATATGCCCCGAGCTTCATCCGTTTCGGTTCATTCGAGCATTGGTATTACCAAGGCCGCCTCGATGAATTGAAAATCTTGGCCGATTTCGTCATCGAACATCACTACCCCGAGTGCCGCGAGCAAGCCAAGCCCTATCAAGCCCTGCTGATTGCCGTCACACGCAAAACTGCGGCATTGATGGCACATTGGCAGGCGGTCGGTTTCATGCACGGCGTCATGAATACCGACAATATGTCGATACTCGGCCTGACCCTCGATTACGGCCCCTTCGGCTTCATGGATGGCTATGATGAAGGGCATATTTGCAACCATACCGACCAACAAGGACGCTACGCTTACCACATGCAGCCGCGCATAGGCCATTGGAATATGCAAGCACTGGCGCAAGCCTTGCTCCCCTTGATAGGCACGGTCGAAGACACCGAAGCGGCGCTGGCACTGTATCCAGAGGCATACAAGTCACACTACGATGCATTGCTGCGCGACAAATTTGGCTGGTGTGAAAGCAAGCCCGATGACCAGACCTTGATCGCGGACTGGTTTTTATTATTGCAGCAAAACCATGCCGACTTCACCCTCAGCTTTCGCCAACTCAGCCATCTCGATAACGACAGTAGCGCGGCCGATCACGCCCTGCTCGATTTATTCGTCGATCGCGCCGCCCTGCAAGCATGGCTGATCCGTTATCGTGAGCGCCTTCAACAAGAGAGCGTGCCGGCTGATTTACGCCAAGCGGCCATGAAGCGCTGCAACCCCAAATATGTGCTACGGAACTATTTGGCACAACAAGCAATCGAACAGGCGCAGAATAAAGATTTTTCTGAAGTCAATAAATTGGCAGCGATTCTGGCCCACCCGTTCGATGAACAAGCTGAGCATGCCGCGTACGCGGCAGCGCCACCAGACTGGGCTGGCACGCTGGCCGTCAGTTGCTCGTCCTGATTTTTCTTCCCTCTGTGCAAAGTGACTCTATGAGCAAAATCATCAAATCCGATACCCAATGGCGTGCCGAACTCGATGCCCTGTCTTACCAGGTCACACGCCATGCAGCAACCGAACGCGCGTTTACCGGGCAATACTGGGATCACCATGAAGCCGGCATCTATACTTGCGTCTGTTGCAATACGCCCTTGTTTGCCTCCGATACCAAATTCGATTCCGGCTGCGGCTGGCCCAGCTACTTCCGCGCGCTCAACCCGGCCCATGTGCGCGAAATCAGCGACATCTCACATGGCATGACGCGCACGGAAATAGTGTGTAATATCTGCGACGCCCATCTCGGCCACGTGTTTCCTGACGGACCGCCGCCGACAGGCTTGCGCTACTGCATTAATTCCGCCTCACTGACTTTTACCACACTTGCTTAAGTTGCCTATTAATGAAATTTCTCTTCGACATCTTTCCCGTCCTGCTGTTTTTCATCACCTTCAAATGGGGTGAAAGCCAACCGGCTGCCGCCCAAGCCTATGTCGATCATTACTTATCAGGCTTGGTTTCGGGTGGCGTGAGTGAAGCGGCGATCGCCCCTATCCTGCTGGCCACCGCCATCACCCTGTTGGCGTCGATGGTACAGATCGGCTACTTATTAGTCAGTCGTAAAAAAGTCGATGCGATGCTGTGGATTTCTTTCATCATCATCATGGTGTTTGGCGGCGCGACGATTTATTTCCATAGCGAAGCCTTCATCAAATGGAAGCCCACCGTGCTGTACTGGTGTTACGCCGGTGCTTTCTTGTTGGCACAATTCGTTTTCAAAAAAAATCTCATCCGCACCGCCATGGCAGCGCAGCTCACTTTGCCTGAGCCGCTGTGGGGTCGTCTGAGCTTGGCGTGGATCGCCTATTTCGTCGCCATGGGTATACTCAATTTGTTTGTCGCCTTCAATTTCAGCACGGCAACTTGGGCGAATTTCAAATTGATTTCCATGCTGGCAATCATGCCAGCATTCATCATTGCCCAAAGCGTTTTTTTATCCAAATACATGGAGGAAAGCAAATAATGTCTCGCTTGGAAAAGCTCCGGCAACGCTTGGATTTGGCACTTGCACCGTTGCGTTGCGAACTCATTGATGACTCAGCGTCCCATGCCGGCCATGCCGGCGCGGCCAGCGGCGGTAGTCATTACAATTTGAAAATAATTTGTCATCAATTTGAAGGCTTAAACCGCATTTCTCGTCATCGTCTGGTGTATGATGCCGTTGGCGATATGATGCATACCGAAGTTCACGCATTGGCAATTGTTGCGCTGACTCCGACAGAGATGCCGACCTAAGCAGTTCACCGCTACCCATAATCCGTTTTTTTATTTTGTTATCTAGGAACAGACAATGACTTTTAAACCTGCTCATTTGTTGCTTATACTTTTCGCAACTGCCTTGCCTGCCATGGCACAAAATCTCGCTGTTGTGAACGGTAAAACCATTCCTTCGTCGCGTGTTGATGCGATGGTTAAACAGTTGGCCACACAAGGTCAACAAGATTCACCACAATTACGCGCCATGGTCAAACAAGAATTGATCACCCGTGAAGTGATGATGCAAGAAGCGGAAAAATCGGGCATAGGCTCCAACCCTGAAATCAAAAATCAGTTGGAAATCGCCCGTCAATCTTTGCTTATTCGCGGTTTAATGATGGAATACATCAAGAAAAATCCAGTTACCGATGCTGAAGTACAAGCTGAATACGACAAAGCCAAAGCACAGGCCGGCGACAAGGAATATCATGCTTACCATATTTTGGTAGACAAAGAAGAAGAAGCCAAAGCCATCATTTCCAAGCTCAAAACTGGTGCCAAATTCGAAGAATTGGCGAAACAATCGAAAGATACCGGTTCGGCCAGCAAAGGCGGCGATCTCGACTGGGCATCCCCAGCCACTTTCGTACCACCATTCTCGCAAGCAATGGTTGCTTTGCAAAAAGGTCAATTCACCGAAACACCGGTCAAGACCGAATTCGGCTACCACGTCATCAAGCTTGACGATATACGCACTGCCAAGTTCCCAAGCTTGGAAGAAGTCAAACCACGGATCATTGAAGGTTTGCAACAGCAGAAAGTACAAACTTATCAGCAAGCATTGGTAAAAAAAGCCAAGGTTCAGTAAGCCCGATTGCTGTAGGCAAGAAAAAACCGCCACGCTGACTGGTTCAGCGTGGCGGTTTTTTTAACAATCACTGATTCACTGCCCGCATTTGCGCAAGAAATTGATCGTAGTAGTGTATTTTCCAATCCTCAAAGACTAAGCCGGACAGGTCTGCACGCTCAGCGTTCGAGAGGTATTCAGGGCGATAGCCTCGAACCAACAGATCGACATCGACGCGCGCATCTAACACTGAAAAACCGCTTCGATCCTCCGTACGATACGCGTCTAACTGAGTATTCAAACGCTCATAGGCCGGAGCACGCCACTTTTTAAGCCAGGCAATGGTCTCCGGGCGCGCCATCATCCAGCTACTGTAAGCGACCGGCGTCTCAATCTGAATCTGTGCAATGGCGCGCTCAATATGCTCGGCGCTCACATACCGATTGACCATACGGGAAAAAACCATTTCCGTGAAGGGAACTTCGTTTTCCAAGCCTAAGCGCTGGCGCGTGTCGACCAAAAATTTAAGCGCAATCTCAATATCTTCCCTGAAATTCGGTTCTTCGTGCTTGATTTCCTTGATCCGCTCATCGGCTATCTTGCGCAGCAAATCCATGCGTCTGAACCGCTGCATCTGCGCTTCGAATCCGGCAAAGTCGTCGGGATACAGAGTTCCTTGCTTAATAGCAACCTGCTTTGAGCTCGCCAACACTGACACCAGCATGGCAGCAGCGCCGTCGGTACAAGTGTCGAAGTAAGCGGCCATCTCGTTGCCCAAGCGTTCCAACAACGTCCGGTCATCCATCATCATGTTGAGCAAATTGCGCACCACGCTACGCGCCTCGGGATGATTGACGATGGTGGAATTTTCACTCAGCAGTGCCAGTACTTTAGCGACATTCTCGATGTACTGCGCCTCCAAGGCTTCGACCGAGGGGCGCGGCGGGGTCGGCTGGCGCGGCGGTGTGCCACGCCGTTCGGCCGCAGCTTGCGACAACCAACGACGTTGCGCTTGGCGGTAAACGCGCATGGACTGATCGTGTTCGGCCTGCGCCGCAATCCAATCGACCTGGGCCTGCCGGCGCTGCTCGACCAAGGTTTTCCACATGTGAATATGCACATCGCCCGACTCATACCAACGCGCAATCACTACGTCCGGCTGCTGTGCCTGCGCCTCGCCCAAGTCGATTTCTGGTCCATCGAACTCCGGCCGGCTGATCATCGCCTGTAAGGCTTCGACTGTATGCCAAGGCAGTTGGTGATTGCTGATTCGCACCAGATACGCATCACTGGTGTGCGCGAGATCGAGTTCGATATCAACGAGCGGATTGTCATTCAAGTCAATCAAGGTCGTTCCATCTGGATCCGTCACTACCGGCAGCGGTGTGACGCGCACATCGAAGACAGCGATACGATTATGACTGACGATGACATGATCCATATCCGCCGGCAAATTCCGCGGAAATTCCGTCAGCAGGTTATGGTCCAAGCTCAGCTCTTGCAAGCCGGCAGGCCAAGGCCGCTGGGCATCGATGCTTGCTATCCGGTTATAACCGAGTTCCGCACTGATAAGCGCAGCCGGCAAGTCGCCAACCTGGCTCAGTCGGTTATGCTCAGCCCTGAGGTTATACAGCGAGGCCGGTAAGCGCGGCAGCACCTCCAAGCTGTTCCTATTCAGCGCAACGGCACGTAGTTCGTTTAAACCGTCAAACACGCCATCATCGAGCATGACCGGCCGGCCGCCGCGCGCGAGATTAATTAAATGCAGCGACCGCAAGTGAGGCATCCCTTGAAATGCTTGGGCCGGCAGCGCAGTGATCCGATTTCTCGTCAATGCCAAGCGCTGCAAGGACGGAAACGCCAACCCGAAACCGGCTGGCACGCTGTTCAAGCGGTTAGCGGTTAAGTCCAACACAAGCAACTCGGGCCAACTCTGCAAAGGCCCACCCATGTTGACCGGCAATCTGCGGATTTCATTGCTCCTCAACCTTGCTTCGACCAACTTGGGCGCCGTCATCTCTGGAAAACGGGTCAAGCGGTTATTCGATGCTTGCAAACGAAGTAATTGCGGTGCCGTCACCCTTTCGATACGATCGATACGATTGTGACGGACGTCTAATTCCACCAAGCTACCCCAGTCAGTAGGCAGACGCTCAATTTGGTTAAACGATAAATCAAGTTGCATCAGCAAGGGAGGTAGCACGCTAGCTTGCGGCATCATACTGAGCCGATTATGACTGAGATCCACCGCGCTCAGCTCGCGCGGCAGCCGTGGCATCGTGGTTAATCCCAGATTGCTGAGATCCAAGGGTTGGTAGTCGCTGGCTTGAAACGCGGCATACCATTGCTCGATACGACTCTGCGCCGTGAGGCGTGCCGCCAATTCGTCCGGCGTTGCCGCACTGACCCATATTGCCACCCGCCCTTGAGTCGCCTCCCGCTCAGTCACACCGCCCGGCGCTCGCCTCACGCCAAGCGAATCCGCCGACACGGCGACACTATCGGCCGCGGCGGTTCTGAACAGCGCGGCATCGGCCGGCACCGTGGCTGGCAACGCTGGCGTCGCCGCACTTGCCGCCGTGCATGCCTGCTGTACCGAACCCGGTGTCGCACCGGCACCGGTGCGACCACCTCCTGCACTGCTACCTGCACCGTTACCTGAACCGCTACCCGCACTACCGCCGGCATCGCTAGCGGGATTATTACCGGCCCGGCCGCCTTCGCTACGGCCGGCATTGTCGCCTGGCGGCAGCATACGTGGCACCCGCTCAAGCACACGCTCGAACACGCGCTCAGCCCGCAGCGTGAGTTGCAGTCGACTCAATACCGGATCATCGTCGCGCCGCGTCCATTGCAGGCGCAAGCCGGTCGGCAGCAGTAAATTAAGCAGCACATGCGTATGCGTGGTCGTCGCGGCGTGCGTGTACAGCGTCACCTCGTTTCCTGTCGTGGCGCGACTGAGCTCGTTATCGGCCAAAGCCCACTGAGCCCTAGCTAGCTGCAATGTAAGCTGCTGCCCGGCCGTCATAGTACGCAGGTCGAGGACAATCAGCGGTTGCCGACCAGACTGCTCGCGCAACGCCTCGACCGCACTCGCTTCTACCGTCAACGCGCTGCCTTCCCCCATACGCAGCCAAGCCACGGCAACCCCGGCCAACACCGGATAATCCAAAGTCTGACCAGCGCTCAGCAAGGCGGTCTGCAGCATCCCCCCCTCAACCCGCAAACCCGGCACCTGACCGATACACCTCACCATACCTAGCGTATCGAGCACCAATAGTTGGCTGCTGAGGCGGTTATGAAACAAGTCACCCTTGTGACTGCTTCCCAAGTGCTGCGCATACGGCAGCCGACGCGCCCATTGCGCCACTGGCGTGGGTTGATTGACCCTTCGTAATTGGCCCACCAACTCGCGCGGCGTGCTACAGGCGATCCCATTGAGCGTCAAACGCGCACCGGGCGGCCAAATGATCTCCACTTGCGCCCCCTCTGAATGAGTCAGCGTTAAGTTCTGTCCCTGTCGTTGTGCTTGGTACGAGCTTAATTCCGTCAATTCCAGTTGGCCATTCGATTGCGGCGCTAAAGGCAAACGCAATTCGCCACGGAAACGCCGCACTGCCAACTGCTGCCAGCCAGACATTATCTGTACCGTCCCGTTGGCAAAACTGTCCGCATCCAGTTGCAGGTAATCGCCGCCACCGCTATGCGGCTGGTACACCATAGTTTGACCATGTAGGCGCGGCGTCGCATAGCCCTGCATCAGCGTGACCATCAGCGCTGCGCGACTGAGGTAAGCGCGATCGCCGCGTACCGGATCTTCCAGAATCGGCTCGCCATTGCTGGTGCGGCCCACCTGACGCAGTGGCCGCACACCGAACGGCAGGATACTGTAGATCACCTGCCCGGCCCACACATAGCTCAGGCATTGCGCGTCAACGCCCGGTTCATGCAACACACTCACTTCGCCAACGCTGCCATCGTGCAGTACCGGTTCCAAGCGCCGGCCACTCTGGGTATCGACCAAGCCCTCGGCACACAGTTCCACCTGACTCAGACCCAGGCGACTCAGCACGCCCGCTGCCGGTATCTGCCAGCCCTTTACCGTCGCCGCAGGCTGTACCGGCGCGCCCTGCTGCAGCAATGCTGCCATCGCTCCAGGCTGGAGCCAGGTATAACCGCTGACTTCGAGCTGCTGATCGGCGCGTCGCCACAGGGCTTGCTCACCTACCACGCCCATATACTCGAGAGTGAAGAAGCGCGCCGGATCGGCCGGCACCAAAAACTGATTCGCGCGGTTTTGGACCAAACACCGTTGCGGTAATTCGCTGACACAAAATTGAAACAGAGGACTATCGAGCAAACTGCGCGGGTGAGCCCCGACCGTGCTCATAAGGTCTTTGAATCGATCCGCACTCTCAATTTTGACACGCTGGTAAAGCATTCCCTGCTCAGCCATTTGGTAGAAATGGCGTTCGGGGCGACCGCCACCATCAGACCGCGCTTTGATCAGGGTCGGGTGCTTGCTCAGATGCGTGTAATCGGCAATCATCGGCATCAAGCCCTCAACCCGCAAAAACCCATAGCTTAGATAGTCACTGCTGCTAATCCCATAGGCAGCCAAGACCTCTAGCAAGCTAGGCGTGCGCGGCGCATCGTACAATGAACTTTTCAGTGCTGTCGGCAACTGGGCGTGATACCACGGCGGCAAATCGATGGCTTCGTAGTAAGCGGCACCAATATGTTGCTGCGCTCTGCTTGGCCCGGCCCGTTCTTGTAAAGCCGCCACCTGCTGCTCCACCGCCTGCAAAACTTGCAGACTCAAATAGGCATGCAGTTGTCGGCGTTCGGCCACAGTGACGGCGCGCCCTTGCTCGGCGCTGACGGCATAGAAGTCCAACAACTCTCCCGTCAGGCTGCGCAATTGCCAATAGCCGTCTGTTACCAATGAGAGTACGCTGTATGCGCTCTGCCACAGCGCACCGCGCTCGTGATGAAAGGCCCAGCGCCCGTCCTGCAAGCCGAGTTCTCTGATAAAACCGGCCGGCAGCAGGGTTTGCAGCGGCAGAACAGTGCGGGGGTCCAAGCTCAGTGCCGTGTCATTACGGCTGATGAGGGGACTGCTGACTTCCCAACGCAGTAAACTGTCCGCTTGCCCGGCATGGCTGAAAAATTCATATTGCCGGTCGCGTCCTAACGGCACCAGTGCACGACTGAATTGATCGGGTACCAAGCTCAATTGATCTTGTTTGCGGTCGAAAAATCCAAGTCGCTCACCCCAGCGTACCAGCACCCGATCGGCTAAGCGCAGGTAGCGGTGTTCGGCTGCCAGCGCGTTGAGTTGCTCGTCGCTGGGCCGACTGCTGAGGGGGAAAACTACGCTCGTGACGACCGGATAGAATTGCTGCTCTTGGATTTCGATTTGCAGCGTCACGCGCGTCGCGGTCGCTGCCACGGTACGTTCCAGACTGCGCTGGCCGCTCATGACGAAGGCGCTCAACACGGCTTGCGCTTGTTCGATACGCTGCTGTGCGCGATCTAATTCGCTGGCACGGAGGGTCTGATTGCTACCCTGTAAATCGTAAGCGCGCAGCAGCGCGTAGCTAGGGTAGTAAGCTTTGGCGGCACGTACTGCTTGCTGGAAGTTGACCGCGCCTTCCAATGAGGGTGTGCTGCCGCTGGCGAAGGCACCGGCTGGTGCAAGCTGAGATTGGTGCTTACCGATATCTTGCCCGACTTGTGTGCGCAAGGCCGGTATCACCTGGTTCAACAGTGCGTCATAATCGAGGGCCAGCGCACGCACGCTTTGGAAATCGGCGAATTGCTGCTGACTGAGCGCGCGCAGTTCGCCCTGCTGAGTTTGCAAAAACAGTTCGCTCTGCGTGCCATTGAGTTTGCTCACGACCGTGCCTTGCAGTGGCGGCGCATCGGCGTGCGCGTACCAGCTGTAACCGGGCGGAGGTGCCACGCGGGCCGATTCGACATGGCCGCGCTCGCCCCAAGCCTGCGGACGTCCGATCAGCCAAGTCTGCTCGCGCGCCAGCCACGCCAGTGGGTATTTCACGCCGTCGTGTACCGTATCGGCATCGAAGTCGACACTGCCTTCTTTGGCCTGAATTGGATAATCGACCCGCAACCGTTGGCTCGATAAAAACGATTTCGCCATGATGCCTAATAAGGCCAAGGCTTTTTCTATGTAGCCCTCAAAAAACTCTTCCACGACCGGTTCGTTATGCGCCCGTAAATTCGATGCCCCGCCTTGGCCGGCCATCGATTCCATGAAGCTCCAGCCGATGGACTCTTCCACGGTCTTGCCGGAAACCGGCGTGACGATATCGAGGCCCCAACTGCGCGGGTTGGCATTATTATGTTGTTTCACTTGGTCGTACAAGGCGGCCCATTTTCCAGCGCCGGGCTGAACGGAATGCTGAGGGAAGCGGCCATGGATAAAATCTGCGAAGCCTATCCCGTTGACGGTCACGCGCGCCATTTTTTCCCGCACTTCGTTCGGTAGTTGTGTGTATGCGTTGGAAAATGCCTCTTCGTTTTGGCTACGGGTCGGTGTCACATTCTCGAGCCGAACACAGATTTTTTTCGGGTTGCGTGGGTCGCGCACAAATTCCAAGGTCTCGCGCCCATCGCCGAGCACCTTGGTATTCGGTGTCAACGCCAGTAAAAAGCCGGCCCCATGGCGGCTGTCGAGCAGCCATTCTTTGGCTTGCGCATTCAAGCCGGCAAAGACGTAATGCGCTTTATTACTGGCTTGGTTACTGAGTTCGACGCTTAAACATTGGCGCTGTTGTTGTTCTTGCGGGGCCTTGAAAACCACACTGGTGGCACTGCTGCGCGCAAACTCCAGTCTCAGTTGGTCGGGTTGGCCGAAGAAAGTAAATTCCTCCAACAATTGCGCATCGCCGGCGCGCACCGGAAACAGCGCGGCGTAGCGGCTGCGCTCCCAACTTTGTAGTTGCGCATCGTTGCGGTGAGTAAAGCCGACGGCGGCCGATTTTTTCCACTGCATTTCCAGCGGCGGAACCAGTGACAAGTCGACTATGAGCGGGTGGTTGGCATCGATGCTCAGGGTAGTCGACTGTGCAACGTCGCCGGTGTAGTAGACCAAGGGGCGCGCCTGATTCGGCCGTAACGGCTCCCCGCTCATCCTATGACCGACGTCGCGAAACGGCGGTGGCGGCGGTGTGGCGTAGCTGCCGGCCGCCCAATGGATGACCGATGGCAAGGCGGCCCAAGCATCTTGGGAACCGCCCTCATAGACGTCGACACGGTTGCGGGTGTAGCTGATCTGATCGTCGGTAATACGGCAATGCTTGAGCGGATAGAGGTTCGAGCCGCGCAGCACGGTAGCGTTGCCAGGCGCGGAACTGTCTTCGCGCCGGATCAAGGGGTGAGAATAGGCATCCCAACGCTGTTGCAGTGCGCCGATCGATGTCACGGCCTTATCGCCGAGTTGCAGATGTTCGCCGAATTTTTGTGGCAGGTAGCACAGCGCTTGGGCGATGATGGCGGCCGGCAGCAAGGGCGGGCAAATCATACTGGCGACGCTCAAGCCCATGGCCAGCGTATTGGCGCTCAACTGCATGATGTCGACGGTCCACTCGGATTGGCTTTGATGCATGGTCATCAGGCGTTCAAAGATTTTGCCATTCTCATACAGACCCAACACCAGATCGGTGCCACCTAAGGCGTGATCAAGCCGCGAGGAGACCGCTTTGTAACGCAGTAAATCGCTGGCTTGCGCTTCTCCGATCAAGAATTTGTTAATCAAATGCTGGTACTCCCACAGGCCACTCATTTGCCCTAACAAAGGACCGATATCGCCGTGGCCGGCGCTGTCGAACAGGAATTGTGGCCCGAGTGCTGAGTTGTCGAGCAGGCCTTTGAGATTGAGGGCTTGCTGGCCGACCCGGGCGCTACTGGCGAGCGAGCCGCGCAGTCGCGCGCCCAAGCCTTGCTGGCGATAGGTCTCGGACGATACCAGTTGCGCGAGTTGTTTGGGGTCGAGAATTTTTACCAGCGGCGCGCCATTGTTTTGCAAGAACCGCAGTTCGAACTGACCCTGCTCGAGCGCGGTGACGTGATCGAGTCGGGCGTTTTGTTGTTCGGCGGAGAGCAAGAGCTTGGCGGCTTCTTGCATTACAGGCCAGGGATTTTGTTCCACCGGCGTAATCTGTGCGCCCTGCTTGCTCAGCGCTGCCAAGGCATCCGATAATTGCTGGCGCTGCGACTGGCTCTTGCTGGTATCCGACTGATCCGCCAGATTCATCACACAAGCCTTATTGCCTGCTGCGCGCGCGCCCTCTGCAGTGGGCCAAACACTGGCCAGACCCGCCGCCACGCCGAGACTTGCGACCCCGCTCGCCGAACCACCAACCGCACGCGCCGCCACCGCAGCCAGCATGGCTACGGCCGTCGTGACAGTGGCCGCGGAGATCGACTGTCCGGCAGAGTCGAAATCAGCTAGCGGTGCCGGATCGCGCACCAGCGGTGCGACACCATCGATCTCAGCCCACGCCGACCAACTGCGCGACAAGGAAGGCACGCCTTGGGCCATCAGATCCTTGGGTACGATGACCTGCTGTGAGTGCGTCGTCCTTTCGGCCTCATGCATGTAACGCGCCAAGGCTTCGGCCATGTGCCCAGCCTGCTGCGCTTGTTGCGCAGTAAATCCCGTGGCGTTATAGCGCTGCAACCATGCTTGCATCAGTCGGTGAATCAGGCTCGCTTCACTTTCGCTCGGCGTATGAGGATGATGAACGGCGTACCACTGCGCTTCGACGACCTGCTGGTCTGCCTGCCACGCCAGTTGCGACTGCTCGGCAGCCTGCCAGCGCCGCTGATATCCGGCGATGTCCTGCGACAAGGCCAGCAGCGACACCAGATTGCATACACGAGCGTTGTGCTCCAAGCGACGAGTTTCTGCTTGCGTCTGTTGCTCTGACCACAGCGCCAGCGTATCACTGAGCAAGCGCGGTTCCAGACTGCTCGCCCACAGTTGACTGAGCAAAACAATCGCCGTACTGAAGGTGCCTTGCATCTCTACAAAGCGATCGGCGCGGCAGGCAATATCCTCCACCTCAGTCAGCCAAGGTGCCAACAGCGCCAAGCAGTCTTCCGATGTCAATATTCGCGTCCCCAGGGGTGCTCGGGTGCCGCCGGCCGCCGCGCGCATTGTTTGTCCTTGCAGTAAGCTCTGCTGTTCCAACAATTCCAGCAGTTCGACCGCGCTGCCAAGCAAAATCCCGTCTAACTGCACCTGTTTCTGCAGACCGGCTTGTTGCGCTGGTACCAGCAAAGCTTGCCTTGCTTGCTGCGCGTTGTCGATACGCTGCTGCAGCATATCCAACAAGCGCGCACAGGCCGATGCGGCCACAGCGACGGGCTCAGACGCTTGCTCGCCGGGCTGCTCAAACGCCTGCTCCGCCACGACAATAAACTTCTGCAGCAGTTGCCACTGTTGATTACCGCGCACATCTTCAGAAGTCGGCTGCACGAACCAATTGATCAAGCGCTCAGCCCAAGAGAAGCTTCCCTCCTCCCGCGCGGCAGAGCGCAAGCCAGGCAGCAGTTGCCTGGCCGGATGTGCCGGCGGTAAACGCGCAATTTCACGCTCAGTCAGGCTCAATTGGGCACGCAGTTCTTGATCCGCTGTCAAGCGCGGGAAGTACAAGGCTTCCGCCTGATCTTCCTGCGCAGTATCGGCGAACAGCGCAGCGGCCTGTGCCGCCAGCCTGGCGACCAATTCCCGCACCTGCGCTTCGGCCCACGCCCAGCCTGTCGAACCAGACCACGGTGGCGCGGTGCCAGTCATTTTATTCGGTGCTGTCGTCGGGTCGACCAGCTTCCTGCCGCTCTCGCAATTGGCAAATTTGACCGCTGCCAGCCCAGCTAAGTCAGCGCCATCGTCACGACGTTTACCCGACGTGACGACACCGTTCAAGGCTGCTGCAAGACTAGTCATATTACCGTGTACGGCCGGCGACAACTTGACTGACACCGAACTGCCGGCTAACAAGTTTTGGGACAGTGTCGTAGGCGCAAAGCTCAGCATCATTGGCTCATCTACCGCCGAGTGCGACGAACAGGCAATACTCAAATTTCTAGGCATAACATTTCCTCTGCGCAGGCAAAAGTAAGATTGAATAAGGAACCCGAGACCAAGCAATTTTCAGAATTTCATGGAGGCGACGTACAGCTATTTGCAAACATGGCTGACGCAGAAATACGTTGCCCTTAGCCATGCTCGAGTTCGTCGAAAAATCATATTTAATTTGGCAAATTAGAAATTTCAGTTTTCGATCATTCACTTGCGCATGGGGCAGTCGCCTAGGGAAGCGCGGCATGCTTTCCACCAAGGTGCTCTGCCGGCTCACTGAGCGTTCAGCACTGATAGCGCCAAACGCATTAATAAGCTGCAAATCGTGCGGCTTCCGCCGGACAAATCCAAATGTTACCTTTCCAGCAGCTCCATTTTGAGAGCCTCCCAATAAGCAGAGGTTATTTTGCACTCAATCAATTCACAACAATTCAAAGAAGTCGCGGAAGCACTGTCATGAAACCCATCCATACAAACGCTGCTGCCATATTCTTCGTTGCAATCACTACAGCCATCGCCCTATCGGGCTGCGGCCAGTCAAAAACTGCTTTACCGAGAAGTAAGCAGCCAATAGCAAGCGTCACAGTCGCAGCGCCCGAGAGCTCGATGGTTCAGGAAACACTGGATTACACCGGTCGAATAGAAGCGTCGCAACGAGTTGAAGTGCGCTCACGTTTGTCTGGCTACTTGCAAGCGATCAAATTTCATGATGGCCAGCAGGTCAGAGCAGGTGATGCCCTCTTTGTGATTGATCAGCGACCCTTTGCGATCGCCCGAGATCGTGCGCAGGCAATCGTGGCGCAAGCCATTGCGCGCCAAAAACTCGCGTCAACACAACTAACTCGTGTCACGCATTTACATCAATCGGGCGCATCAAGCGCAGACGAACTCGACCGCACCCGCGGTGAGTTTGAAGGCGCTCAGGCAGCGCTACTATTGAGCCAAGCCGAATTGAAAAGTGCCGAACTTGAGCTGGCGTTTGCCACTGTCAGGTCACCCATCGCGGGCACAGTGTCTGATCATCGTATCGACATTGGCAACTACGTTGTCGGCGGCGCTGGACAAGCTTGCCGGTGGCTTTGATGTCGGCAATACCGTTAGTAAATAAGTCAACAATTGTCATCCTATGGTAGTCACAAAATTAAATCTCAACATGCACACGAGCACAAAAAAACCACCAATCAATCACATTCCCCTTGCCGCTATGGAAGCGCACAATGCCATGCTTCAAGCGGCACCGGTTCGGCCACAATCAGCAGCCATTGTGACGGCGCGCGAACAGCTCAGTGCAGCGCGGATTCGGCTCAGCTTCAGTGGTGATGATGTGGCGACCTTTATTCATAATGAGGCGACGCAAGCGCCCGGCACTTGGGTCAAGCTGTTCGTGCCGGCCGCAAATGGAGAAATTATCGGACGCGCCTACACGCTGCGTCAGTTTGATCTCAGCAAGGGAAGCTTCGAGATAGAATTTTTCACTCACCAAAACGGGCCAGCTTCATCATGGGCGCATTCTGCACAAATTGGAGATAGCATCAGCTTTGCGGGTCCGCGCGCTGGTGGGTTTTCTCTCCATCCAGCATCGGCCTGGCTTGCCCTGATTGGCGATGAGACTGGCTGGTCTGCGATACAGGCTATCTTGACTACTCTCCCTACCGATTTACCAGCAATCATCCTGATTGAAGTCGAGCATCCCGATCAACATCCGCCTTTTCTTGTCGGCCCCAATATGCAACTACACTATATCAAGCGCACTCATCAGCAATTGGGAGCAGATCAGGCACTCGTCAGCTCACTCGATGAGTTGGAAATACCCTCAGGCTCAGGCCAAGCATGGGTGGCCGGAGAGTCGAGCAGCGTCATGGCGATACGTAAGTTTCTACAAGAAAAATGGAAATTAGACAAAACAGACCTCCACACGAAAGGCTATTGGAAACAGGGCGAATCACATTTTCGCTCCTAGGAAAATACCAGTTGACATGGAACGGTGGCATACTTGCTGCGCTTACTAGCAGCCCAACTTGCCTATATTGTTAAAGGAATGGCGTGAATACAGAAATGTTTGATTTATTAGTCATCGGTGCCGGCAGTGGTGGGGTACGCGCTGCGCGTATGGCCGCACAAAAAGGTGCACGCGTGGGTATCATTGAAGGGGGCGATTTAGGCGGCACTTGCGTCAATGTCGGCTGTATTCCCAAAAAACTCTATAGCTATGCCGCGCATTATGCCGAGTCTTTCAACGAAGCTGCCGGTTATGGCTGGTCGATTACAGAAAAACCCAAGCTGAACTGGGAACTGCTGAAAGCCAACCGACGCACAGAAATTTCTCGCCTCAATGCCGTCTATGCCAATCTGCTGAGCAATGCCGGGGTAGTAATGATCAGCGGCTGGGCCAAGATAATTAATCGCAATACGGTACAAGTCGACGGCCTTGCGTATCATGCCAAGACCATATTGATCGCCACTGGTGGCACCCCGACGGTACCGCACATTGCCGGAGCGGAGCACGCCATCACCTCCAACGACATCTTCGATCTTGCGGTATTTCCCAAACGATTATTAGTCGTCGGCGGTGGATATATCGCCTGCGAATTTGCCTCCATATTTAACGGGCTCGGTGCGCAAGTTACACAACTGTATCGTGGAGAACAAATATTACGCGGCTTTGACGATGATGTGCGTCAGTTTCTTGCGGCAGAAATGCGTCAAGCCGGCGTCGATTTACGCCTCAATACCGATGTCGCTACAATCATCAATTCGGAAGACGGCCTCACCGTCAGCTTAAACAATGGCCAGACCATACAAGTCGACACCATCTTGTATGCCATCGGCCGCGTTCCCAATATTCAAGGTTTGGGGCTACCAGAGAACGGTATTGAACAAAGCGCCGATGGGGCAATTAAAGTAAACGAGCAATATCAAACATCGGTTCCCGGCATTTATGCCTTGGGCGACGTGACGGCCAGAATTCAACTCACCCCGGTGGCATTAGGCGAAGCCATGGCGCTGGTAGATCATCTGTTCGGCGCACAAAAAATGCAAATGGATTACGCTTTTATCCCGACTGCTGTGTTCACGCATCCCAACCTTGCCACGGTCGGCTATAGCGAAGCGGAGGCACGAAATAAATTCAAAAAAATACGCGTGTATCGCAGCGAATTCAAAGCGCTTAAACATACATTAAGCGGCAGCACCGAACGGACTATGATGAAACTCATCGTCGATGACCTGACTGATCGCGTGGTGGGCATGCATATGGTAGGGGCCGATGCCGGCGAAATCATACAAGGATTTGCCGTGGCCATGAAAGCCGGTGCGACCAAAGCTATCTTTGACAGCACGATAGGCATTCATCCTACGGCAGCGGAAGAGTTTGTGACGATGCGAACTGCTCTGCCTTGAACCCGCAGCCATCAATGCCCACGCCGCAGCTTCCAGGCTTGATACTCGGTCGCGCGCACACCATAGCGCGCCAGTACACCCTCATGTAGCCGCTTCAGCTCGTCGATGACCAATGCCAAGACGTCTGCCTGCTGCTGCGCCGGAACCCGCTCTGCCACGTAGGCTTGAATGCTTGAGATCGGGTCTAGTTCAGGATGCATGATGAGCTCACGGATCGTTTGTTTGATGAAATCCCGCCAAGCCAAGCGCAGTGGATCGGGCTCCGCAAGATTTTGTTTAATAACCAGATACTCCTGCGTCGAACGTTCGTAAGCCCAAACGTACAAGTCACGCAACAGTTCCACGCGGGTCATCTCGTATACGCCCAGGGTGGCACGGCTGTAGGCCTGCTCCGGTACATCCAGGAAAGTCAGAGGGCACAGGTTGGCGCGAAACAGGGGCAAATTCGCCGCTAGTCGCGAGCTGCGCTTATTCATATCAGCAAAGGGCTGCAGATAAGGCAGGTGCACCATCATGAAGAAGGACTGCTCGAACGGGTCACGAATTTGGTTGGCCTTGCCCAGCAGCGCGTCCAACGCTTGGTCGATTTGCTGTGGCGTAGAAAGAGGCCGATAGACACTTTTTCCTATATCGACCGCATGCTGCCGAATCCGCCCCTCATCAGCCGGGTTGGGCAGCAAGTTTTCCGCCAAGGCGCTGTGCAGATTCATCAAGGTGTAGCGGTTGAACTCTGCGCTGGCGATGTTTTCTACCAGCAGCTCGATCGCCGTCTTATGGTTGAGAATCATTTGCGTTTCCAGCGCGGCTTTACCCTGTGCCACCTTGCCGTGTTCGATCAGTTCACGCGTGTCCAAACGTGAGTAGGTGTTACCTTCCAGATGGCTTGACGCCCAAGATAAATCGATCAGCAAGCGGTTCAAAATGGCGCGACTATACGTACCGGCCGGCTCATCCACTGCAGCGGTTCGGCCCATCTTGTGCAATTGCCGGCGCAGCGACTCAGACAAGTAGAAGGTCTGGTTGGGACGATATGCCTCCAGAAAATCGTGCTGGTAGCCGACCGGCTGGCGCGCTTGCGTAGGCTGGTCGACATAGGCCAGAACATCCTCACTGTCAGCCGACCTGCGAATAAAATTGGGGAAAATATCGCTGGCAGCAGCCACAATGAAGCTGTCAGCTTGGCCACTCACTGCGAAGTAGCGGCGTGCTCTACCCTCCCCTATCGCCGCAGCTTGGCCATTCTCAATCAGCTTCGCAATCAGGCGCTGTGCCGTACGTCTGGCCATATAGGGGTGCTCGGTCAGCAGTTCAGCCAAGCTCAATCCAGCCACGGATAGGCGAATACTATTGAATAAGTCAGTCGTCGATGACATGATCGATATGGCGCAGTTTGAGAGGGTTGTGGCGCGATTATGGCGCAGTTTATGGAACTGCGCCACATTTCCGTAAAAAATTGGCGCAGTTTAGCTTTATGTCACCCAGTAGCAGCCCTAAGCGCGCCCTTCCCGATTGATCAAAGCACTCTGCACCGAGGTCGCAGAAGCCATGCTCGCTTGGCCGAGCAACAGTGCATTTGAATTGTTTCTGGCATCATTCCCGCATGCTTTTGACGGGAACCCAGCGTCGTTTTCAGCACTGAAAACACGATCATATCTGGCATTTTCAGTTAAGCACGAACACCGCTGGGTTCCTGCCGAAAGCGTGCAGGAATGACCTTACTGGCGATTGGGGTAATGATAGCCTTTTGCGACAGCCTTTGAAGGCCGGGGTTTCAAACCCTAGTCAGATTTTTGATGATGCGCCACGGTAGGCATGAGCGACGCCCTCAACGAGGGGAAATCCAGCCTACAAACCTCTGACCAACTGCCGCTTAAGCACTGCCGCGAGGCCGCCTTTGTTAAATGGCTTAGTCAGAAAATCATCCATACCGGCATCGAAGCAGGCATCTTTATCCGACTGCATGGCATTGGCGGTCAAGGCGATGATGGGGGTCGTGGCATTCGGTCCGCCGCCAACGCGGATGGCGCGGGTGGCATCGAATCCATTCATGACCGGCATTTGCACATCCATCAAGATGACTTGGTATTTGCGCTTTTGAGCCGCGTCGACTGCTTCGGCACCGTCTTTGGCCAACTCCACTTCGAAGCCTTGTTGCGTCAACAGCGCCAAGGCCAATTTTTGGTTGATGACATGATCTTCGACTAATAAGATCTGGTCCTTTTGCGCTGCCACGCGCGGTGCCGGCAGTGCTTCTGCCGTCGGCTGCGAATCGCTGACAAGTACCGGTAAGGGCATCACCTTGGCGATGCTGGCATCCTTAGCGGCGACTTTGAGCGGCAATTCAAACCAAAACAAACTGCCCTGGCCAGACTGGCTGTACACGCCTATCTTGCCATGCATGCCTTCGACTAATTTTTTGCAGATAACCAGACCCAAACCGGTGCCGCCGAATTGACGTGAGGTGGAGGCATCGACTTGAGTAAATTGGGTAAATAATTTTTGCTGAGCTTCTGCGGCGATGCCTATGCCGGAATCTCTAACTTCGAAGCGCAAGCCCTGGTCGGTTTTTACGATCGCCAAACTCACCCCACCTCGGCTGGTGAATTTGACGGCATTACCAAGTAAATTGAACAGCACCTGACGGATACGCAAGCTATCGCCAATATAATCGCCATGGGCAGCTTCACTCACAGAAATTTTCAGGCTGATGCCCTTGTCATCGGCATTCATTTTCAAATTCGAGCTTACCGAATTGAGCAAGATTCCCAAAGAAAACGCGTGCGCCTCGAATTCCATGTGGCCAGCCTCAATTTTTGACAAATCGAGAATATCATTGATCAAGACCAGTAAGGCTTCACCGGAGTGCGCGATATTGCGCGCATAGCCTTTTTGCTCGGGGTTGAGGCCACTCTCCAACAACAAGCCTGTCATGCCGAGTACGCCATTCATCGGCGTCCGTATCTCGTGCGACATATTAGCGAGGAACAGACTTTTCGCCGCACTTGCGCTTTGCGCCAGAATTTTTTCCACTTCCAAATCGCTGCGTAAACGGTCGGCTGCCGCCTGAGAGCGCAGCAGCAGATAAAATAAGAAAATCGCCATGATGCTGATCAGCGTGGCGGCAGCCAAAATAATTCGTTTATTAGCATCAATCGGTGCTGATAACTCGGACACCGCGACGCCAACGACGTAATTGAGCCCGTACTCGGGGTCGCGGTAATAACCATAAATCCGCTCGATGCCGTCGGTTTGCGAGATTTGCCGAAAATTACCCGAATCCGGCAACTTCAAATCCAAATACGGGGTCGCTTTGAGCACCGTTCCCAGCACCGATTCCTTGGCTGGGAATCGGGACATGATTTCTCCGCTGTCACGCACCAAAGAAACCACATCGTTATCATGCACACTCAAAATTCTGGAAAAGTTGGCGATCAAATCCGGGCTGATCGAGACCACCAAGACGCCGTTGAATTGACCGTCTTTGTAGATGGCTCGGGTAAACTGGATCGACCACTTGCCCGAGACCTTGCCCTTAACCGGTTTGCTGATGAACAGTTCATCACGCTGCGGTGATTGTTGATGTACTTTGAAGTGCTCGCGCGTGCTGAGATCGGTTCTGTCGGTGGCCGCGGCCAGATTGGAAAACGCCAGCAAACCTTGCTTATCGATGACGGCAACCTGAAACGTCAGGTCATGAATATTTTCCTGACTACGGCGTATCAAAAACGCAAACGACTGCCAATCACCATTCCATTGCGGCCGCACATTTAACAAAACTTCGTTAACACGTTTGATGGTCGAGCGCGTGTTTTCGGCGAAAACCCGCGCTTCGATAACGGTTTTAACATCGGCCTCATGCAGATAACTGGCGCTTGAGCGGCTGATTTCAAAGTAAGCACCGCCCCAAATAATGAGCAGACACAGTAAGGCCAACAAGGACATCTGCAATCTGAGTCGATTCGAACCGAACTGCGGAAGGGCCATGACGTATCCTTGAGGAAATTTATCTACAGTGTAGCTCGAAAGTGCAGCGCAGCAGGCTAGCCTGATCAGTTATGTAGTAAATCCTTAACAAGCTTGCGCGCTCGCAACCGCGAACGCGCACCGTCAGTGTATTAACCCACCCACTTCCGCGCATTGCGGAATACCCGCATCCACGGTGCCTCATCGGTCCAGTCATCCGGATGCCAAGAATGCACCGCCGTGCGGAATACCCGCTCGGCATGCGGCATCATCACCGTGAAGCGACCATCGAGATTGGTAACGGCGGTGATCCCTTGCGGCGAACCGTTGGGATTGTAAGGATAGGCCTCGGTTTGGGCACCATGATTATCAACGAAACGCAAGGCCACTTGCGCCTGCGTGATGTCACCAGTGGTGGAGAAATCGGCAAAACCTTCGCCATGGGCAATCGCAATCGGCGTCTCTGTACCGGCCATACCATCAAACAGTATCGAGGCCGATTCCAGCACTTTCACCATCGAGAAGCGCGCTTCGAATTGCTCCGACTTGTTACGGGTAAATTTAGGCCAAGCCTGCGCACCCGGGATGATGGATTTCAGATTACTCATCATCTGGCAACCATTACAGATACCGAGACCGAAAGTATCCGTGCGTTGGAAAAACTGGGCAAATTGTGCCGCCATCATGTCGTTGAACAGAATAGTCTTGGCCCAACCCTCGCCGGCCCCGAGCACGTCACCATAAGAGAACCCGCCGACGGCGATGAGGCCTTTGAAATCAGCCAGTTTGGCCCGCCCGGCGATAAGATCACTCATGTGCACGTCAACCGCTTCGAAACCGGCTTTGTGCATGACATAGGCAGTTTCAATATGCGAATTAACGCCCTGCTCGCGCAGTATGGCGATCTTCGGACGCACCCCGGTGGCGATAAATGGGGCAGCAATATCCTCGGCCATCGCAAACGTGATTTTCGGCTGCATGCCAGGATCAGTCAGATCGGTGATGCGTGCATATTCGGCATCGGCACCGGCCGGATTGTCACGCAAGCGGGCGATTTGCCAACTGGTGCTACTCCACATTTGATGCAAGCTCGAACGCGGCTGGGCAAAAATCTGTTTGGCGTCACGGGTGAATTCGATGCGATCGGCCGCTTGTGGCTTGCCGATGATATGGCTGCAGGCACCGAGATTATACGTACGCAGCACATCCATGACGACCGAACGCTGATCGGTACGCACCTGTATCACGGCACCCAACTCTTCCGAGAACAAGGCGCGCAAGGTTTGCTCATTGCGTCGCTCGGCGACCTGACCGGCCCAATTTTTCGCGTCACCCTGATCGGCACCATGACCGCTGTCCATGGTCAGAATATCGAGATTGACGGCCAAACCGGCACGGCCGGCAAATGCCATTTCGCACAGAGTGGCAAACAAACCGCCGTCGGAACGATCATGATAGGCCAGCAATTGGCCTTCACGATTGAGCTGCTGAATCGCCGCGAAGAAAGCTTTTAAATCGCTGGCACTGTCGACATCGGGGGCGATATCGCCGAGGGTTTGCATGACTTGGGCAAAACACGACGCGCCGAGGCGATTGCGGCCGCGGCCGAGATCGATCAGAATCAAGCTGGTGTCGCCCTGATCCATGCGCAATTGCGGCGTCAGGGTCTTGCGTACATCATAGACCGGGGCAAAGCCGGAAATAATCAGCGACACCGGCGAGGTCACCGATTTGCTGTCGGCGCCGTCGTTCCAAGTGGTACGCATGGATAAAGAATCTTTACCGACCGGAATGCTGATGCCGAGCTCAGGACACAATTCCATGCCGATCGCTTTGACGGTATCAAACAAGGAGGCGTCCTGCCCCGGTTGACCACAAGCGGCCATCCAGTTGGCCGACAATTTGATATCGGAAATATCGGCAATCGCTGCCGCAGCGATGTTGGTGATGGCTTCGCCAACCGCCATGCGACCGGAGGCCGGCGCATCGATCACCGCCAACGGAGTGCGCTCACCCATAGACATGGCTTCACCGAGGAAGCCTTCGAAACTCATCGTCGTCACCGCACAATCGGCCACCGGCACTTGCCATGGGCCGACCATTTGATCGCGCACCGAAGTCGCGCCGACGGTACGGTCACCGATGGTGATCAGGAATGATTTATCACCCACCGTCGGCAAGCTCAAAATTCTGCGTGCCGCTTCTTCGAGTGCAATACCGGTCAAATCGAGCGGCTTGAAGCTGTGTTTGACATGCTCCACCGTGCGATGCATTTTCGGCGGCTTACCGAGCAACACATTCATCGCCATATCGACTGGAGCGGTATTGTTTTCCGGATCGATGAGCTTGAGTTGACGTTCTTCGGTGGCGCTGCCGACCACCGCATACGGGCAGCGTTCGCGCTCGCAGAAGCTGGCAAACAAGGCCAGGCTGTCAGGCAAAATTGCCATCACATAACGCTCTTGCGATTCATTGCTCCAGATTTCTTTCGGCGCCATGCCGCTTTCTTCGAGGTGAATCTTGCGCAGATCGAAAATCGCACCGCGCTTGGCATCATTGGTAATTTCCGGGAAAGCATTCGACAAGCCGCCGGCACCGACGTCGTGTATCGACAATATCGGATTTTTCTCACCCAACTGCCAGCAAGAATTAATCACTTCCTGCGCGCGCCGTTCCATTTCCGGGTTACCACGCTGCACCGAATCGAAATCGAGGTCGGCGGTATTGCTACCGGTCGCCATCGATGAGGCGGCACTGCCACCCATACCGATGCGCATGCCCGGGCCACCCAACTGTATCAACAAGCTGCCGACCGGCAGATCATCTTTCTTGGTCAGACGGGCAGAAATACTGCCGATGCCGCCGGCGATCATGATCGGTTTGTGATAACCGTAAACCGTGCCGCCGACCTGCTGTTCGTAGGTACGGAAATAGCCGCCCAAATTCGGCCGACCGAATTCATTATTGAATGCAGCCGCGCCGAGCGGACCGTCTATCATGATCTGCAAGGCCGAGGCGATGCGATCGGGCTTGCCATACACGGTATCGTGGCGCTGTGCGCTCTCGCTGTCGCTGGCGTTTTCCCATGGCTGTTCGGCCCCGGGAATGCGTAAATTAGAAACGGTAAAGCCGCACAGACCGGCTTTCGGTTTGGCACCGCGACCGGTGGCGCCTTCGTCGCGAATTTCACCGCCGGCGCCGGTTGAGGCCCCGGCAAACGGCGAGATCGCGGTCGGATGATTATGCGTCTCAACCTTCATGAGAATATGCGTCAACTCTTCCGTCGCGCGATATACATGACCATCCTCACTGCCAGATGGGAAGAAGCGCATGACGCTGGCCCCTTCGATCACCGAGGAATTGTCGCTGTAAGCGACCACCGTACCTTGTGGGTGCAATTCATGGGTATTTTTAATCATCTGGAACAAAGATTTATCTTGTTCCACGCCGTCGATGGTCCAATCGGCATTGAAAATCTTGTGCCGGCAGTGTTCGCTGTTGGCTTGTGCGAACATCATCAATTCAACGTCAGAGGGATTGCGTGCCGCCGCCGTGAAGGCCGTGATCAGGTAATCGATTTCATCGTCCGACAAGGCCAGACCGAGCGCCAGATTGGCCGCTTCGAGGGCTGCTTTGCCACCGCTCAGAATATCGATGTGCGCCAAGGCTTTGGCAGTCAGTTCACTGAACAAACCCTGTGCCTGCTGCACGTCATCGAGCACCATTTCGGTCATACGATCATGCAGCAGCGCGGCGACGGCGGCACGCGCTGGCGCGTCGAGTTCGCGACTACCGCCCAGCAATTTACTCTTCAGTTGAACCACATAGATGATGCCGCGTTCGATGCGACGAATCTGTTGCATGCCACAGTTATGCGCGATATCGGTGGCCTTACTGGCCCACGGTGAAATCGTGCCGAGGCGCGGAATAACGACAAACGTCGCACCGCTTTCTTGGCCGACAAAAGCCGCGCCATACACCAGCAAGGCTTGCAGCCGGGCGGTCTGGTCGACATCGAGCGCAACGCTGCTGTCGATGAAATGCTGATATCGGGCGGTCACGCCGACGATATGGGCATCGACTTGCTGCAGACGAGTGAGTAAATTGGAGGTACGAAAAGCAGACAAGGCGTTAGAGCCTGGCAATATCAACATGGCGAGAGAGAATTTGAGGCGATAGCTACAGGCAAAACACTTGCAGCTAATGCAGGTTGAATGATAAAGATGCGATTATACCTTGGGAAACCGAGCAGTAGTGCAGCCGACGCACGGAGTTTGCCAGCGAAAGAACAGCGTATAGTCGGCCTACTCAATTGGAAAACACCCAGGTTTTACCAACTTGTCGGGTTGATTTGAAACGGGTGAAATAATTCTTTTGCTGAAAATCTGGCAAATCCTCTTCCAACACCAATAAATCGACTGTCTGAGTCTGCGCAAGAGCGACAAAGGCGGCATCATCGATGACAATTTTATTTTTATGTAACTTATTTCCCCAAAATAAATCATTGCTGCGGCTATCAACAATGCGTACCGCTCGCTTGAGGTAAAACGGCAGCGAAGACTGCTGTTCAAATACTCGGTATAGTAAGACCTCGCGCGCCGGGGCCTGGCGCTGCAATTGATCGACCAAGGCACGCGTCGAGGTTTGCGTATCGAGCCCCGCCAGTACTTGCAACAGCAAGGGTAAGCTGAGCAGCGGAATGAGCAAATACGCATACCAAGTCAGCCGCGCCGAGCGGCTGGCCAGCGCACTCGCAGCCAGCGAGGCAAGCAGCAGCACGCCCAAGGCCGCACGTAAGAAATCCGCTGCCGGCCAGCCGGCCAGCGGGCCGATCTGACTGATGTCGAGCCGCTCAAAGTGCCAGAGTATGGCAGCAAACAAGGCCGCGCCCAAACAACCGGGCAACCAAGCCAGCCGGCGCGAGGGCCAGCGTGCGGCAAGCAGCGTCGCGAGCTGCATTGCGGCTAACGGCATGACGACGACGAGATAATAATTTGCCTTGGCACTGGAGATCGAAAAGAACACCAGCGGCATGAGCCAAGCCAGTAACAAGAAGCGCTGCAAACTGCGCGGCGCTGTAGTGCCGACAGCAGCAGCAACAGCGGGATCAACAGGACGCCGCAGCAATAGCACAGGTAGCAACAGCGACCATGGAAAGAGAAACGCGATCATGCGCGGCAAGTAATACCACCAAGCACCGGCATAATAGTCGTGCGGCTCACGCTTACCGAGAAACCGCAACACATGTTCGTTGATGAAATAAAACCAAGTAAAAATCGGCTCAGTCAGCATTGCGGCCAGATGCCATGGCGCGGCCAAGGCAAAAAATACCAACAAGCCACGCCAATCCAAGCAGCGCCGCAGACGCGCCAAGAAATCTGCCGGCGACTTGGCGCACGAGAGAAGATAACTGCCCATGATGGCTGAAAACAGGATCAGCGCGACAAAGCCTTTCGCCAGCAAAGCTCCGGCCAGCAGCGCCATGGCCCGATATAAGGCAGCGCGCTGCTGTTGCTCGATGTACAGATAAGCATGCATCACCGCGCCGGTCAAAAAAAACGTCAACAGCATGTCGAACATCAGCGTGCGCGCCATCGCAGTCACACCCAGACTACTGACAAACACCACCGCCGCAAACTGCCCAACTGCAGGCAGGCCAACACGGCGGCCGAACCATAACAACAGTCCGACGCACCCCAAACATGATAGGGCCGGCGACAAGCGCACTACCCACTCGTGCTCACCGAACAGCGCCAAGGCCGAGGCGGTGAGCCAGTACAGCAGTGGCGGCTTCTCCATGTAAGCGAGGCCATTGAGGTGGGGGATAATCCAATTTTCCCACTTAGCTGAATGCAGCATTTCTCGCGAAATTTCTGCATACAAACCCTCGTTATTGTCGAGTACCGCATATGCACCGAGTCGATAGGCGACAAAATAGCAGGCCAGCAGCCAAATCAGTGGCAGTGGGATCGCAGCGAAGGAAGATAATTTCTGTTGTTGCATGAATCGAAAAGCGAATGAACTAAAATAAAAAAAAACGGCAAGCACAGATGCTTGCCGTCAGTGATGGTAGTCTTCAGTCAGACCGCAGCGGCGACGTTTTTCGCCCAGACCAAAGCGGCCAGATGGGCTGCGTTGACATCTTCCGCCGAAATTTTCAAGGATGCTGCCAAAGAAACGACCAGCATGCTATTCAATTCACAGGCTTCAGCCAAGGCCAAGTAAGGACCGAATACGCCAGCGCGTGAGATCAGCGCCTCCGTCACTACTTCCGGCAATTGTATGGTCGACAGGACTTCTGCCATCGGCAAACCGAGCAAACGATCGAGCAGTGAAAACATCCCGGCAACGAATAAATTCTCCGCCTCGGTTTTCGACATTTTCATTTGCCCCAATAATTCGGCAAAGCGACCACGCACGATTGCAGTTTCCAGTAATACCGCCGAAAAGCCACTGGTGCTGGCGGTTGCTAACAACACCGTCAACCAGCGATACAAGGGGCTGTAACCAAGCATTTGCACCGCATGCTTGAGTGACTGTACTTCGGTACGCAAACCAAACCCGGCTGAATTAATATAGCGCAACAATTTGTACGCCAAAGTGGGGTCGCGCTTGACCACCAGTTCCAACTGCTGGATATCGGCATTCTTTCTGACCATTTCCATCAACTGCAAAATCGTGGTCTGCGAGGAGTTCAATTCTTTCGGTGCCACCGACGGACGTGGTGTCAGGTGCAATTTGCCGACAAAGCTATCGAGCCCGAGCGCAGAACAAGCATCGTAATCCTGCCACGTCGCGACATTGCGCGCCACCATGCGTACCGAGGATTGTTTGAGACTGCCATAGACTTTGGCCTGCGAAGCGAAATTGGCGGCATTGAGCTGTACTTCGATGTGACTGACATAGGCAAAAAATGAACGCTCCAGCGTCGTCACTTCGGCACCGCGCAAGCAGATACCATATCCGAGGGAGCGCAAATGCTTGACGGCCTCCAGCGTCGCGGCATCGGCAAAATATTTCTTAGGCAGAATCAGTACGGTATTTTTTGGTGGGAAGCGCTTAAGCCCTTCTTGCTGCAATAATTCCGGTGCCGCCTCCAGAAACAGCAAGCTGTCGCCAAGCAAAAAGCCACGCTCTTCGTCGTTCAAATGGCCGGCGACAAAATCCAGCAAATAATCGAGATTCTGTACGCTGGTTTCTTGCGCGGGGTCGGCTTGCTGCCAAAAAAACTGAAAGCCGATGACTCGCTGTTTCGGGTCCAGCAAAGGCTCGCGCAAAATGAAATTATCTGCAATCATGTAGGATTCTGGTTAGAGGCAAGCACGAGCCACGTGTTTAAAAGCCCAGGCTATCGAGCAGGTCATCGACTTGACTCTGGTTCGCAACCACATCGGTTTTACCTTCAGGTTTGATTTGCGGACCATTGAGTAAACCGTCGGCAGTCTCTTTTTTCACTTCATTGGGCGAGTAATCGATTAGCAGTTGCACCAATTGTTGTTCCAAATTCTGCGCCAAGGCCGTGACTTTCTTGATCACTTGCCCAGTCAAATCTTGAAAGTCTTGCGCCATCATGATGTCCATGAGGTGCGATTTGGTTTGCACGCTGTTTTCAGAAGCCAGTGCCAGATACTGCAACATCTGCGCCGTCATTTGCTGCATTTGCTCCGAACTGGCTGGCTGCAGCTGCAGCGACTGCAATTGCAAGCTGATTTTTTTTGCTTCCGAATCGAGCTGTTCTTGTAAGGGAATCGCGATATCGGTGGCATTGAGCACGCGCTGCGCGGCCTGCTCTGACATTTTAGCGACATAGTCGAGCCGGTCGCGCGCGTCTGGAATATCTTCGGCCGCTCGCTCGAGCAGCTTATCGAGGCCGAGGCCACGCAAGCTGTCGTGCAGCAGTCGCGTCATATGACCGACACGAGACAGGAGGTCGTCTTGTTGAGTTTGTTGTAGGTCTTGGCTCATGATGCGCTCCCGAATTAAAGATGGTGCTTAAGCACTCTTGGCCAGTTTCTCGAAAATTTTCGAGAGTTTTTCGTCCAGTGTGGCAGCGGTAAATGGTTTGACCACATAGCCGTTGGCACCTGCTTGAGCGGCCGCGATGATATTTTCTTTCTTGGCTTCAGCCGTCACCATTAACACCGGCAATTTCGACAGGGCTGGATCAGCACGAATATGCTGCAACATGGTCAAGCCGTCCATATTCGGCATATTCCAATCGGAAATGACGAAGTCAAAATCGCCGTTCTTTAATTTTGCCAGACCCATGGCACCATCTTCGGCTTCATCAACATTGGAATAACCCAATTCTTTGAGCAGATTTCTGACGATGCGACGCATCGTAGAAAAGTCATCGACAACTAAAAACTTCAGATTTTGATCAGCCATGAATTACTCCACTATTTCTTTAAATACAGTTATCGATATTATCGGTTAAATTATGTTCAAACGGTGTTGGAATTACAGTAATGCATAATTTTACGCCTTAAACTCGTAATGCGCGGCTTCCATGTGTGGCAAGATGATGCAAAACCTTAGTTGGCAAGTCATTCAAGGGAGCGACCTCATGGGTCGCGCCGATTGCAATGGCTTCGCGTGGCATTCCAAATACTACACAACTTGCTTCATCTTGGGCAAAATTGTAAGCTCCGGCATTCTTCATTTCCAACATGCCGGCAGCGCCGTCTTTTCCCATCCCGGTCAAAATCACTCCAACCGCATTTTTACCGGCATAGGTGGCGGCCGAACGGAATAACACATCGACCGAAGGACGATGACGATTGACCGGCTCGCCGGTATCGAGCTGCGTGACATAATTAGCACCACTGCGCGCTAACAGTAAATGGGAGTGACCAGGCGCGATATACGCATGCCCTGGCAACACCCGCTCACCGCCACTCGATTCCGATACGGAAATCTTGCACAAGCCATCTAAGCGCTTGGCGAACGAGCGGGTAAACCCCTCAGGCATGTGCTGCGTGATCAAAATACCGGGGCAATCGGAAGGCATTTGCACCAGAAAATTCTTGATCGCTTCAGTACCTCCGGTCGATGCGCCGATGATGATCAGTTTCTCACTACTGGTCAAAGGATTTCTCACCATGGGCAGCGCGCCCTGCAGGGATTTACTGTGTTCGGCCGCCGCCACACTGCGCGGACGGATCCGCGCTTTCGAGGCGATGCGGATTTTTTCGGCGATCAACTCAGCATAATCATGCATCCCACTTTGTATCGACAGCTTGGGCTTGGTCACAAAATCGATGGCACCGAGTTCGAGTGCGCGCATGGTGATTTCCGAGCCGCGCTCGGTGAGCGAAGACACCATGATCACTGGCATAGGACGCAAACGCATCAAGCGCTCAAGAAAGTCGAGCCCATCCATTTTCGGCATCTCGACGTCGAGTGTCAGCACGTCGGGATTAAGCTGCTTGATCATCTCGCGCGCGACCAACGGGTCAGGCGCAACGCCAACCACTTCCATATCCGGTTGACTACCAATGATCTCGCTCATCACACTGCGAATGAGTGCGGAATCATCAACGACCAATACTTTAATTTTCATTCATCTCTCTCCACTACTGGTTGACATGTTATCTCTATCTACATCAAAACAAATCGATATCGCCGCCAACCGGTGCCGTTTTCAGGCGACTGGCGTAATCTTGTTCGCGTTTTCTGAGCGTATCGTTATGTTCGACTTTGAGTTTTTTCACCAGCACTCTGCCGGTATGCGGAAAAAAGTATACCTTGCGCGGGAAAATATCATTCAAATCTTCGGCGGTCACGCGCATGCGCTCGGCCTTGAGATAATCGAGCACAAAACGAGCATTTCGTTCGCCCACATTGATGGCGGTAAAACCACGCAGCACGTTACCACCGCCAAACACTTTGGCTTCCAAATTTTCACGCTTGGCACCGGCCTTGAGCAATTCATTGATCAACACTTCCATCGCATAGGTACCGTAGCGCATCGAAGCCGACACCGGATTATCGACATCGCCGCCCGTATCGGGCAGCATGAAGTGGTTCATCCCACCGACCCCGGAGACACGGTCGCGGATACACGCCGACACACAAGAGCCGAGCACGGTGACGATTAACATGTCCTTCTTCGTGAAGTAAAATTCACCAGGCAATATTTTCGCGGCATCGCAATCGAAGGTGCGGTCGTAATAAATGTTTGTTGCGAAATGCTCTTCGCTTAATGTACTCATGAGCCACCTTTATGCAGATGATGTGCGGTCCCGGCGCGCTTGGCAGCGAGTTCATAGACCGTCTTTCCACGCAGTTTAAAATCATCCGACACATAGAGAAAGTTCTCAGAATGCCCGGCAAACAGCAAGCCGTCGGGTTTCATCAAAGGAACAAATTTTTTGAGAATATTTCCCTGTGTGGGCTTATCAAAATAAATCATCACGTTGCGACAAAATATCGCATCGAACGGCCCCTTCAAGGCCCAACTGCCGTCCAGCAAATTCAATTGTTTGAAGCTGATCAGATCACGCAATTCTTGCCGCACCCGTACCAGCCCTTCTTGCTCACCCTTACCCTTGAGAAAAAATTTCTTAACCCGTTCCGGCGTCATTTTTTCGATACGATCAAGGTTATAGACACCGCGCGCAGCGGTACTGAGCACATTGGTATCGATATCGGTGGCGATGATTTGTACCGGCGGTTTAAGCGTACCAAAGGCTTCGCAGATGGTCATCGCAATCGAATACGGCTCTTCCCCGGTAGAACTGGCGGAACACCAGACCTGCAACTGATCGCGCCGCCCTTTTACATGCTCAGCAAGCAGCGGGAAATGGTGCTCTTCGCGAAAAAATGAAGTCAAATTCGTCGTCAGAGCATTCGTGAAAGCTTCCCATTCGTCGCTATCTTGCTGACGTTCGAGCGCGTCCAAGTATTGCGCGAAGGAATTCATACCAAGCGCGCGCAAACGCCGTGCCAAGCGGCTATACACCATTTCTTGCTTGCTTTCGGCCAGCGAAATGCCGGCTTTTTTATAAATCAACTCACGCACTCGGTCGAAATCGCGGGAAGTAAAATCAAATTCCTTTGATGTCTCAGCCTTTTCTCTTGGCGCTATTTTTATCATTCATTGCTTTCCGAAAAGGACAGTCAAACCTACCAGCACAAACCAATCAAAGCAATATGGTCTGCTTTAAAATTCTTCCCAACCATCATTGTCATGCGCAGCTGCGCTGGCTTTGCTCGAACTCGCTGTGCTTGCGCTGGCCTTACTCACTCTGGCCACACTTTGCGTCAGCTTGCCCGGCACGGCTTTGCGTATGCCAGCTTTCGGCAATACCGGTGCCGGCCGGCTCAGCGGTTCGACGCGCGTCAGACGGGCTGTGGTCGCCGGCACTTTGGCGGCGGCTGCACCGTTGAGCAAGAATACACTGACCGATTGCGCCAGAGTGACTGCTTGTTCTTCCATACTTTCGGCGGCAGCGGCAGCTTGTTCGACCAGCGCGGCATTTTGCTGGGTCATTTCATCCATCTGCGTGATGGCCAAATTAACTTGCTCAATCCCGGCACTCTGCTCTTGGCTGGCGGCGGTAATTTCACTCATGATGTCGGCTACATGCTGGACGCTGGTGACGATTTCATCCATCGTTTTACCGGCTTCATCAACCAATTTACTGCCTTGGTCGACCTTATCGACGGAATCGCCGATCAATGATTTGATTTCTTTCGCGGCACTGGCACTGCGCTGTGCCAGGTTGCGCACTTCTGCTGCCACGACCGCGAAACCACGGCCCTGCTCACCGGCACGGGCAGCTTCAACTGCAGCATTGAGCGCCAAAATATTGGTTTGAAAGGCGATGCCATCGATGACGCCGATGATGTCGACGATTTTGCGTGAGCTTTCCTTGATCGAGCCCATGGTACTGACCACTTGACTGACCACCGCCCCACCCTTGACTGCCACACCAGTCGCCGAAACCACTAATTGATTGGCCTGACGGGCATTATCGGCATTCTGACGCACGGTACTGGTCAATTCTTCCATCGAGCTGGCGGTTTCTTCGAGCGAGCTGGCTTGCGACTCAGTGCGACTGGACAAATCGGCATTCCCAGAGGCGATTTCCTGCGCCGCAACGGTAATGGTTTCGGTGCCGATGCGAACTTGACCAACCGTAGCGGCCAAGCTGTCATTCATATTTTTCAAAGCCAGTAACAGCAAGGCGACTTCGTCCTGGCCGCTGACTTGCACATCACTGCGCAGATCGCCGCTGGCCACGGTCTCAGCCAAGCTCAAGGCTTCCAATAAAGGCTTGGTAATGCTGTTGGTCAGTATCCAGGCAAAGAATGCGCCGATTGCCACTGCCAGCAACATGACCGCATACAAAATATACGATAAGCGTGCGCCAGCCTTAGCCGAGGTTTCGAAGACTTGATTCGAGGTTTCGCCCTGCAAATCGACCAGGCTGTTGATGGCGACGATCGCCTTACTGCTCAGCGGTTCAAGCACGCCCGAAATAATTTTGACCGCGCCCTCGCCATTGAAAGCCAGCGCTTGGCCGACCGCATCTTTGAACGGTTGTTCGATTTGTTTATCGAGCAAGGCCACATCGCTGAGGATTTTCTTTTCCTCTTCGCTCAAGCCTAAGGCCGCTAACTTTTCCTTGGCTTCCTGATAGCGCGCGCGCTGCGCTTTGACCCGAGTTTCTTCTTTTTGCATCTCGCCGACATCGGACTGAATGCCGATGTTACGCATCGCGATACCGCCCTCATAAAGGGAACTCTTCATGGCATTGGCCAACACTTGCTTCTGATTGGCCAGCTTAAGGTTATCGGCCATTTCATTACGATTGGCCGAATTCAAGGAACTCACCAGCAGCATGACAGCGATGAGACCGATAAGAATAAATGCGAATCCGAAGCCGAGTCTGGTTCCGATTTTAAGGTTACGTAAATTCATACATTCATCTCCGTGATGAGCAAACATCTTTATTATATTAACAACGGCACAGCCCAATAAAACGATACAAATTATTTACATTGTTTAGGCCGGCGTATCCACCAAGCCCATTTCCGGGCTCGACATCAATTTATCGATATCGACCAGTATCAACATGCGGTCCTCGAGCGTTCCCAGGCCGATCAAAAAGTCGGTACTGAAGGTGGTGCCCATTTCCGGCGCAGCGCGCACTTGCCCGGGCAGTAAGGTCGTCACATCGGAAACGCTGTCAACCACCATGCCGACAATACGTCCGCCGATATTGAGAATGATGACGACGGTGAATTGATCGTAGGTCGGACTACCGAGATTGAATTTAATGCGCATGTCCACCACCGGAACGATGATGCCGCGCAGATTGATCACTCCTTTCAAGAAGTCCGGGGCATTAGCGATGCGCGTGACCGCTTCGTAGCCGCGGATTTCTTGCACCTTCAGAATATCGATACCATATTCTTCATTCCCGAGTGTGAATGCGAGAAACTCATGCCCGGCAATGTCGGCATCGAGCTGATTCGACGTCGCATTGGCGTCATGCGATTGGTGTGAGTCTTGCGTCATTTCTGATCCTTCAAATAAGATTTTTTATTTTTTCTGTGTACGGCGTTACTTAGTCGAGCGCAGCAAGGCGGCAACGTCAAGAATCAACGCTACCCCACCGTCACCGAGAATGGTGGCACCGGAGACGCCGGGAATTTTTTTATAATTCGATTCAATATTTTTCACCACCACTTGCTGCTGACCGACCAAGTCATCGACAAACAAAGCGGCCTTCTTACCATCGACTTCGACAATCACAATAATGCCCTCAGCAGGGTCGAGAAACTTCGGTTCCAGCGCAAACAACTGGTACAGTGGCACCAGCGGCAAATATTCTCCGCGCACTTTGATGACCGTACCCTTGCCATTGACCTCCTTGACATCTTCGCGGGCCGGTTGCAGCGATTCGACCACGAAACCAAGTGGCAGGATGTAAATTTCCTCGCCCAAGCGAATCGACATGCCATCGAGAATTGCCAAGGTTAAGGGCAGCGAAATCATGATCGTGGTGCCGTAACCTTTGGCCGAACGAATATCAACCACGCCGCCCATGGCGGAGATATTACGCTTGACTACATCCATGCCAACGCCGCGCCCGGACACGTCAGTCACGATTTCTGCGGTCGAAAAACCCGGCGCGAAAATAAGTTGCCAGACTTCAGAATCGGACATCGCATCCGAAACGGCCAAACCATTCTGACTGGCTTTGGCGAGAATTTTGTCACGATGTAAGCCGCCGCCATCATCGCTCACTTCGATCACGATATTGCCACCTTGATGCACTGCCGACAAGGATAATCGTCCGGTTTCAAACTTTCCGGCGGCAGAGCGCACGGCCGGCATTTCTATACCATGGTCGATGCTGTTTCTGACCAAATGCGTGAGCGGATCGACGATGCGTTCAATCAGCCCCTTATCGAGTTCAGTCGAGGCACCATAAGTAACGAATTCGACTTTCTTGCCAAGCTTGGTGGCGAGATCGCGCACCATGCGCGGAAAACGCGAAAATACATAGTCCATCGGCATCATGCGGATTGACATCACCGCTTCTTGCAGATCACGGGTATTGCGGGTCAAGTGCGAGACACTGCTGAGCAGACGCTCATTGGCAATCGGGTCGAGCTCTTGGGTACGCTGTTCCAGCATCGCTTGCGTAATCACCAGCTCACCGATTAAGTTAATGAGCTGATCGACCTTCTCTATACCCACCCGTATGGTCGATTGCTCCTGCGTTGCATGTACCTTTTCCTGCTCTTTTTTAGGCAACGGCTTTACTTCGACTGGCACGATCGGTGCCAATACCGGTGCCACCGCAGCAGCCGCCCCTTCGAGTGGCGGAAACATGGCATCGAGCGGCTCGAAAAAGCCGTAGCCAAGCTCGTCGTCGCTCAGCGTCGGTGCCGCAGGCGCGACAGCGATGCTTTCTTCGCTGATAATCAGGCAATCCGGATTGAGAATGAAAGAACAGATGGAAATGATGTCATCGCGCCCTTCATTGGTACGTAAGTGCAGTACCACACGGTTACCCTCGTCGGCGGCGCGAGTGATCGCACCGAGCAAGCCGAGCTCGGCCATCAGCGCAACTGCATCATCAGGACTGACATCGGGTAATTCAACCTTGAACGCCAACTGGTAATCAAGCTCGTCCGCATCATGCGCATGGGTCGGTAAGGAAATCACTGGCGGCGCAATCGGCAAGCTATCTTGCGACAGCGATTGCAACAACATCCGCACATCGGCCACGGCATCCTGATCGACCGGCGTACCGAGGCGATGACCATCGAGCTGCATCTTGAGTATATCTTTGGCAATCAAAAAGGCATCGACATGCTCGGCCGTCAGCGCCATTTCACCCTTGCGTATTTTATCGAGCAATGACTCCAACACATGCGTGACTTCCGTCATATCGTTCAAGCCGAACGTCGAGGCGCCCCCCTTGATCGAATGCGCGGCGCGAAAAATCGCGTTCAAATCCTCCGGATCGGGCGCGGAAAGATCGACTGCAAGTAACAGTTTTTCTTTCTCGGCCAAAAGCTCATCCGCCTCGTCAAAAAAGACTTGGAAAAACTGACTCATGTCAATCGTCATTATTACACTCCGAGATTTACATTGGCACGCTGAAAAGACACCTCAGCGCGTGTTAACCAATCACTTTCTTCACTACTTCAGTCAGCTTTTGTGGATCGAACGGCTTGACCAGCCAGCCATTGGCACCGGCGGCCCGGCCCTTGGCTTTCATGTCATCGCTCGACTCGGTAGTCAGCATCAAAATCGGCACCCGTTGATAGGTCGCCAAACCACGCAGGGATTTGATCAAGGTCAGACCATCCATGCGCGGCATATTCTGATCGGTCAGCACCAGATCGACCACCTGGTTTCTGGCCTTCTCCAAACCATCCTGGCCGTCGACGGCTTCAATCACTTGATAACCGGCAGCCTTCAGGCTGAAGGCGACCATTTGCCGCAAGGAACCTGAATCATCCACCGCTAAAATTGTCTTGGCCATAATTACTCCGTTTTACAAATTATAGGCATGTGCCCAGAGAGTTACGCGTGCGTATTTGGCACGCCGTCTGACGATACCGCCAGCGGTTTAAAATAATTCAATCTCACCGCTGTCCAAATGTTTTTGATGCACCGCTTTGCGCAGTAAACTTTTCAAGTCACCACTTTGCTTTTCCAAACGCAGCGTGGTTTGCTTAAGTAAATGCGCGATATCGTCACCATCGGTATCTTGGCCGATATCTTGACTGACTACGCCCAGCGCAGTAAGCACTTCACGCAAACCTTCGCAACGTTGCATGGTGCGTGAAATCAGCTGACTGGTTAAGTCTTGGAATTGCAGACTGGTCACCGCCGAATTGATGTGCTGGGAAATTTCGAGCTGAATAGAGCGCAAGCGCTCGACGCTTTCCGGTGCCACATAGCCGCCACCAATGATCAAGCTGATTTCTTCCTGCTCTTTGGAAACGGCAGCATGCAGCGCCATAAAACTGACACCTAACTTCTCTATGGCTTCACCAAGCAGTATCGCCGTTTGTGCCAAATCGGTTTCCACTTCAGACAAATGTTCGCTACCGTGGTCAGAAACCCCGGACAACAATTGTTTGACTTGCGACCCCAGTAATTTCTTTGTGGACATCTTCAGCACCTTATCTGCGTAATTTATTCTGTTTTGCGACTTGCAGTGCTATTTTCCTGATTTGACAGAGACTTCCGTACCAGCATCTGCCTCCGTGATCACTTCGACAGATCCACCATCCTGCGAAGCAGATTCTTCGGCCTTCTTATTCATCACAATAATGCTGATGCGACGATTAATGGGATTGAACGCATCTTTTTTATCAAACAGAACCGATGAGGATAAGCCGACTACCCGCAACACCTTGGTTTCATTCATCCCACCCAAAATCAATTCGCGCCGCGAGGCATTGGCACGGTCGGCCGACAGTTCCCAATTACTGTAGCCTTTTTCACCGATCCCGTAAGGCGAGGCATCGGTATGTCCGGACAAGCTGATACGATTCGGCACATCATTGAGAGCCTTGCCAATTTCGCGCAGGATCTCGCGCGTGTACGGTTGCAAATCAGCCTTGGCCGAGGCAAACATTGGCCGATTCTGTTCGTCCACCATTTGTATGCGCAAACCTTCGGTCGTAATATCGAGCAAAAGCTGGTTCTTAAATTGTTTCAAGCCGGGATTGGCGTCGATCGCCGCCTCTATCTTGGCTTTCAATACTTTCAAACGATCGCCGTCAACCTTCGCCAACGCTGCTTCAGCGGCCTGCAAGTTGTAAGTTTTCTTCTGCATTTCGACATCGCCTTTACGGTTCTGCCCATCACGCAAACTCAAATCCTTACCGCCACCTTTGATCACACTGGAACTGTCACCACTGCCATCGCCACCGGCCATGGCCACTTTCAAAGGCGTTTGGAAATATTCGGCGATCCCTTGTAAATTTCCTTTCGCCGTCGAGCCGAGCAACCACATCAGCAAGAAAAAAGCCATCATCGCCGTCACAAAGTCGGCATAGGCAATTTTCCATGCCCCGCCGTGATGACCACCGGCGACCTTCTTGATCCGTTTGACGACAATCGGCCTTAATTCTTCATTTGCCATAGCAAAACCTTGTCCGTCTTCTTATTTTGATTTCGATTGCTTGATATGATCTTCAAGCTCACTGAAAGTCGGTCGCTCGGTCGAATACAAGACTTTGCGCCCGAATTCCACCGCTAAGGCCGGCGCATAGCCGTTCAAACTGGCGAGCAGCGTGACCTTGATACATTGAAAGGTTTTTGACGACTCATCGAGTTGCTGCTCCATGAGACCGGACAAAGGCCCGACGAAACCATAGGCAAGCAAAATACCGAGGAAAGTACCGACCAGCGCATGGGCGATCAAGATACCGAGTTCAGCCGGCGGAATCCCGACCGACTCCATGGTGTGCACCACCCCCATCACCGCCGCGACAATACCGAAAGCGGGCAAACCATCACCGAGCTTGGCGATGAAATGCACCGGCACGGCCGATTCATGGTGATGCGTCTCGAGTTCGTTATCCATCAAGTTTTCGATCTGCATGGCATCCATATTTCCCGATACCATCAGGCGCAGGTAATCGCAGATGAATTCCATCATATGATGGTCATGCACAATCGCTGGATATTTACTGAATAAAGGGCTGTCGTCAGGCTTTTCGATATCGCCTTCGATCGACATCAAGCCTTCTTTGCGTACCTTGGTGAGTACGTCGAACAGCATGGTCATCAATTCCATATACAAACCCTTGGTGTATTTGGAACCTTTAAACAAACTCGGGAAAGCTTTCAGCGTAGCCTTGAGGCTTTTTGCATTATTTCCGACCAAGGAAGCGCCGACTGCCGCCCCGCCTATCATCAGCAACTCCAAGGGCTGAAACAATACGGCCAAATGGCCACCCGCCATGGCGAAGCCACCGAATACCGAGCCCATTACGACAATATAGCCGACGATCACTAACACGGAAATTACTCCTCAAAATAACAGAATTTGCTTTCAGAAAGCGCTCAAAACGCGGCTCTGAACTTGCTTGTAGCAATGATATCAGCCCAGCCGACAGGAAACACCTGCTATTGACGCAATTTATGGCGAAAACAAAATATTTCTTTAAAAAAACGTTCGCCATACAACAGCAGAGGCGCAGCAGACGCGCATCAGAGCTGCCAGACATACAAAGGCGGCGCACCCTGCTCGCTTTCAAGGATCAAATCTGCCTGAACACCGGGAATAGAAAACTCGTAACTAAGAAACCATGACCCTGGCGGCATCTCATTTTGGACCTTATTCCAAATTTCAGGCATCACAACGGGTGATAAATAGGCGAAAACAACATTAAATTTTGCAAAATCGAGGGTTTCATACCGTCCGAAGCGGCAAGCGACGTTGTCCTGTCGATGCCAGCGCTGCTTGAGTGCACTCACCGCCCAAGGCACCAAGGCCACCTCTATCCCACTCAAACGCCAATGCGCACGCGCCTTGCCGAGCGCAAACAAGAGCCCGCCGAGACCACTGCCGACATCGAGAAAATGCAAGGATGGTTCGGCCGGCAGCAAATCCAGCACTTGTTTGGGGAGACTGGCACGAGAGGGGTAATAAGGCACGCGGGTGGCAACAATTGCACCAAAGCTAATGAAGAGCAATAAAAATGCCGCCAAGCTAAAAAGCGGCGGCAATTGCCAAGTCAAGGCGGCAACGAAGGCGAGCGGAAATAATACTTCGATCACTACCCACCACCATGCCAAGCCACGCCAAGCGGCTAAGCCCGCGGCCAGACTCGCGTGCGCGAGTAGGACTAACCATGGATGAGGCAGCGCTACGCCAGCAGCTTTGAGGGTAAAGCACAGGCCCACTGAAATGAGTAAGGCCAGCAATTGCGCCAGCAAGGCCGAGCAAGCGGCAGAGCGCGACGCAGACTGAGAAGAAGGAGGAATGACAGAGTCAGCGGACAGCAATGCCAAAAGGATCCCCCGGGAAAATGTTTAAGCGACCATCTCCATTTCGGCATCAAGCTCTTTAGCTCGCTTGGTTTTACCGGCACGCGATGGAACATGGCACAGGCCACAGCGGTAATGATCGTGCAAATCAAGCGCATGTGCAACAAATTGACCGTTGCATTCACAACATTTTGCAAATGTCAGCATTTTTCCATCAAAAAAGCGCACCAAGGTCCATGCCCGCGTCAAAGACAGCAGGGCTTCATCGGCGGAAATACAACCAACCTGCTCGAGATAGAGGCGGTAAGCTTTGACGATTGCTTCTATGCCAGTAATCTCTGCATGTTCATTGAGATACTTATAAATATTCATGAACAGGGAAGAATGAATATTTGGCTGCCAGGTCGTGAACCAATCTGTAGAGAAAGGCAACATCCCTTTAGGTGGAGAGACACCCTTTAATTCTTTGTAAATTTTCAACAGGCGTTCACGCGACAAGGATGTTTCTGACTCCAGCAACTGCAAGCGCGCACCCAAGTTAACCAGGTCGATTGCCAATTGAATTTCATGCGCTTCGTTCACTACACTTTTGCCAGCCATAATCGTCTCCGTTGAGCTTATTGAGTTAATTGCGTTAATTGAATTAATCTAATAATTACAATTAATGAATTTCTTCAACTGCTTGCCCTGCCATCAGAATCGCCGCATGCGAATGGGCCAGCGCGCGCTCTTTATTGTAGTTAGTCAGCATGCAGAGTATCGAGCTGTCTTCGAAGCGAAAGCGGGCCAACATCATATTGGAACCGGCCAACTTCAGGATTTGCGAATTATTCAAACCCTCAATCAGATCAGCAATTTCTTTGCCGATACCGAGACGGAAAATCGCAGTCGCCTTATCGGCCCGAATCATTTGCTGCGCAAGCATTAAGTAGCTTAAATTTGCATCGCGGATTTCAGCCATCATATCGTTCTGTGTCATGTTCCCACCCTCCGTTCGTTTTCAAAGGCCAGATTCTCTTGCCAGTGAGACAGATTGTGAGCGAGCGCAAAAACGCCGTGTATAGGCGTGCGTCGGTATTTATTTCCGGAAAAATAGGAGTATTCCTGTAGGATAAATACCTACAAGAAATATTTGATGGTGAAACCGAAATAAAGTTTCAACCTGACTGAGTTGTGAGCTTGTGCCTTGATTTTAAAAATATCATTCAAAATCAAAAGCTTAAGCGAAAAACAGAGAACTTATTCTCATCTCTCACTTACATTAACGGCAGTGATTTCGAAAACTTTAGGGTCTTTTGAAAATAAATTTAAAATATTTTTACTTGATTACTTAACGGCAGCGGGCGGAAAAACTTTAATTATTTTTGAAAATATTTTTCAAGTTTGTCCGTTTGTGCAAATTCACAACAGCGAAAGCTGCTTTTTCCTGCAAAAACGGCATACGCAGGCAAAAAAAATCCCTACGAGCAGGGATTTTTGTTCAAACCAGTGACAAAGCAACTTAATCAGATGCCGCGCCAAATACAAGGCTGACGCAATTGCTTATCCAAGGCTCCGAGTACCCCCTCATGCAGAAGCAACTCTTCTTCACTGGCCGGCAAAACTAATAAGTCGCCGAGCGGCAAAGCGATTTCCGGCGCATCGCTCAGCGATGCGACCGGCTCATCGACGATATCGATAGCAAAACTGTTTTGTCCGCGCGACATCGCCAAAAAGACATCGGCCAGCAATTCCGCATCCAATAAAGCGCCATGCAACTTGCGATGGGCATTCGATACCTCGTAGCGATCACACAGGGCATCGAGGGAATTACGCTTTCCAGGATGCAACTCTTTCGCCTGCACCAAGGTGTCCGTCACGCGGCCGACTAATTCCTGGAATGGTGCCAAGCCCAAGCGGGTGAATTCGGCATTCAAGAAGCCGACGTCAAACGGCGCGTTATGGATCACGACTTCGGCACCGCGCACGTACTCACAGAATTGTTGCGCAATATCAGCAAACTTCGGCTTGTCGCTGAGAAATTCCGTCGTCAAACCATGAACCGCCAAGGCCCCCTCTTCCGAATCGCGCTCCGGGTTCATATATTGGTGAAAATTATTGCCAGTCAATTTACGGTTGACTAATTCGACACAGCCGATTTCAATGATACGGTTGCCCTCGCGCGCATTGAGGCCAGTGGTTTCGGTATCGAGCACGATTTGACGTGAGGTTTTATTCATCACACACTCCAATAAATAATTCAGGAATAAAATGTAGCGTCCGCATCTTCACACCGCAGCGGGATCAGGCACCCATTCCAAGGCATATTTTTCGCCATGCTGCTCTGAGCAGTAAGCCGACTGCATCCCTACCCCAGCCGCATACAATAACTGCGCACCGCTGGAAACGAAAGGCAATTGCTGCCGAATCCAGAACGGAATCTGCAAACTCTGATAATGGCTCTTCATATCACGCGTCGGTCGGTTGGCGGCCAATTTAAGTCGCTCACCACCACGGCGCAAATGCAAAGTCAAACACTGCTGCTGCATATAGTCGCCGGCAAAACCGTGTTCCGCCGCGTGAAAATGCAAACGCCCACGAAATGCCGGAAAATCGAGTACCGCCTCGCCGCGCCAAAAAAAATCCTGACTCAGTACCGGCAGCGCTTCATCGTACTCGTCCAGCAGCGGCACCGGCGCTTGCCGCGGCGCGGCATAGATACAGCCTTGGTAGCGATGCAGCGCCAAGGCTTCATGATAGATGGTGATGCGGGCATTGTCTTTAGCCGCAAACAATTGCTTACGCATTTCCAGTAAGCGCGCCGTCGATGGCATGCGCGCACCTGATTGGCCCAACCATAAACGCAGCACATGATTGATGCGCTCATCGGAGAGCGCTTGCAAGGCCGACACAGCCAAGCCTTGGCCAAGCCGGCACGCCGCCATATCGTCGGCGGCCAGTGCTTCGATCAGCGCTTGCGCGGCTTGGGTGTGCCGGGCCGCGCGACCCATGCGGGCAGCAAATCCGGGGACGATATTTTCCAACAAGGGCATGACCTGATGACGCAATGCGTTACGGGTAAAGCGCAGATCGGCGTTCGATTCATCCTCGATGTGTTGCAGAGCATGCTCGGCCGCATACTCGGCCAAACTCGCACGCGATTCTTGCAACAAGGGCCGCAACATCACCAAGGTGGGGTGACCGAGCAAGGTCGGCGCAGTATTCCAACTATCCATACCAGACAAGCCGGCGACGCCCGAGCCACGCAACATTTGCATGAGTAAGGTTTCAGCCTGATCGTCTTGATGGTGTGCTGCCATTAAAAACTGGCTATCCGCGGCCAGGCACAGTCGGCCCAGAGCAAGGTAGCGCGCACTGCGCGCACTGCCCTCAAGGCCGGCAGCATCGCCACGATTGACGCTGACACGCTCGAATGCAAACGGCACCTGCAGCGCCGCGCAGGTGGCGGCGCAATGCGCCAACCAAGCGTCGGCATGCGGACTGAGTCCATGATGAATATGCAGGGCATGCAGCGGCAGTTGCTGCTGTTTCGCATACGCGGCGGCCAGTACCAAGAGCACCGAGGAATCGAGGCCACCGCTGTAAGCAAGCGCCAAACCACCACGCAGCGGTGCGACGGCAGCAAACACGGCCTCCAAATTGGCCGCAAAACGCTGCGCCAAGGCGCTCATCGAACTACCGTGACTCATTCTGCCGGCTTGGTTTCCTTGAACTTACCGTAGCTCAACAATTTCTCATGTCGCGCTGCCAGCAAATCCTTGGTTTTCATGCCTTGGAATTGACGCAAAGTATCGGCCAAAGCACGTTTGACCAAAGCACACATTTGCTTAGGATCACGGTGCGCGCCACCCAAGGGTTCGTTGACAATTTTATCGATCAAGCCCATCGCTTTCAAGCGATGCGCGGTCAGACCCAGCGCTTCAGCCGCATCGGACGCCCGCTCGGCAGTTTTCCACAAGATCGAGGCACAGCCTTCCGGTGAAATCACGGAATACGTAGCGTACTGCAACATCAACACGGCGTCACCCACCGCCAAAGCCAAGGCGCCGCCGGAACCACCCTCACCGATGATGGTGGTAATGAGCGGCACTTTCAATTCAGCCATGACATACAAATTGCGACCGATCGCCTCCGATTGACTGCGCTCTTCGGCATCAATGCCGGGCCAAGCGCCCGTGGTATCGACGAAGGTAAATACCGGGATATCGAATTTTTCCGCTAACTTCATCAGGCGCATCGCTTTGCGATAGCCTTCCGGTTTCGGCATGCCGAAATTACGCAGAGCACGTTCTTTCGTGTCGCGCCCTTTCTGATGACCGATTACCATGCAAGCTTGGCCATTAAAGCGCGCCAAACCACCAACGATAGACAAATCATCGGCAAAGCCGCGGTCGCCGTGCAATTCATGAAAATCGGTAAACATTTGATTGATGTAATCAAGTGTGTACGGGCGCTGCGGATGACGAGAAATTTGAGAAACTTGCCAAGGCGTTAATTTCGCATAAACGTCTTTGGTCAGCATCTGACTTTTTTTAGACAAGCGGTCGATTTCTTCGGAAATATCGACGGCGGAATCATCTTGAACAAAGCGCAATTCTTCTATCTTTGTTTCGAGTTCAGCAATAGATTGCTCAAAGCTCAGGAATGTCGTTTTAGTCATCGTGCCTCCTTAAATCCACACGAGTTGAAAATACTTGCTATTCAATGCGCCAGGCAAATTTGCCTGCATGCGGAAGCCAGCGTGCGCCATGATTTCCGCGTGCGTCATCGCCCGCTATCAAAGCAAGCGATATCAGCGCATTAAAAAATAATATTACTTCACGCAGCCTGACGGCCGTCGTTTAAATATCGGAACGGAGCAGATTAAATATCAAAAACAAGCTTTCTGTCCAGCTTCGTTTGTAAAAATTGAAGTTAAGCAAAGAAATCCTGTCTTTGTCGCCTATTTTCGCTTATTTTACTTTGCTTAAAATCGCCAGCCCACCTGCATACGAGGGAAAATCACGCTACAATGCGCTCGGCTACGAGGATGCGGCTGCGCAGATTGATGAAAAAACATCAAAATATCGTCCATCGTGCACGCGTCTCGCATCTTTTTATCTTTTCAAGCACATTTTTCGTGCTTATTTGATATGATCAGTATCAATGAGGTGAGCAGCCTGCCGGATTAGCCGGCGCAATGCCGCGACGCACGAGTATAACATTGCCGCCCCCTATGCAATCAAGCTCTGACAACCAGTGAGAATAGTATGCGCCCCATTTTAAAGAAGCTCTTCGTCCTATCACAATTGACCTTGGCTATCTTGAGCGTCTCGGCATTTGCCGATGAGGTCAGTGATATCGACAAACTGATCCGTGCCGGTCAAACCGTCGAAGCCCTGCGCAAAGTCGACACGGCCCTGGTGCTGCATCCCAAAGATGCGCAAATGCGCTTCCTGAAGGGTTTGATTCTGACCCAACAAAATAAACCAAGCGATGCCATCACGGTATTTTCCAAGCTCAGCGACGATTATCCCGAACTGCCCGAGCCGTACAATAATTTAGCCGTTCTGTATGCCGCCAACGGCCAGTACGATAAAGCCCGCAGCTCGTTGGAGTCGGCCATACGGGTCAACCCGACTTATGGTACGGCGCAAGAAAATCTTGGTGATGTGTATGCCAAACTGGCTAGCCAAGCTTACGATAAAGCCTTGCAACTCGACCCTGGCAATGCCACGGCGAAGCAAAAATCCACCCTTGTGCATACTTTAGTCGGCAACCCACCTAGCGGCACGAATGCGAAAGTCGCGGCAAAAACGCCACCGACCGCTACCCAAACCGGGCAGAAGCCGGTCGGTATGGTCGAACTGCAGGCCAAAGCCGATGCCGGTAAAACCTTAGCTCCCGAGCAAGCAGAACTGATACGTAAGATAAAAAATTGGGCGCAAGTTTGGAGCGAAAAAAATACCGAGGCCTACCTCGCACATTACGCGCCGGATTTTCAACCGGCCAGCGGCGCAGCGCATAAAACTTGGGTAGAGGAAAGACGCAACCGTATCGGTAGCAAAGGCCGCATCGAAGTCAAACTGGAAGACATCAAAGTTGCCGTAAATGGCGATACGGCAACCGTTCAATTTCGCCAGATTTACACTTCTGACAAATTGACCGAGAAAAACAGCAAAACCCTGGTGCTGGCAAAAACCGATGGCAAATGGCTGATCAAACAAGAGCGCGCGGCTAACTGAAGCGGGCGCATGCTTGCGGCGCGGAGAGGTGACTGCTCCGGTTAACAGATTGCGCCGCTCAGTGTTAAAAATAAATAAAAAAAAACGATAATGAGACGCTCAGTACGCATGTTTGTAGGGGTAAAAGCCCAAGCCCGCGCACTTATTTGATAAGATGACGCTTTGCTGTCGCTACATTCGGCTTGAGCTGCCGCTTTTACACTCTACTTCATTTCATGCCCCAGCAAACTCTAAGAACACTAACCCGTACACCATGCGCCACATTTTAAGAAGTGTCTTCGTAATTTCCCACTTGTCGCTCGCATTGACGGCCATGCCGTCGTTCGCAGATGAGGGCGGCGACGTCAGCAAATTGTTGCGAACTGGCCAAACTGCCGAAGCTTTACGGAAAGTCGATGGGGCGCTGGCGACGCGTCCGAAAGATGCGCAATTGCGTTTTCTTAAAGGCTTGATACTGACCGAACAAAACAAAACAGTCGAAGCGATCAGTATCTTCAGCAAACTCACCGATGATTATCCGGAATTGCCAGAACCGTATAATAATTTGGCCGTCTTATACGCATCTGCTGGGCAATACGACAAAGCGCGCGCGGCACTGGAGATGGCGATCCGTACCAATCCTGTCTACAGTACGGCGCATGAAAACCTCGGTGATATCTATGCCAAACTGGCCAGCCAAGCTTACGGTAAGGCACTGCAACTCGACTCTGGTAATAGCGTAGCGAAATTAAAATTAACTTTGGTGCACAATTTGGTCGGCAATGTGACCGGTGGCACCAATCCGAAACCAGATCCCAAAACAGCCGTGTCGGCACCTCTGCCAACCCCCGTACCGGCGTTGGCACAAGCCAAGCAAACACCAGTGCCGCCGGCGAAAATCGAAGCGGCACCGAGCAAAGCGACGCCGCTGGTCAAAACAGAACCAGTCAAACCACGTCCGCCGGTTGATCGCGATGAAGACGATGTCATCAAAGTGGTGGAAAACTGGGCTAAAGCCTGGAGCAATAAAGAAACCAATACTTATCTGTCGTACTATGCGAAAGATTTTCAAGCCCCGAAAGGCATGAGCCGCAAAGCTTGGGCCGAAGAGCGGCGTGACCGTATCGAGGGCAAGGGTCGCATCAATGTCAAAATTGAAGGCTTAAAAGTGAGCATAGATGGTTCGCTCGCGACAGTAAAATTTCGCCAAATTTACACTTCCGATAAACTGACTGCCAATAGTCGAAAAACGCTGAATATGAGCAAAATCGATGGTAAATGGCAAATCAAGCAGGAGCGCGCGGGCAGTTGATGGCTTTCTTTGCTTATAACCTTACTTCTGCCAAGCTGGTGACGAAGTTGAGCCGCTACGTCCTGCTCTTCATTGCCGCTGCCGCCCTCAGCGTCTGCTTTACTGAGGCGCAAGCACGCAAGTCGCCGGTCTTTGAGAGTCGTGTCGCGGCAGCCCCGAACCCAGATGAATTGCTCGCCGAAGTGTATCAACATTTAGCGGCCAACGAGTTGCAAGCTGCGCAAACTAAAGTTGATCAGTTGATCGCCGCGTACCCACTGTTTCAGCTCGCGCATTTAATCCGCGGTGATTTGCTACTCATGCACTCGCGTCCGGTCAGCAGTTTCGGCGGCGGTGCCGGTGCCAGTGCCGATAAACTCAAAGATATGCGCGATGAAGCAACTGCGCGCATCAAAGCTTACCGTGAGCGTCCGGCAGCTGATCTGGTGCCGAGTCCGGTACTGCAATTGCGTGACGATCAAAAACAGGTACTCGTGATCGACGCCGTCAAGGCCAGATTATATCTGTATGAAAACAGCGGCGGACAGTTGAAGTTACTGAGCGACCATTACATCAGCCACGGCAAATTCGGCCTGAATAAGATCAAAGAAGGCGACCAAAGAACACCAGTTGGCGTGTATTACATCACCAGCCGCTTGTCTGGCAGTAAATTGCCCGATTTTTATGGCCCCGGTGCTCTGCCCCTGAACTACCCGAATGAATGGGATAAGGTGAACGGCCGCAGTGGTTCCGGTATTTGGTTGCATGGCATGCCCTCGACCAGCTTCAGCCGCCCACCGTTCGCCTCCGACGGCTGCGTGGTGCTGACCAATTTCGATTTCATGAAAATTTCCGGGCTCATCGACATAGGCAAAACCCCGGTGATCATCAGCGAGCATCTGGAATTCATCACGCGTGCGCAATGGTCGGCCGATAAACAGTTGGCCAGCAACTTGTTGGAAGAGTGGCGGCGCGATATGGAAAGTCGGAATGCCAATCGGATTTTCGCCAATTACTCGCGCAACTTCAAAACCATGCAAGCAGAAGACCTGAACACTTGGTTTGCGCGTCAACGCCAAATCTGGGAACTCGGCTCGACACCACTGATACAATTGAAAGACGTGACGCAATTCCGTTACCCCGGCAAAGATGAGATCATCGTCAGCACGTTTACCCAAGAAACCCAAGCCGGCAAGAGCCACTCGAGCATACGCAAGCGCCAATACTGGCTCAAAGAAGCCGGTAAATGGCGCATCATTTATGAAGCCGCTCTCTGAGCAGGCTGCTCGCCGCCGGCTGTGCCGGATTTTTTCATCCCTACACTAAAATTACCATGAGCCAAATTCGTCGCCAATTTTTGACCCTCTTGTGCAGTACACTGTGCGGCCTCAGCTTCTGCCAAGCGGGCGCGGCCGAACTGCCCAAGGTCTCGATCAAAACCAATCTCGGTGAGATTGTCATCGAACTTTACCCCGACGCGGCACCGAAAACCGTCGCTAATTTTCTGGCTTACGTCAAGAGCGGGCAATATAAGGGTACACTGTTTCATCGGGTTATCGATAATTTCATGGTGCAAGGTGGCGGTTACGACAAGAATTTCAAAGAAAAAGCGGTACGCCCGGCGATCGTTTCTGAATCGCGCAGCGCGCTGGACCACGGTTTGAAAAATACCAAAGGCACGCTGGCGATGGCACGCACCGAAGACCCGAATTCGGCGACGGCGCAGTTTTTCATCAATGTCAAAGACAATGATTTTCTCGATCACCAGATTATCCCGGCCGGCGACCCGGTCAGCTTCACTTATCGCGGTAATATAGTCACTGCGCCGCGTCGGCAAGCATTGGCCGCGACGGCTGGTTACACACCGTTTGGTAAAGTGATACAAGGCATGGACGTGGTCGAAAAAATTCAGACCAGCGCGACCGGCGAGAGCCATATGATGCCGAATGTACCAAATAAAAACATCGTCATTGAATCGGCGACTGTTATAAAATAATTCCCAGTTTTCATTTCATCATTCATTAAGGAATACCATGGCCGTTATTATGACCACCAATCTGGGCACTATCCGTATCGAACTCGATGCTGAAAAAGCGCCGAAAACCGTTGCCAACTTCCTCGCTTACGTCGAAGCCGGCCACTACGCAGGCACGATTTTTCATCGCGTGATCGACGGCTTCATGATCCAAGGCGGCGGCTTTGAACCGGGCATGACGCAAAAAGACACCCAGGCACCGATCGAAAACGAAGCCAACAATGGCTTGAAAAACGAACGCTACACCCTGGCGATGGCACGCACCGGCGCGCCGCATTCGGCCAGCGCCCAGTTCTTCATCAACACTGGCAATAACAGCTTCCTCGATTTCCCGGGTCAAGATGGCTGGGGCTATTGTGTATTCGGTAAAGTGACCGAAGGTAGCGACATCGTCGACATCATCAAAGCGGTCAAAACATCGCGTTCCGGTATGTTCCAAGACGTTCCAGTGGAAGACGTCGTCATCCTCAAAGCCGAAATCGTTTAAGCGACGCGAACCTGCTGCCCATGCACGCGACCCAGTCGACACAGGCAGCGCCGCTGGCGGCACTGTTTGTGTCAGATATCCATTTAAGCCCGGCGCTGCCGCTTACCACGGCGGCCTTTTTGCGTTTTCTGGCGCAGCATGGCGCTGGTGCGAAACGCCTGTATCTGCTCGGTGATTTGTTCGAGTATTGGGTCGGCGACGATGATCTTGACGACCCCTACCATCAAACCATAGTTTGCGCCTTGCAGCAGTTGGCCGCACACGGCACGGAACTGTTTTGGATAGGCGGAAATCGTGACTTCTTAATCGGCCGCGTCTTTGCACTAGCGACTTCTATGCAGTTGCTGCCGGAACCGAGCGTGATCGTAGCCGGCGCACAGCGCATCATCCTCTGCCACGGCGACGCCGCCTGCACCGACGACCTCGATTACATGCGCTTTCGCAGCATGGTCCGCAGCAGCGCTTGGCAAGAGCAATTTCTGGCGCAAGACTTAGCCACACGCAAGCAACTCGTTGCAGCTATGCGCAGCAATAGCAAGAACGAGCAAGCACAAAAGGAAATGGCGATCATGGATGTCAATCCAGCTGCGATTGCCGCCGTGTTTGAGGCCTGCGCCTGCGACACCATGATACATGGGCACACGCACCGGCCGGCGCGGCATGAACAAGATGGCCGGCGCCGCTATGTGTTACCAGATTGGGACTGCGACACCACACCGGCGCGCGGCGGTTGGATTGCCATCGATGAGGCTGGCACAATCAGCCGCCACCAACTCGATGGCAGTGTGACCAGCGCTTAAGCGGACACGCGACCCACACTACTCGGCCAGCAATTGACCCGACTTCATCGTCAAGGTGCGCTCACAGCGCGCGGCGATGCTCAAATCATGCGTCACCAACACCAAGGTCGAGCGATGTTCACGATTGAGCTCGAACATCAAAGCGATCACGGCTTCACCGGTTACGGCATCAAGACTACCGGTCGGCTCATCGGCAAACAAGAATGCCGGCTCAGTGACAAAGGCGCGCGCCAGAGCAACCCGTTGCTGCTCGCCACCTGATAGATATTTCGGATAATGGCGCAAACGCTGCCCTAAGCCTACCCGCTCGAGCATGGCCGTGGCTTTTTGCTGGGCCGCGCGGTCACCGCGTAATTCCAATGGCAACATGACATTTTCCAGCGCTGTCAAATGCATCAGCAATTGAAACGATTGAAACACGAAGCCTAGCTGTTCTTTGCGAAACAGCGCACGCTCATCTTCACTCAGAGAAAACAAATCGACGCCTGCCAAGTTGACGCGACCGCTGCTGGGCAAGTCTAATCCGGCCAAGATGCCGAGCAAGGTAGACTTGCCGCTGCCGGAGGCACCAACTATTGCAAGCGCTTGTCCCGTTGGCACGGTAAAATCGATACCATCGAGAATAGTCAGTTGCCCACCGCTATCTTCGACTTTTTTGTTCAAGGCATAGACTTCTATGCTGTTTGTGTGCGTTTTCATAGGACTTGTCATGCTGTTTTTTATACCCACTCATCAATGTAAGCTGCTGGTTTCACGCGGTCTGATGTTCATCGCCCTCAGTCTGAGCATGAATTTTGCCTATTCTGCAGCAAAAACGGTGCTCGTGCTCGGTGACAGTTTATCGGCTGAATACGGTCTGGCTCGAGGACAAGGTTGGGTCAGTTTGCTGGAAAAAAAGATCATCGAAGAAAATCTGGCCGTTACCGTAGTCAATGCCAGCATCAGCGGCGAAACCACCAGCGGCGGCAGAAGCCGTTTGCCGGCATTACTCAAGCGGCTCAATCCCGATATCGTGATCATTGAACTCGGCGGCAACGATGCCTTGCGCGGTCTGGCACTGAACGCCTCGGAAGATAATTTCCGCACCATGATTACCAGTATAAAACAAAGCCAGGCTGCGGTACTGCTGGTTGGCATGCAAATTCCACCGAATTATGGCAAAGACTATACCGAGCGTTTCTTTTCGATATACGGCAAATTAGCGCAGGAACAAAAAATCAGTTTGGTACCGTTTTTACTCGAAGGTATCGCTGAGCGCAGCGAATTATTTCAAGCCGATCGCATTCATCCACTCGCCACCGCGCACCCTGTGATGCTGGCCAATGTGTGGAAGCCCTTGCTCCCCCTCTTGAAGAAAACGAAACAAGCCAGCCAATGAAATATCCGGAAATCCTTCAGTTCACTGACATCACGGATAAATTAGCACAATTTTCCAGCATCATTGATGTCCGCAGCCCGGCGGAATTTGCCGAAGACCACTTGCCTGGCGCAATCAATTGCCCGGTACTTGACGATGAAGAGCGCATACGCATCGGCACGCTGTATAAGCAAGTCGGGTCTTTTGAAGCCAAGCGGGCCGGTGCGGCCGTGGTGGCGCATAATATCGGTCGCCACCTCGAAGAGCAATTTGCCGATAAACCGCGCGAATGGCGGCCACTGGTTTATTGCTGGCGTGGTGGGAACCGCAGTGCTTCCATGGCACACATCTTGGCCAAGGTCGGCTGGCAAGCGGCACAACTCGAGGGTGGCTATAAAGCCTACCGTCAGCACCTGAATCTGAGTCTGCCGCAATTGGCCGAAAATTTGCCCTGGCGTGTATTGTGCGGCCCCACCGGCAGCGGTAAGAGTCGTATGCTGCAAAGCTTGCAGGCATTAGGCGAACAAGTACTCGACCTTGAGCAACTGGCAGCACACCGTGGCTCGGTGCTCGGTGAATTGCCAGACCAAGCGCAACCTTCGCAAAAGATGTTTGAAAGCCAGATTTGGCAATTACTGCGAACAATCGATAGGCAACGGCCGATTTACGTCGAAGCCGAAAGTAAAAAAGTCGGTAATTTGCGCGTCCCGGCCGCCATCATGGATGGCATGCGCAGCGCACCGTGCGTATCACTGGCACTCAATAATGTCGATCGGGTGGCCTTGCTGCTGGCCGACTATGCGCATTATGTCGCCGACCCGGCGCAATTCTGCCGCCAACTCGACTTCCTCGCCCACTTGCATGGCAAAGAGCGGATAGAGCAATGGAAAGTACGCGTGTCTCAAGGCCAGTTGGCCGAGGTCGTGCTCAGTTTGCTCGAAGATCATTACGATCCAGCTTACCGTAAGTCGATTGCACGTAATTTCCTGCAATTCAACCAGGCACCGACGCTGACCCAACATGGCATCACTGAAGCTGTGTTTGCTGAGCAAGCGCGTCAAATTATGGATTGGGAAGTGCGGGCAAAGCGCTTGGATTAAATCCGCGCTTACCCAGGTGGGGGAGGACGTCAAAAGCGATTCTTATTTTCCCGCACATCACCCATCCACATCATCAAGAATACGCTGCCCTTCCTGATCAAGCTCATCGAACTGACGATGATTGATGGCCCACCAAAACAGGGCTCCGATGGCGAATACCATGACTAAGCTTAAGGGTATGAGTAAGTAGAGGATATTCATGATTCCACCAAGTTGTCGAGCAGCACATGCTGCGGTTGCGGCAGCAAATATAAACGCAGCGCATTCAAGACTACGATCAGGGAACTGAGCGACATACCCAACGCCGCATGCCAAGGTGCCAGCCAACCGAGCACGGCGGCGGGAATGGCGACGGCATTGTAGAGCATGGCCCAGATCAAGTTTTCACGAATCAAACGCAAGGCCTTGGTGGCGACCACAAAGGCATAGTCGAGGTCAGTGAGGCGATTCGACATCAGCAACAAGTCGCTGCGGGTCTGAGAAATCGGTGCGCCCTGCCCCATGGCAATGCCGACATGGGCCAAGGATAACACCGGCCCATCATTCATGCCATCGCCGACCATGGCGACGATGGCGCCATGTGCCTGCAAATCCTGCACCACAGCGAATTTATCACCCGGACTCAAGCCACCGCGGGCATCGCTGATACCGCAGAGTGCGGCAACTCTTTGCACCACATCATCACGGTCACCGGACAAGAGGCAAATTTGTTTACCGCGGTTTTGCAGTTGTCGTATCGTTTGCGCGGCATCATCACGCAAACTATCTTCCAAGCCAAACAATAACAGTGCGCCGGCTTCATCGGCCAACACCGAAACGGTTTGCGCCTGCATGGCTGGTGGCAAGCTCAGTGGCGCGCCATGCAATTGCATGGCAAAACTGATGCTGCCGAGCCGATACACGCGACCGTTGCAACGCGCTTCCACGCCACCGCCCGCTGTTTCCAGCAAAGCCTCCACCACCACGGCAGCGGCCGCTTGACTGTGCCCGGCCAAACCATCGGCGATCGCACGCGCCACTGGGTGCGCCGAGGCGGAGGCCAAGACAAAAGCGAGCACAGCAGCTTGCTCGGTGACGGCGCGCTGCGGCTCGGTGTGCACCAGGCGCAGCTTACCTTGGGTCAAGGTACCGGTTTTATCAAAAACAAAATGCGTGGCCTGCGCCATACTTTGTATCGCTCTACCATGCTTGACCAGTACGCCATTGTTGGCCATCAAGCCGATGGCGGCCGACATCACTCCTGGCGTTGCCAGCGACAAAGCGCAAGGGCAAGTAACAACGATAACGCTGATGGCAATCCACAGCGCGCGACTCGGATCGATCGTGCTCCACACCAAGGCGGCCAATACGGCGACGATCAGTATCAAACTCAGGAAGCGGCTGGCGTGTTTATCTGCCAACAAGACAATCGGCGGTTTTTCCGTAGCGGCGGCTTCCATCATCGCAATGAGGGAAGATAATTCAGTGTCGCGCCCGACCCGCAGGGCGCGCATCACCAATGCGCCGCTGACATTGATGGCACCGGCGATGACGTTTTCACCCGCAGTTTTCAGCACCGCTTGCGATTCGCCCGTCATCAGCGCTTCATCGCATTCGCTATGTCCTTCCAAGACCACGCCATCGGCCGGTATCTGCTCGCCGGCCGCAACGAGCAGGATATCCTCGACGGCCAAGGCTGCGGCATCGACCGTTTCGGTTTGCCGGCCCGGATAATGCAACAAACGTCGTGCCGTCAACGGCGCGAACTCGGTCAGCACGCGCAATGCGGTACTGGTTTTTCTTTGCACCTTGCTTTCAATCAGGCGCGCACCGAGCAAGAGAAACACAAACATGATGGCCGAATCGTAATATACGGCCCCGCCTTCAAAGGTGGCCCAGACACTGGCGAAAAACGTCAGCAGTATCCCGAGTGACACCGGTACATCCATGCCGACATGGCGATTGCGCAGATCGCGCCAAGCTGCCTTGAAAAACGGCATGGCAGAGAACCCAATGACCGGCACGGTAATGAGCATGCTGGCGATTTTTAATAATTTATCGAGATCCGGCGTGAGGTCGCCATCGATCTGCGGCAGCGGCACCAAATAAGCGGGAAAGGCATACATCATGATTTGCATCATGGCGAAGCCGGCGACGAATAATCGCCACAGCGCCATTTTATTTTCCGCGCGCGTCGCTTCGTCATCACTCTGATTGGCCGGCAAAGCACCGTAGCCAAGCGCGATGATGGCCGCGATGATGTGTTTGAGCGTGGTTTTGTCGCCATCCCAACTGAGTTCACCGCGGCCACTGACGGCATTGATGCGAAAGCTGGCAACACCGCACAGTTGACGCACACGAAATTCGATCAAGGCAACACAGGCGGCACAACGGATGCCGGACAGACGCAGTTTTTCTTGCAATAAAACGGGGGGAAGCGTGGACTCTGGGGCGGGCATGCTGACTCTTATTGTTGCTGCGCAGCCGACTTGGTGCGCAGGTAGTCGGAAATCATGTGGTTTTCTTGTATCACGTGCAAAATAGCCATACAGCCATGACAACAGACGGCCCGCTCGCCGCCATCAAAGCTGCAATACAAAGCCTTACTCAGTCGCATGCGCTCGCCGCAATGGTAGCAGGCAATCTTCGGCAGGCTCAGTGACGGCAGCCATGAAGCTGGTGCAAACCACTGAGAAAAATTAATTGCCATCGGCAAGAACCTCGAAAAAAGCATGTGTAAATAGAAAGGATGTTACCGCAATTCTGTCGTGCTTCCTTGATCTGTAACAAAGGCGCGAGAAGTGCATGGCAAAAAGCACAAAGCAAAAAGACGTCAGCATTGCACTGACGTCTCTTCGTTGCTTCGCTTACTATCACAAGAGGGACCTGAGATCCCTGAGTTTCACGCCGCAGCGTGAACAAAGGTCTTACACAAATTGTCTGCCATCAAGTTCGTACATAACCGGCACAACTAAACAACACCGGACTTCGGGTCATTACCACAGATAAGGAATAAGAAATGAATCAATATCAGCCTCCTTGTTTGAACCAGTTACGCCCCTAATATATGCCAGTTGCCAGAACCGAGGAAGACAATTAAAACTATCCAGCACGGCTCAAAGATAAAAAAAATCAAGCATACTATTTCTAAAAATCAATGTATGCTGGGTCGGTTTGCCTTCACCAAGGCAGAGATAGCAGCACTACCAACCGAGGCACCGAATTTTCTCAATACACGTTCCGGCAAGGCTTCTTTCTGCGTGTAGTCGATGACATCTTCAGCCTTGACCACATCGCGCGCCACTGAATCGATGGTGCCGTAACCATCGGCCAAACCCATTTCGACGGCCTTGCTGCCGACCCAAAACAAGCCGGAAAACGTGTCCGAAGTTTCTTTCAAGCGCGTGCCGCGGCCTTTGCGTACCACTGCGATGAACTGCTGATGGATTTCATTGAGCATCGCTTGCGAATAGGCTTTTTGTTTGTCGCTGACCGGCGAGTAGGGATCCATCAAGCCCTTGTTTTCACCGGCCGTCATCAGGCGCCGTTCGACCCCGAGCTTGCTCATCAAGCCATTGAAGCCGAAACCATCCATCAAGACCCCGATGGAGCCGACGATACTGGCTTTGTTGACATAAATCTCATCCGCCGCAGCGGCAATATAGTAGCCACCCGAGGCGCAGATTTCATCGACCACGACATACAGTTTTTTCTTTGGGTAACTTTGACGCAAACGCCCTATTTCATCGTTGATCATACCGGCCTGCACCGGACTGCCGCCCGGACTGTTGATGCGCAAGATCACCGCCATCGCACCCGGCTCAGCAAAGGCACGATTGAGTGCCGGAATGACTTCATGCGCACTGCCACTGCCGGCACCATCGATTTCGCCATCGATTTCCACCAAGGCCGTATGGTGACCTGGATGTTCACTGCTGCTGTCGATCAGATCGGTATAGCGATACACAAAGAACAGCACAATCAACAGACTGAGCAATTTGAAAAAAATACCCCAGCGGCGCTTGAGTCTCTGCTCGCGCACGGTAGCCAAGGCGAGCTTTTCCAGCACCTGGCGCTCCCACGGCTGCGCGGAGTCGGTCGCCGTGGCGGACGCATTAATTGGTTCCATACATTCTTTCGAAGTTAAGCAATAACAGCTTGAAGATAATCATCGGGATGCCAGACGATGCGGCTGTCTGTTTCAGTGACGGCAATTTTGCGCAAGCGACTGCCGCGGCAAGGGCCGCCGGAACAATGGCCGCTGGCCGGTTCGTAGATAGCACCGTGGGTGGAACACATGATGTACAAGCCGCTGCCTTCGAAAAATTCACCAGGATTCCAATCCAATTCGATCGGCACATGGGCGCAGCGATTAAGGTAAGCATGTACTTGGCCACCGTAGCGCACCACAAAACCGGTGGCGTCATCGCTGCCGGCCGTGAGCGGAAAGCGTATGCCCTTGCCGCCTTCTTGTACGTCGTCAGCAGCACAGATATCGATGGAAATCATGTCAACTCCAGTTACGCATGGGTAGTCAGCCAGTCATGCAATTCGGCAACCGTTTTGGCCGAATACAATGAGGGGCAAGTCGCCAGCATCACTGCATCATGCGCGCCATACTCGACCGCGACCGCAGCGGCCCCGGCATTGCTGGCCATCTGCAAATCGTGGGTGGTGTCACCGATCATCAGCGTGCGTTGCAGTTCCTGACCGAGTTCACGGCTCAATTCTTGCAACATGGCCGGATGCGGCTTGGAAAAGGTTTCGTCAGAGCAACGCGTGGCATCGAACACCGACATCAGATTCGCCGTATGCAAAGCGCGGCTCAATCCGACCCGACTCTTGCCGGTTGCCACGGCGAGGAAATACCCTTGCTGCGTTAAATCGGCCAGCATTTCGCGCACCCCGGGAAACAGCGGTAACTCGTGGTCTTTGGCTAAATAATGATAACGATAGCGCTCGACCATACGCGGGTAATATTTCGGGTCGATGTCGGGCAATGCTGCTTGCATGGCCGGCAGCAGCGACAAACCGATCACATACGCGGCTGCGCTGTCGCCCGGCACCGGCAAACCGAGGTCGCGGGCGGCGGCTTGAATGCACTTGACGATGGTCGCAGTGCTGTCCATCAAGGTGCCGTCCCAATCGAAGACGATGAAGTCAAATTGCTTTTTTGGCATATATAAAAGTGCGACGCCCGTTCACGATGAACAGGCGGCTTGGTTTTCGTTGAATCGAAATATCATACCATTAATAAACGATTAAGTTTTTCCGACCAGGCTCAGCAGGAAGCGCTCACAATCAGCCGGCAAACGTGCATTGTAGGTGACGGCTTGGCCGGTTTCCGGATGCGTGAAGCTGATCTGATGCGCATGCAAGAACATGCGCTTGAGGGCCCCGCGCGTGGCTGTGGCTTTTTGCAAAGCTTTGTTGAGCGGAAAATCGCCGTACTTATCATCGCCGGCAATCGCAAACCCGCTCGCTGACAGATGCACCCGGATCTGATGGGTACGACCGGTTTTGAGTTCCGCTTCCAACAGCGCAAATTCGTCAAATTTTCTCTTGAGCGAAAATACTGTGTGCGAGGCCATGCCATCGGCTTGCACGCGCACGCGTCGTTCGCCTTCGGCGGTGGTATATTTATGCAAGGGCAATTTGACATGTTGTCGGGCGTTTTTCCAGTCGCCGGCCACCAAGGTGAGGTAACGCTTGTCGGTCAAGCCGTCGCGCATTTGTTCATGCAAATTAGTTAAGGCCGTGCGTTTCTTGGCGATTAGCAATAAGCCTGAGGTTTCCCTATCGAGCCGGTGCACCAGTTCAAGAAACTTGGCCTCTGGCCGTGCTGCACGCAATTGCTCTATGACACCGTAACTGACGCCGGAACCACCGTGCACGGCCACACCGGCCGGTTTATCGATGATCAGCAGTTGGGCATCTTCAAAGATAATCGGGAATTCCAGCTTGGGGACATTCTGTAAGGCTGGGGCAGCAGCGATGCGAATTGGCGGCAAGCGCACCACATCCCCTTCCACCAAGCGATATAATTGATCAATGCGACCTTTATTGACGCGCACCTCTCCCGAGCGCAAAACTCGGTAGACATGGCTCTTCGGAACACCTTTACATATGCGCAACAAGTAATTGTCAATGCGCTGACCCGCCTCTTCTTCCGAGATTGTCAGCAGTTGTACCTTCGGTAAATCGGCCGTAGCCGCCTCAGGGAGCGTGTTTTGCATCTGTTTTTGATGCTGCCCCCGATTAATTGTCGCTAAGTCCTTCATTTTGAATATATAATCATTTTCGCTTCAGCAATTACGCCAAAGCAGTGTAAGTGGAATAAACGCCTATTTTACACAGGGGCAAGTCCATCAGCCTCGCCAGTTTGCAAATATGATGGAAAAGATGTGTATGCAAGCTCATTTGCACGCCAAGGTAGCAGCCAATTGTTGTTATCGGGCGATATAGCAGACGAGCTTGGATCAGAAAGTTCGGACAGTAAGGATAGAGAGGCAAGTAGTGCTGTTGTCACGCTGTTATCGTTATCACAGCATGCTTGCCTCGGTTTTGCGAACGAAAGCGATTCCGTCAGATACAACACAAGAAGATGGTCTGACACCAAAGTTGCTCATCGCCTGGCCTTGTCCTCAGCCGCTGTTTTAAGCGCGCCGAGTCAGACAATGCGGGGGACATGTGCACTCGAGTTCGCCAGCAAAACCAAACGCGCCCGGCGCGACGCAGAATGACACGACTGGTTCACCCTCGGCATGCGTGCCGCAGGTGACGGTTGCCATGCCATTGTGCCGCGCCACAGGCATCCCCATCCCCTCCCGACTCTCTGTTCCTGGCATACATCCCGGCACCAGTACAGTTGCTTGCTGCTTCGATGAAGCGATGCAGCAGGCGGCAAAAGATGACCACCAGGTCACGGAGTAAAACATGAAACGTATGTTGTTCAATGCAACGCAGCAAGAAGAATTGCGCGTTGCTATCGTCAATGGGCAGAAACTCATCGACATTGATATCGAGACCGCCGGTCGCGAATTACGTAAGTCCAACATTTACAAGGGTGTCATCACCCGCATCGAACCATCGCTCGAAGCTTGTTTCGTCAATTACGGCGAAGAACGTCATGGCTTTTTGCCCTTCAAGGAAGTTGCCCGCACCTATTTCAAGGAAGGCATCGACGTGCGCAATACCTCGATCAAAGAGGCTTTGCGTGAAGGTCAGGAAATCATGGTTCAGGTTGAGAAGGAAGAACGCGGCAATAAAGGCGCGGCACTGACTTCCTTCATTTCTTTGGCCGGTCGCTACCTCGTGTTGATGCCGAACAATCCGCGTGGCGGTGGTGTATCGCGCCGTGTCGAGGGCGAAGACCGTCAAGAATTGCGTGAAACCATGGATAAACTCGACCTGCCAGGCGGCATGTCGGTCATCGCCCGTACTGCCGGCATAGGCCGTAATGTTGACGAATTGCAATGGGATTTAAACTATCTGATGCAACTCTGGCGCGCGATCGAAGGTGCTGGCAAGTCATCCGCAGGGGCATTCCTGATCTATCAGGAATCTTCCTTAGTGATCCGCGCGATTCGCGATTACTTCCAGCCTGATATCGGCGAAATTCTCATCGATACCGATGAAATTTACGAACAAGCTCAGCAATTCATGAGCCATGTCATGCCTGATATGGTGCATCGCGTTAAACGTTACAGCGATGACGTGCCACTGTTTTCGCGCTTCCAGATCGAACATCAGATCGAAACCGCTTACTCGCGTACGGTACCGTTGCCATCGGGCGGCGCCATCGTGATCGACCATACCGAAGCCTTGGTCTCGGTCGACGTCAATTCGGCCCGTTCTACTCGCGGTGGCGATATCGAAACCACCGCGTTCAATACCAACTTGGAAGCCGCAGAAGAAGTTGCTCGTCAATTACGTCTGCGCGACCTCGGCGGCTTGATCGTGATCGATTTCATCGACATGGAAAACGCCAAGAACCAACGCGAAGTCGAAACCCGTCTCAAAGATGCCTTGCGCTATGACCGCGCGCGCGTCCAGATGGGGAAGATCTCGCGTTTCGGCCTCATGGAATTGTCGCGTCAGCGCCTGCGTCCATCGCTGTCCGAAGGCAGTCATGTTACCTGCCCACGCTGTAATGGCACTGGTCACATCCGCGATACTGAATCATCGGCTCTGCAAGTCCTGCGTATCATCCAGGAAGAAGCGATGAAAGAAAACTCGGCGGCGATTCATGTTCAGGTACCGGTCGATGTGGCCGCCTTCCTGCTCAACGAAAAGCGCGGCGAAATTCTGAAAATCGAAACCCGCCATCGCGTGACCGTCATTCTGATCCCGAACACGCACCTCGAAACGCCGCATTACAAGCTCGACCGCTTGAAACATGACGATCCGCGCCTCGAAGAGCATCACGCCAGCTACGCCATGGCCGAGCAAGCCGATACCGACATCGGTTACAGCAAACGTCAGAAGGATGATGTCAAGCCACGCCAAGAAGCGATGGTCAAGAGCATCACGCCTGAGCAAGCACCTATCGTGGAACGCAAAGAAGCGGCACCGGCTATCGTCGCCCCTGTGGCAGCGGCACCTGGTTTCTTCGGTAAATTGTTCGGCTTCCTGTTCGGTGCCAGCAAAACTACCGCCAGCCCGGAACCGGTGCTGACGGCTGAAGAAAAAACCGCTGAACGCGAGCGCAACAGCCGCAATGCCCGCAACAACCCGCGCAACCGCAGCCGTCGCAACCGTGATGAGCGTGAAGAGCGTCCAGCCGGCAGCAAAACGACGGAGGCTGCGAAAGCAGCGCCAGTGACAGAAGCGGCCCGTCCGGCTAAAGCCGTCAAGCCACCACGCGAAGAGCGCGAACCACGTGAACCGCGGGAAGTGCGTGAACCACGTGAGCCACGTGAGCCACGTGAAGCCAAAGAGCCGCAGGAAGGTCGTCGCGAACGTCAACAACGTAGCCGTGAAGAACGCAAAGAAGCGATGCTGACTGAAGTTAAAACTGATGATTTGATTCAAAAACACGACGATCCAATACCGGTCGAAGTAATGCCAGCCAGTTCGGCATTGAATCAACCTGAACTCAGCAGCGACAATGAAAACGCCGAGCAAAGCGAAGAACGCCGTCGTCGTCGTCGTCGTGGCGGTCGCAATCGTAATCGTCGCGAACGTGAGCCAGGTGAGCTCAACGAACAAGGCGAATTGATCAACGACAGCGATGTCGCAGAAGAAATCGTCTCCGGTGATGGCGATACCGTGGCTGCCCGTGTTGCCGCCGCAGTCGAAGCTGCCAACGCTCACAGCGCTGCTGCATTGGCAGCAAACGCAGTGGTACCGGCAGTCGCAGCAGTTGCCGTGATGGCAGAGGTTGCCGTGGTGGCAGAGGTTGCCGTGGTGGCAGAGGTTGTCGAAACGATAGCCGAACCAAGGCCAGTCGTCGCACCGACCAGCGTAGTGGTAGAAGAAACGATTGCTGCTCCGCTTGAAGTTACTGCCACAGCAGTAGCCGCACCGGCTACCATCGCTGTCGCTGCAGCTGTTGTAGCTACTCCAGTCGCAGCAGCAGTGCTTGAGACTCAGGCAGCTGCGACAGTGGAAACGCTGGTAGCTGAGCCTGTTGTCGTCGCTGAAGTTGTTGCTATTGAGCCAGTCTCTGCGCCAGCCGCCGTTGCTGAACCGGTAATTGCTGAAACTGTCGTCACGGCACCTGTCGTCATCGAAACCGTCGTCGTTGTACCGGTTGCTGTTGCACCGGTTGCTACAACGACCGCGCCGGCAGCCGATCTGAGCAGCGTACTCAACGCAGTTGGCTTGCAACTCGCCAGTACTGACCCGGAGAAACTGCGCGCCGCCCAGCAAAGCGCCAGCCTCACCGCGCCGCCGGTTCGCGTACCGCGTGTACGTAAGCCGGTAGCCGTGGTGGCTGATGAGCCCTTGGTCATGATTGAGACTCGCCACTAAGCAATACCTTGAAAAAGCCGGTACACCTGAATCAGGCGTGCCGGTTTTTTTTTGCCTGTGAATTTACCTAAATCCGCCTGCCATGCTACCAGCCCCCCTCCCGTCCGACACCGTCTCACTGCGCAGCGCATTAGCTTATTGGTTGAAACTCGGCTGCCTGAGCTTCGGCGGACCGGCCGGCCAAATCGCCATGATGCACGCTGAATTGGTAGAAAAACGGCGCTGGATTTCCGAAGCACGTTTTTTGCACGCACTCAACTACTGCATGTTGCTGCCCGGACCGGAGGCGACGCAATTAGCCATTTACATAGGCTGGTTGATGCATAAAACGCGTGGCGGCATCTTGGCCGGCATCTTGTTCATTTTGCCCAGCCTGGGTCTGCTGATCGCGCTGTCTTATCTGTATTTACAATTCGGCCAACATCATTTGATCAATGGCGTACTGGCCGGCATCCGGCCAGCCGTCGCCGCCATCGTCTGCGCCGCCGCTTGGCGTATCGGCCGACGCAGCCTCACCAATGTCTACTTGCGCGCGATCGCGATCCTGTCGTTTATTGCCATCACTGTGCTGAGCTTGCCATTCCCCCTCATTTTGTTGGTCGCTGCCGTGCTCGGCACGGCATTCGCCGCGTCCATCGCTCCGCCCGATGCCACAGCAAAGAGCGCAAGTGCGGCAACTGCCTTGATCGATGACAATAGCCCGACTCCTGCGCATGCACGTTTCCAGCTCGGCGGCTTGCTGCGTATCATATCGCTTGGCGTCGCCTTAGGTGTGCTGGCATGGGCAGCCTTAGAATATTGTTTCGGTCCGAATAATCCCCTCAGCGAGATGACTTGGTTTTTTACCAAAACCGCCCTGCTCTGCTTCGGTGGCGCCTACGCGGTGCTGCCATATGTATTTCAAAATGCCGTAGAACACTTTCACTGGTTGTCCGCCAGCCAGATGATGGATGGCTTGGCGCTCGGTGAAAGTACGCCCGGCCCATTGATCATCGTCGTCGCCTTCATCGGCTACCTCGGTGCCGCGCAGCTTCACAGTAATCCGCTGCTCGGCGCGCTGGTCGCGGCCGCTTTCACGTTTCTGCCTTCGTTTCTGTTCATCCTCGCCGGCGGCCCGCTGGTCGAAGCCAGCCGTACACAATGGCGACTCAACGCGCCACTCAAAGCGATTGCCGCTGCCGTGGTCGGTGTCATCGCCAGTTTGGCGCTGTTTTTTGTCAGCCATATCAGCCAAAACGCGGCCGGCGCACTCGACTATCGCGCCATAGCATTGATGGCTGTGGCCGGCGTGGCCTTGTTCCGTTTTCAAGTAGGCAGCATCAGCTTGTTGTCGGCATTTGCGGTGTTCGGCGCACTGGCCGCCTATTGTCAGTGGCCGCTTTGAAGCAGGGTTCTGACTGCGCTGTCATTCTCGTGGTATCGTTGCGAATTGCAACGTTTGAAGAGTAATCGCACTGCCATGAAGGAAATAGTCATCCCCCTCATCGATGCGCGCCAGCGCACGCCGCACATCGCTCTGCCAGAACAACTGCGTCGGCCTGACGGTCAGTTGCGCGATACCCGCGCACGGCCGCTGCATGATTTGCGTATTTCAGTCACCGATCGCTGCAATTTCCGTTGCGTGTATTGCATGCCCAAGCATATTTTCGATCAAGACTATGCCTATTTGCCGCAGCAAGCCCTGCTCAGTTTCGAAGAGATTACCCGCGTCGCGGCAATTTTTCTCAGCCATGGCGTGCGCAAGCTGCGCTTGACCGGCGGCGAACCGCTGTTACGCAAAAATATAGAAAAACTCGTCGCCATGCTCGCGCAATTGCGCACCGTCGACGGTGTGGCACCCGATTTGACGCTCACGACCAATGGCTCTTTGTTGGCCAAGAAAGCCCGCGCGCTCAAAGAAGCCGGTCTGACCCGCGTGAGCGTGTCGCTCGACTCCCTCGATGAAACAATTTTCCGTCGCATGAATGATGTCGATTTTGCCGTCGCCGATGTACTGGCCGGTATCGACGCTGCGGCGGCGGCTGGTCTGGGGCCGATCAAGATCAATATGGTCGTCAAGGCCGGGGTCAACGATGCTGAAGTGGTGCCGATGGTGCGCCATTTCCGCGATAGTCCGCATATCTTGCGCCTGATCGAATATATGGATGTCGGCACCTCCAACGCTTGGCAAAAACAAGAAGTCATCAGCTCACAGCACTTGGTCGAGCGCATCGTCGCCGCCGGCATGCCGCTCGTGGCGCTGCCGGCCAATTATCGCGGCGAAACCGCCGAGCGTTGGCAGCACAGCAACGGACACGCTGAAATCGGCTTTATTTCCAGCGTCAGCCATGCTTTTTGCGGCGATTGCAGTCGCGCCCGGCTATCCACCGAGGGTAAGCTGTACACTTGCTTGTTCGCCAGCGCCGGTCATGATTTGCGCGCATTGTTACGCGGACCGGAACAACATAGCGACTTGCTCATCGCCAATGTCATCGCTGGTATCTGGCAACAGCGCAGCGATCGCTATTCAGAATTACGCAGCCAGCAAGACCCGGCAGCCCAGCGCACGCAGATAGAAATGTCTTACATCGGCGGCTGACCTGCCCCCTACTCCACTTACTCAAACGCACCGCCATGAACACGATTGATGCACAACAAATAACCGGATTGATACTCGCGGGCGGGCGCGGCACGCGCATGGGGCAGATCGACAAGGGTTTACAAACCTTCCGTAATGCGCCGATGGCTTTGCATGCCTTGCTGCGCCTCAACCCTCAGGTTGGCGAGGTAATCATCAATGCCAACCAAAATTTGGCGGCCTATGAAAGCTTCGGCACCCAAGTGTGGCCCGACCACTTGACCGGCTTTGCCGGTCCCTTGGCCGGTTTGCAAACAGGCTTACTGCATTGCAATAGCCCTTATTTGCTCACCGTGCCATGCGACTCCCCCTTACTGCCACATGATCTGGCGAGCCGCTTAAGCGCCGGCCTGCTGGCAGACGATGCCGACCTCGCCGTCGCCGTTACGCTGGAAAGCGAAGACGGCGTCACGCGCCGCCAAATGCATCCGGTATTCGCTCTGGTAAAAACTGCCTTACTTAACGATTTGAGTGAGTTCTTGCGCACTGGCGGTCGCAAGGTCGATGCTTGGTTTGCCCCCTTACGCGTAGCCGAAGTCTTGTTCGACGATCATACCGCCTTTCGTAATTTCAACACTTTGCAAGAACTGCGACAATTCGAATGAAGCTCCCTCTCCTGCCCCACGCCAAACTCAACGACGTACTCAGTTGCCTGGCAGATTATGATCCTCAGGCTGTGCCAGTCGCCCAGGCGCAGGACATCATTGAAGGTTTCATCACGCCGATCGCGGCAGTGGAACAGTTAGCCCTGCGCAGCGCACTGGGTCGGGTGTTAGCCAAGGATATCCAGTCGGCCATCAATGTGCCGGCACACGACAACTCCGCCATGGATGGTTACGCCGTGGTGGGCGCACAATTGCCAGAGCAAGGCGAGCGGCGCTTTCGCATCGTCGGCAGCGCGTTTGCCGGGCGCGCTTACCACGGTTCGGTCGAGCCAGACGAGTGCGTGCGCATCATGACTGGGGCGGTGATGCCGGCTGGCTGCGACACCGTGATCCCACAAGAATTCACCCACGCTGCCGATGCCGAAGCGATCAGTGTGCGCGCCGCAGTGGTACGCAGCGGTGACAACCGCCGACTGGCCGGAGAGGATCTGGCAATCGGCAAAACCGCCCTGAAAAAAGGGAAAATCTTGCGCCCGGCCGATCTCGGCTTACTCGCTTCGCTAGGCATCGCCGAAGTGCCGGTGCAGCGACGTTTGCGCGTCGCCTTCTTTTCTACCGGGGATGAATTGCGCTCACTCGGGCAAACTCTGGACGAAGGCTGCGTGTACGACAGCAATCGCTACACCCTGCATGGCATGCTGACGCGCTTAGGCTGTGAACTGATCGACATGGGTGTGGTAGCCGATGATCCGGCCGCCTTACGCGCCGCGCTCGCTTGTGCGGCCGAAAACGCCGATGCCATCATCACCTCAGGCGGTGTCTCGGTTGGTGCCGCCGATTACACCAAGCAAATCATGGCCGAACTTGGCGACGTGGCATTCTGGACCATAGGCATGCGCCCGGGTCGGCCTATGGCTTTCGGTAAAATCCACTCGCAGGGTCAGAGTGCCTATTTGTTCGGCTTACCTGGAAACCCGGTAGCGGTGATGGTGACATTTCTGTTTTTTGTACGCCAAGCTTTGCTGCATATGGCCGGGGCGCACCTTGCTCCATTGCCGCTGGTGGCAGCGATCAGCCCTCAGCCGATCAAGAAACGGCCCGGACGCACTGAATACCAACGCGGCATCGTCAGCAACAATGCCAGCGGTGCACTCGAAGTCTGCGTCACCGGCGCGCAGGGTTCCGGCATTCTACGCTCAATGGCCGAAGCCAATTGCATGATCGTGCTCGATCACGAACAAGATCAGGTTGCCGCCGGTGATACGGTACGCGTCATCTTGTTCGAAGGCTTGATGTAGACCTGCCAGCCGCTGTGCTACTGCCTGCGTTTTTCTCCGGGTTGACCAGGGAGGGCTGCGCGCCTCCAGCATGAGTATAAAGCATGGATCCAGTAGACAATCCTTTCGCTTCAGAGGCTGTCGCAAAAGTCGGACGGACATTTTTTTACATCTGAAACACCGCATACCGCGTCTTTCCCGCGCGCCACAGCCTCGTCATTCCCGCATGCTTTTAGCGGGAACCCAGCGTCGTTTTCAGCACTGAAAACACGATGATATCTGGCATTTTCAGTTAGCCACGAACGTCGCTGGGTTCCTGCCAAAAGCGCGCAGGAATGACGTGGCCACCAATTAGGGTAATGATACCGACTCAAATTCAGGCCTAATCGGCTGCAAAAAACCAATGACACCAAACACTTGTCACTCAATGTGACAATAAATTGCGTAAGAAAAACTGAAAAAGTGCAGCAAGCACAGTACAATTCATTTTTCTTGACTATGCGATCTCGTAAATTGGATGCCGGTGCTTCAAAACGAAGCGCGCATCGCACTGCGGGCGGCATCATTACCTGTTAATTATGGAGAACCGTTTGAAAGCTTCAACCTACTTCTTGGGTGCGTGTGCATCTCTGGCATTGCTGAGCGGCTGCGGCGGTTCGAAAAGCAGCAGCAGCGTCGTGGCGACCGTCAGCAGCGTCAGCTTCGATCAAGTCGCTTATCGCAAAAACACCACCATGACCATCATCGGTCAAAATCTTACCCAGGGCCTCACCGTCACCAACCCCGGCTGCTTAAGCATCGGTGAAGTCACTGGCGGCACCGCCACCAAGCGCAGCTTCCTGTGTAAAATCATCGCCGTCGGCACCTTCAATGCCACCGTGACCAATAGCGCCGGCGCCCAGGTTTACTTCGCCACCCTGACATCGACCCTGGCCAACCGTCCGCAAGTGACCTTGACCACCAATATGGGTAAAATGGTAGTCGAACTCAATCCGGGCAAAGCACCGGTCACGGTCGACAACTTCCTCAATTATGTTGAGGCCGGCACCTATGCCAATTCAATTTTCCACCGAGTCGACAGTACCGTGATTCAGGGCGGCGGTTACAACACCAGTCTGCAGTTATTGCCAGCCTTATCGTCTATCGTATTTGAAGGCGGTCTGAGCAATGTCCGTGGCACCATCGGTATGGCGCGCGGCACCGATGTCAATTCGGCGACTTCACAATTCTATTTCAACCGCATTGATAACAGCGCCATTTATGACTCGGTCGCGGCCACCTCCACAGCCGCCGCCACCTATGGCTATACCGTCTTCGGCACGATAGTCAGCGGTTTGCCGGTGATGGATGCGATCGGTGCTGTACCAACCTCAGTACAAGGCAGCTTGCCAACCGCACCAGTGACCCAAGTAGTCATCACCGGCGCCGTACAAACGCTGTAACAGACCTGCACGCCTGAGTCACACAGCCAATTAATTGGTGCTGTCTGACTCGGCCGTCGCATCCACTACGCCGAGTATCTGGCGCGCCTGTTCCGATGGCAAGGCTTCCACCTGTTTTAATTTACGCGTCATTTGCCGGGTGCGCACTTCAGCCTGATCGATATTGCGCGCGGCACGCTCGAGTGCCGTTTTGGTATTGGCTAAAATTTCACCGAATTTACCGAACTCAGTTTTCACCGCGCCCAGCACCTGCCACACTTCCGACGAGCGTTTTTCCAATACCAAGGTGCGAAAACCCATTTGCAAACTGTTTAACAGTGCCGACAAGGTCGATGGTCCGGCGATCGAGACGCGGCAAGTACGTTGCAATTCATCGGCCAAACCGGGACGGCGCATGACTTCGGCATACAAACCCTCAGTCGGTAAAAACAAGATAGCGAAATCGGTGGTCAAGGGTGGCGACAGATATTTTTCGGCGATCGTCTTGGCTTCACTGCGAATCGCCCGTTCCAGTTCTTTGCCATACGCCGCTACGCCATCGGCATCGGCGCGCTCGGCCGCATCGAGCAAACGTTCGTACTGTTCTTTAGGGAATTTCGCATCAACCGGCAGCCACACCGGCTGCTTACCTTCTTCTTTACCCGGCAATTTGATCGCGAATTCGACGCGCTCGCCACTGCCCGGTATGGTCTCGACATTCTTGCCATATTGTTCGGACGTGAGCATTTGTTCGAGTACCATCTCGAGCTGCACTTCACCCCAAGTGCCGCGCGTTTTGACATTGGTCAGCACCCGTTTCAGATCTCCTACACCGATGGCTAACTGCTGCATCTCACCCAGACCTTGATGAACTTTCTCCAACCGATCCGAGACTTGTTTGAACGATTCTCCCAGCCGCTGTTCCAGCGTGGCATGTAATTTTTCATCGACCGTGCGGCGCATCTCTTCGAGCTTGGCACCATTCTCCAACTGCAATTGGCTGATTTTTTGTTCCAGCGTACTGCGAATTTCCAGCATGCGTGCGGCATTCGATTCGGTCAGGGTATTGAGGGTTTGTGTGAGCGTGTCGGCGAAGCCTTTCAAACTGCCGGCCTGCTCTTCGCGTGCACTGAGCCCCTGTTGTATCAGAGCTTGGCGCATGTGTTCGAGTTGCTGCGCCATGCCTTCCGTGAGCGCCGCCATCTGTACGGAAAAGCCATCGATTTGCGCCTTCTGCATGGTCGCGACGGTACTCAATTGTGTCGCCAAGCCCTGCTGTAAACGACCGAAATTCGCAGCCAACTCTTGGCGTGTCGCCTGTGCCGTGTTTTGTATCTGCTCACGCAGCGAACGTTCACTGCGCTCTTCGTTGTGCATTTGCTGCTGATGTGCGTTTTGTAAAAAATTTTGCAATGCCATCAATTCCGCCGCCGCGCTGCCAGACTGTGATGGGCGTCGCCATAAAGCGAGCTGCAGCAATAACAGCAAGAGCAAAACGACCAGTATGATGATTTCAACTGTATTCATCGAATAATTCCATTCATCCGGGAGTATTGCGCATCCAATCGGCAGTCTGATAAAACGAATTCATCAGGTGCAATTGCAAATCCTCGGCCAACGCGACATCTTGCATCGCCCACGCCATACAACGTAGCCATTGGTCGCGCTCGGCGCTGGCGATGGTATAGGGTAAATGACGCGCACGCAGGCGCGGATGACCGAACTGACTGATGTACAAATCGGGGCCGCCCATCCAACCCGATAAAAATGCAAACAACTTATCGCGGGAGCCATCGAGCGGGGTCGGATGCATGGCACGCAAGGATGCGAATTCGCTTTCCAACTCCATCAAATCATAAAAGCGATCTACCAGCGCGCGCAATGTTTCCGCGCCGCCGATGCGTGCATACAAATTTTCCGGCTCACTGTCGAGCGCTGCCGAATCAGTGCTGGGGGCTAATGACATCACAAGCTGCGCGCCGCGATATATTGCAACCAACGCTGCACCGAGGGGCGCTGCCATTGCGCCTCGGCATAACGTACCAAGCGCGGCGCTAAAGCATCGCCATGCAAGTGCAGGCGATTGAGCATCAGGGCCATCTCGGTATCGGCAATACTCCATTGACCGAACAAATGCTCAGCGCCCTCGCCCAGCAAGGCATCGGCAACGTAGACCAATTGCTCTACAGCAGCAACGGCGGCAGTCGACAAGGGCGGAAATTTCTTGCCGTAAAATACAGCCATGGTATTGCGTTCGTTGCGCAGTGCCATTAAATCGCTGCGCAACCAAGCTTGCACTTGGCGTGCGCGTGCGCGTTGCTGCAACTGTTGCGGATACAAGGCGACAGCCGGGAAAACCTCCTCCAAGTATTCGCAAATGGCCGACGATTCCGACAAAGAAAAATCACCATGTTCAAGCGTAGGGACACGGCGTGTCAAGGACTTGGCTGCATAGGACGGCGCATGCTGCTGGCGCGCAGAAAAATCGAGCGTGCATAATTCAAATGGCAGGGCTTTTTCGTGCAGAGCCACAAAGGCAGACATGGCATACGGGCTGCTGTACTCAGCATCAACATATAAACGGATTAATTGTTCTGACATGGTTTCCTCAAAAAAACGGTAATATCGCTCAGACTTGACGCAAACTGAGCAAGGGTGCTTGATTCAATACCTGACGTAAACTCAGCCAGCCACCCAACCAAGCACATGCGGCCCCGGCAACGATGCCAACTAGCCAAACCACAGGTGAAAATACCCATGGAAAATGGAAACTGAAGTGTGCCAAACCCCAACCCGTGGCGCTGGCACCGGCCGCCGCCAAAAAGCCAGCCAAACTGCCGACGAGTAAAAACTCCAGCCATTGCGCTTGCGATAATTGCCGACGACTGGCACCGAGGGCACGTAACAAAGCCGTTTCACGCTGCCGCAAATCTTGCGTACCAGCCAGCGCCGCATACAGGACCAAGCCACCCGATACCAAAGTGAACAAGAACAAGAATTCCACCGCCGTGATCACTTGATCTAAGACATCCTGCAATTGGCGTAGCATGGCACCGACATCGACCACGGTCAGATTCGGAAAATCGAGCGTGAGTCGGTTGACGAAGTCAGTTTGCCCCGGTGGCAAATGAAAGGCCGTGATCCAAGTTTGCGGAAAATCACTGAGTGCGCGCGGATTGATGACGACAAAAAAGTTGACGCGCATTGAACTCCAATCAAGCTTGCGCAAACTGGTGATGGTGGCGCTGATCTGCTGGCCGGCAACATCAAAGCGCAACACATCGCCTAACTTGAGATGCAAAGTTTTGGCAATGCCTTCTTCGACTGAAGCTTCCGCCGTCGCGGCATGGGCATCGTCATACCAGCGACCGGCCGTGATCTGATTCATCGGCGGCAAATCGACCATGGTCGAAAGATTGAACTCGCGTTCGAGCATGCGCTTGGCTTGCTCTTCCGGATACTGCGCCGCCGTCAATGGCTGGGCATTGAGCGCAATCAGGCGACCACGTATCATCGGATACATTTGCGGTGCGCCGAAGCGGGCCAAGCGAGCGGCAATTTGTTCGGTTTGCTCGGGTTGGATATTGATTACAAATTGATTTGGAGCATCAGCAGGAGTCGCTTGCTTCCAAGCCGAAATCAAATCCGCCCGCACTACCGTCAGCAACAGCAAGGCCATCAAGCCCAGCGCCAGCGCAACGATTTGCAATACCGTCGCGCCGGGTCGGCGTTGCAGAGACGTGACGGCAAAGCGCCAACTGGCCGCTTGCCACAGATTGCGCGCACTCTTGAGCAAGCGCAACGCCGCCAGCGCCAACAAGGCGAACAGTGCCAATGACGCGAGGAAACAACCGGCGATGATTAAACCGAGTTTGAGATCGGCGCTTTGCCACAGCAATAAGCCGACAAACATCGCCAAGCCCAGACCGTAGGTGAGCACACTCAATGCTTGCGGCGGCACAGCTTCACGGCGCATGACGCGATTATGCGGCACATTCCGCAATTGCAAAATTGGTGGCAAAGCAAAACCTAGCAATAGCAGCAAACCGGTAGCGGCCGCCAAAACAGCCGGCAAGCAACTCGCCGCCGGCAAATCTTTGGCCACCAGTTGTTGCAATAATTCCAGCAAAACATAGTGCCCTGCATAACCGAGCAAGACACCGGCCACGCTACCTATGACTCCCAGCAAGAAAAACTCACTCAGATACATCAGCGTGACTTGGTTTTGCGTCAAACCAAGGCAACGCAGCATGGCACAGGCATCAAGATGGCGCAGCATGAAGCGGCGCGCCGCCATGGCGATGGCAACCGCCGCCAACATCGCCGAGAGCAGGCTGACCAAGGCCAGAAACTGTTCGGCCCGATCCAGCGTGGCTTGCATCTCGGGCCGGCCATTGGCCAAAGATTCCACACTGATACCCTTCTGTTGCGAAATAGCAATATTTTGCTGCAATTGTTTTTGGTATTCGGCAATCGCCGTCGGCATGCCGGCCATCAATAAGCGGTAGGTCACGCGCGAGCCATTCTGCACCAAATTCGTGCCGGCCAAGTCACTCAGCGCAATCATCGCGCGCGGCGCAAAATTCATGAATCCAGCGCCGCGATCGGGCTCATTGCCAATGACCGCAACAAATCGCAGCCGCTGCTCACCCAAGCGCAGTTGCTCACCGAGTTGCAAACCCAAGGCCTGTTGCAAGGAAGCATCGAGCCAGACCGTGCCAGCGGCCGGACCGCCGTTACCAGACACTTGCGGATTACTCGCACCGCCAGGCGCTTGCAACAGCAAGGTGCCGCGCAAAGGATAACCAGGACTGACCGCCTTGAGTGAAACCAGATGGGTGCGCGCGGCATCGCCCTCACCGGCGATAGCCATACTGGCAAACACCACCGTATCGGCGGTTTGCAAGCCACGCTGCTGCGCCTCCGTGCGCCAAGCCGCTGGCAGATTTTGGTCGGCGCTGAGTAATAAATCGGCCCCCAACAATTGATGCGCATCACGCTGCAAACCGCTGCGCAAACGGTCGGTGAAAAACCCGACCGACGACAAAGCAGCGACGGCAATCATCAAGGCCAGTAATAAAAATCGCAATTCACCGGCACGCCAGTCGCGCATCGTCATGCGCCAAGAAAGTCTCAGCATAAGCTCCTCATTTACAGCACGCTCAGACCTGTGCCAGCGCCCGGGCAAAATCAGCCAACAAATCGGCACTATCTTCAATGCCAACCGAGACCCGGATCAAACCGTCGGCGATACCCATGTCGGCACGCCGTTCGGCTCCCATTTCAAAGAAGATGGTGTGCGCGACCGGAATCACAAGGGTGCGCGTGTCGCCGAGATGAGTGGCATTGATCGCGATCTTCAGATGATTGAGGAAATCGAAACAATCTATCCCGGCTTGCAGCTCAAAACTCAGCAGTGCGCCGCCGGCGCGAAACAGCTGCGTCACCAGAGCGTGTTGTGGATGACTGGCTAAACCCGGATAGTAAACCGCCGCTACCCGTGGATCAGCGGCCAACAATTGTGCCAGCGCCAGCGCATTGGCACAGCTGCGCTCCATGCGCAAAGCCATGGTTTCCGCACCGATGGCAATCTGGTGCGCCGCTTCCGGTGACAAACTCGCGCCGAAATCGCGCAAGGCTTTGGCCCGCAACTGCGCCATCCCCTGCTGCTGCGGGGCTTGTTTGCGGAAGTTCGGGGCGATATGTGGATACGTGCTCCAGTCGAACACGCCGGTATCGGAAACAGCGCCACCGAGAACATTGCCATGACCGGCAATCGACTTGGTGAGCGAATTGATTACCAGACCCGCACCAACCGCCTTGGGACGGAACAGATACGGCGAGCTCATGGTGTTATCGACGACAAACAAGATGCCGCGCGCGGCACACAGCGCACCGATCCGTTCCAGATCGGCGACTTGGGTGCGCGGGTTGGCGATGGTTTCCACAAACACCATGCGCGTGGCCGGCGTCAGCACCGCCTCGACCACGGCGACATCGGTGGCATCGACCATATCGAGGCGAATGCCTTGCCCGGCGGCGGTCTGCCACAGGCTGTTAGTATTACCAAACAGGAATTTCGACGACACCACATGATCGCCTTCCTTGAGCAAAGCCTGGAACAAAGCACCGATGGCCGCCATGCCGGTGGCAAAACACAAGGAAGCCGTGGCATCTTCCATCTTGCTGATTTTTTCTTCCAGCGCCGTCACCGTCGGATTACCCTGACGACCATAACGATAACCGGCTTGCTTACCCTGGAATACCGCCGCCAAATCGCGCGCATCGCCATAGCCGTACATCACCGAGCTGTGAATCGGCTTATGCACCGAGCCATGCTCTATCGGTTTTTGGCGGTCGCTGTGGAGAATCGTCGTGGTAAAGCCATATGCAGTGTGATCGGTCATGGTCGGAGCGGATATCAATAAAAGAGGCAGATTAAAATGAAGCATCAGTGTAACGCGAAATCGCCTCGAATGATGCGCTGCGGCGTAGCGCGTAAACCGGCACAGCGCCTTACTCGCTCAACGCGTCAGGCCATCCAAGCCGCGCGCATACCCATATTCCCACTGCAGTCTGACCATTTCAGTGAATTCAGCCAGACTCGGTGGCACCCGCAGTGCCAGTCGGTTGCGCCGCCACTGCAAATGCTTGCTGATTTGATGGCGTACCAAGGCACGCTCCATATCGGCGGTATCGATCCAGTGCTCGGCCGCTTGTGCTAACACCTGACTCAAGCGGCGATTTCCGTGTATGCCTAAGACTAATCGTAAGGCCGGTAAATCGACCAAGTGATTGTATTTACCCTTACGTTCCATGATCACTTCTGCAGCCAAACGCCGCGCCACTTCGAGCGGAAACAAATCGATCACGCCACCCAGATAATGCTCGCTACCGATTTGGTGACAGCGAAAATAATACATATCAGCGATCGAAGCACGCACCGCATCGTTGATAGCGACACCACTGAGCACTTCGATGTCACTGGCAACCGTACTGCGGCCCCAGCCGGGATCGGCCAACGGCGACTGCATGCCGCGCAACAGCGTGGCCACGCGCGCCTCGGCGAAGATGGTTTCGACAAACAACTTGCGTTCACCGCGCAGCGTCCCGACCTCGTGCGCTTGGTACAATAAGCGCCCGGCAATCACGGCCAGCGCGGGTGAACCGGCATAGCCGCTGTCCGGCGGCAGCGGCAAGCGCGCTGGAATATCAAACAGGTAATCATCAAACAAATCGGGGATCAGCTTGGCATCATTGGCACGCAGCGCGCGCTCGAGCACGCCGCCTATCGCCCCCAGCAAAGTCTTGGAAGGATTGGCCTGTAAAGCACACCAGAACGCGTGCATTTGCGGCGTCGTCAACCACGCCAAGCGCGCCGCGTTATCGGGTAAATGGCGAATAATGGTCGCGGCAATCGCCGCGCCGCAGCTGGCCAACAGCAAATCCGGGGTTTTGCCGCGCCGTTCGCAAGCGGCCATCATGCCAAGGTAATAACCGAAGCGAAAGCCGCCGCCGGCCATCACCAAACAGCGCTTAAAGCGGGTATCATCGGCCGCGCCGACATCGCTGAAATCTGATATGAGCAAATTTTCTCCTGTCAAACGCCATCGCCTTGCATGAAAAATGCTTCGATCAATTGCGCCAGTAATTCGGGCTGGTCATGGTGCAGCATATGACCGGCATCAGCAATCATTTCTTTCTTGAGATCGCGTAAATGGCTGAGACGCCGATCAATTTCCAACCGCGCCGTCGGTTTCGGCCCCATCCAGTTCCAAATATCGGTTTGTTCCGCCTCCATCCACAACACCGGCGCGCTGATCTGCTCCCAACATGCCAGCACTTCTTCGACATGAAACAACAAGGGGCTGCTCTGTTTATGCGCCGGGTCGCCGAGAATTTCCCAGCGTCCGGCGCTGTTTTCACGCGCCCAGCACGAAGCTAAAAATGCCGCACGTTGATTGGATAAACGTGGATTGGTTTTTTGCAGTCGCGCCGCCACCTCTTGCGCTGAAGCATAGGTGCGCAACTGCTGCGGTGAGCGCAATTCATCGAGCCATTTTCGGTAGCGCCCGGGGGCTTGCTGCGGCTGCGTAGTCGGCATACCAAAACCTTCCAGATTAACCAAGCGACGCACCCGCTCCGGGCGCGCACCGGCATACAAACCGAGCACATTGGCCCCCATGCTGTGACCAAGCAAATTCACCGCTCCTTCGGGCACATAATGCGCGAGCAAGGCATCGAGGTCACCGAGATAATCTGGGAACCAATAGGTGTCGCTGCCGGGTGCCTCGGTCAAACCGAAACCACGCAAATCGGGAGCGATGACATGCCAATCATGCTGCAGGCAATCAACTACAAACTGAAACGAGGCCGACACATCCATCCAGCCATGCAGCATCACAATGGGCGGCGCACCGACGCGCCCCCACTGCCGCACATGATACTGCAAACCACGAATGGGTAAAAATTCCGAACGGGACAGTCGATGTACGGGCGAATTTGAAGGAGTCATGGCAGATTAATATTTTTCATGAAAAAAAGCGGCAAATGCATGCGAAGATAGTTGCAGTAGCAAAAATCTGATGCAAAAGAACAATAGAACGACCGTTCGATAATTATAGCGGAGACTCCATGAAAGCACACTCTATCCCTGCCGGGAGCAGCAAATCATTGCCCGATCAATATGCCAAACTGTACCAAGAATTCCGCTGGCATGTCCCGGAACACTTCAATATCGCCGAAGTATGCTGCCGCCGCTGGCAAGATGAAGCGCAACGCTGCGCCATCATCAGCGCCACGGCCGATGGTAAACACACACGCACCAGTTACGCGCAATTGGCGACGCGCGCCAATCAATTGTCGAATCTCTTGCAACAACAAGGGGTGCAACGCGGCGATGTGGTCGCTTGTTTGCTACCGCAAAGAGTAGAAACCGCCGTCAGCATCATGGCCTGCCTGCAGATGGGAGTCATCGTCCTGCCCCTGAGTTGTCTGTTCGGTCGCGATGCACTCGAATACAGATTACAACACAGCCAAGCGCGGGTATTAATACTCGATCACAGCGGCGTCGACACTTACCGACAAATTGCCGCCACCTGCCCCGAGCTGAAAACCGTCATCGCCATCGATTGCCCGCAGCTCGGGCACACGCTGGACTGGAACAGCGATTTGGCAGACATGCCCGAACACTTCGACGTCGTCAACACCCGCGCCAGTGACCCGGCCATCCTGATTTATACCAGCGGCACCACCGGCCCGGCCAAAGGGGCGCTGATTCCGCACGCCGCCGTGATCGGCAATCTGAGCGGCTTCGTGGCCTCGCAAAATTGGTTTCCGCAAGATGGCGATGTATTTTGGTCGCCAGCCGACTGGGCTTGGACCGGCGGCTTGATGGATGCGCTGCTGCCGACCCTGTATTTCGGCCAGCCCATCGTCGCCTGGAGCGGCCGCTTTGGCGCCGAGACGGCATTTGAATTAATGGAAAAATATCGCGTTACCAATACCTTCCTGTTCCCGACCGCGCTCAAAATGATGATGAAAGCCTGCCCTCAGCCGCGCCAACGTTACCGGCTCAAGCTGCGCGCCATCATGAGTGCCGGCGAAGCGGTCGGCAGCGCCGTCTTCGAATGGTGCCAGCAAGCGTTGGGAGTGACGCCGAATGAAATGTTTGGCCAAACCGAAATGAATTACATCGTCGGCAACAGCCATCAGCGCTGGCCGGCCAAAGCGGGCAGCATGGGCCGCCCGTATCCGGGCCACCGCGTCGCCATCATCGACGATGCCGGTCAACCGGTCGGGCCCGGCATATGCGGCGAAGTGGCGCTGCACCGTTGCGATATCCACGGCCATCCCGATCCGATATTTTTTCTCGGCTACTGGAACAATGATGCCGCCACCCGCAGCAAATACAGTGGCGACTGGTGCCGCACCGGTGACTTGGCCAGTTGCGATGACGATGGCTATCTGTTTTATCAAGGACGTGCCGACGATATGTTTAAAGCCGCCGGCTATCGCATCGGTCCATCGGAAATTGAAAATTGTTTGCTGCACCACGCGGCCGTCGCCAATGCCGCCGTGGTACCGAAACCGGATCGCGAGCGCGGCAATCTGGTCAAAGCGTATATCGTGCTCAGCCCCGGCTTTGTTGGCGACGCCGATTTAATCGCCACCTTACAGCAGCATGTCCGCAGCCACCTGGCACCGTATGAATATCCAAAAGAAATTGAATTCATCGCCGCCCTGCCGATGACTGCCACCGGAAAAATTCAAAGAAGCGTACTGCGCCTGCAAGAGCAGCAACGTGCCACGACCAGCGGCCATGCTCAAGGTCGCATCAACAATTGACTGGCAATAGTTTGTGCCGCCTCATCGACCAAGCTTTCAATTGCTTGGCCGAAGCGGGTGGCACGAAAACCGACACCGCCGAACACGTGCTCACGACCGATATGCACATCGCCATCAGCACTGGCGGAAAACTCAAACCGTCCTAATAAATTTCCGGCCGGAGCATCATAGACATACATTTCCACTTCTATGCTGCGCGATGGCTTACTCCACAGACCGAACAGTTGCGGCACATTACGAATGCCGGCATTGCGAATTTCGCCGGTAATCAGGTAGCGCGCCCCGTAATCAAGCCCCAATTGCGTCAGCAAGCGTGCCGGCGGTGCTTGCAATTGCCAATTGAATGACAACAGCTCGGGCATCGTACGCACCTCGAATTGCTGACTCTGGCGCAGGCGGCGCGCGATTTCATGCGACAAACCTTGGGCAATATCATCGATATCACTGAGCTGTTCCGGCTTATTGACGGCAAAACCACTGAGTAAAATGCTGCGCGCCGGGTCATGTGCCGGCAACAGCGACTCGGCCATCAGCGACGGCGCCACAGCAGTGGTACTCAACAACAGCGCAGCACGCAACAGCAGTAAAATAAGACGACGCATAGAATCTTCCTGTCATGACAAAGGGAGAGCAAGGGCAGGCCAGCGGCGCGGCCTGAAGCAAAACGCTGGAATCAGAAAAGACTAAACATGCCAGACATCAAGGCCGCATTACAACTGACTCCTGCACTGCCAAGCTACAGCAGTGCCGTACTCGCATTTGAAACGGAAAACCGCCCTCATTTCGAACAATGGATCAGCACACGCGGCAACGCTTATTACTCGGAAAACGCCGTGCGCAGCAGCTTGGAACAAGCCCAGTGGGCTGCGCAAACCATGAAAGAATATCATTATCTGGCTTGGCACGGCAGCGAAATCGTCGGCCGTGTCACGCTGCGCGGAGTCGAGCGCGAGCAGTATCACAAAGCCACGCTCGGCTACCGCTTCAGTCAACGCCACGGTGGCCGTGGCTACGCCGCGGCAGCCGTCACAGCGGTACTTGAACAGGCGTTCTCGCGCCTCGCCCTGAAACGACTGGAAGCCTTGGTCATCGCCGACAATCTGCCATCCCAGTCGGTCCTGCAGCGCTGCGGCTTTCGCGAGTACGGGCGAGCACGTCAAGCGGTATTGCGGGACGGCGTGTGGCACGACCTACTCTACTTTGAGCAGCATGCTCCGGGTTTTTTGCAAAGTTAAAAAATCATGTGGACGACTGCGGCAAGGCCTGCAACTCCAACTCGGTGAAACCAGCCGCACGCCGGGCCGCCAGATTGAATGGCCCACGCAAGGTCGGTGCCGCATAGTGCAGTGCCAAGCGCGCATAGGTAGCAATGGTATCGTGCCCCTGTTGATTACACAAATACTGATACCAATGATTGCCGATGGCGACGTGACCGATTTCATCGTGATAAATCACCATCAGTAAAGCTGCCCCGGCGGCATCGCCGGCCTGCGCCAGCTTGGCCGACACACCCGGTGTCACATCGAGGCCGCGCGCTTCCAGCGTGCGCGGCACCAGTGCCAAACGCGCCAACAAATCATCGCAAGTTTTTTCTGCCATTTCCCACAAACTGTTATGCGCTGGAAAATCGCCATACTGATAACCGAGCGTCTGCAAATGCTGCTCTAGCAGTTGAAAATGACGCGCCTCTTCCTTGGCGACCTTAAGCCAATCGCGATAAAACTGCTCCGGCAAGTGAGGAAAACGCCAGATGATATCGGTCGCCAAATTAATCGCATTCATTTCTATATGGGCCAGCGCATGGATCAAAATCGCCCGTCCCTCGACGGTCAACATCGAGCGTCGACCGACCTTGCCGGGCGCAATCAGCTCGGGCCGCAGCGGTCGCCCGGGAATTCCGGCCGGAATCGCAAAACACTGTACCGTATCAAGCGGCGCCTCATCGGGCAGCGCCGCCAACAGTGCGCACTTGACATCGGTATCAACCGCCAATAAGGCCGCCAGCGCCACGGCACGCAGTTCCATCACTTGATTTGTTTTCAAAATACTCATTTTCCTGTTTATTTCGGCAAGGATGCCGCTAGAACGTTAAAATAGCGTTCGCCCTCTACTTTGCCACGGCAAAGCAGATCAACCTTCACTTTGCAGCTATTTTACGGAATTTCCATGCCCATCTACCAATTAGGCGAATTCGTACCCGAGATCGCCGCCTCAGCATACCTGACTGACACGGCCAAAGTGATAGGCAAAGTCCGCATCGCTGCCGGTGCCAGCATCTGGTTCGACACCACCCTGCGCGGTGATAATGAGTTGATCAGTATCGGTGAAAACAGCAATGTCCAGGAAGGCTGCATCCTGCATACCGATCCGGGCCATCCCTTGAGCGTCGCCGCCAATGTCACCATCGGCCACCAAGCCATGCTACATGGCTGCAGTATCGGCGAAGGTTCGCTGATCGGGATTCAAGCTGTCATCCTCAATGGTGCCAAGATCGGTAAAAACTGCCTGGTCGGCGCCGGTGCCTTGGTTACCGAAGGAAAAGAATTTCCCGATAATTCCCTGATCATCGGCTCGCCGGCGAAAGCCGTGCGTGAGTTGAGCGCTGCTGACATCGCCGGCATGCATGGCAATACTGCCAATTACGCGCAACGCGCACAAACTTACAAAACCGAACTCAAACGCCTGGATTGACACGCATGACCATCACCGACACCCTACAAAAATTCATGTTCGAAAATGCCGGCGTACGCGGCGAATTAGTTGAACTTGAAAACGCCTGGCAACAAATGCTCGAGCATCAAACCTACCCACCCGCGGTACGCAATGTGCTCGGCGAACTCATGGCCGCTGCCGCCCTGCTGTCGGCCAATCTGAAATTCAACGGCACCATGATCATGCAAATCCATGGCGATGGCCCGGTACGCTTGATGGTGGTCGAATGCGACGCCGAGTTGCGCCTGCGTGCCACCGCCAAACTGGCCGACGACGCCGTTATCGGCGAACAGGAAAGCCTGCGCGATCTGGTACATGCACACGGCCAGGGCCGCTTCGTGATCACGCTCGACCCAAATGACAAAATGCCGGGCCAACAAGCTTATCAAGGTATCGTCCCGCTCGATGGTGACAGCATCGCCGCCGTCATCGAAAACTATATGCTGCGCTCGGAACAGCTCGACACCAAACTCTGGCTGGCCGCCGATGACAAAGTGGCGCGCGGCTTGTTACTGCAAAAATTACCGGAAACCGGTGGCAGTGGTGCGCGCGTCGACGATGGCGAAGATCTCTGGGGTCATGCGGTCTTGCTCGGCGATACGCTCAAACGCGAAGAATTACTGAGCACCGACAGCGCCACCTTGATGCACCGTTTATTCTGGGAACAAACCTTACGCGTATTTGATCCCTTGACACCGCAATTTTACTGCAGCTGTACGCGTGAAAAAGTCGGTGACATGCTCAAGATGCTCGGCACCGAAGAAGTCGAGAGCGCCCTGAACGAAATCGGTCGACTCGACATCAACTGCGATTTCTGCGGCAAACACTACGGCTTCGATCCGGTCGATTGCGCCCAATTATTCGTCGCCAAAACGCTGACGGAAGGTTTGTCGCCGGCAGCAGAAATCAAGCACTGAGAGGAGCCCGGCCTTGACTCTGACGTTCGGTCAGGCTGTACAGTCGGGCTTCCCTTATGGAGAACCTCATGCTCATGAAAATCGGCGAACTGGCCAAGCGCACCGGCTTAAGCGTGCGCACGCTGCATCACTACGACAAAATCGGCTTATTATCACCGTCGCAGCGCTCCAGCGCTGCTTACCGGCTGTACAACCGCGCCGACATCACGCGCCTGTATCGGATTGTCGCGCTGCGCCGGCTCGATCTGTCGCTGGCCGAAATCGCCGCCTTGGTCGACCACGAGCATGCTGATCTCAACAGTGTGATCAGCGATCAATTGCGCTTACTCGAACAACAGATCAATAACGGCATCGCGCTGCGCGAACGCTTGCGTGATTTGCATACGCTGGTGCAAGCGAATAAAGAACCGCAGCTCGATTATTGGCTAGGTATTTTAGAAATGATGAGCGTGGCGGACAAATATTTCAGTCCGGATGACATGCAGCAGTTGAGCAAACAAAATCGGCCGACCTTAACGCCCGATTTACACATGCTGCCACTGATCGTCGAAGCCCGCAGCTTGCTCGATACCGGCGTCGCCTATACCGACCCGCGTGCACGCGAGTTGGCACTGCGCTGGAACGACACGATGAACCGGCACATGCCCGATTTGCCTCAGTATTTGGCAAAATTTTCGCAAATGCACCGCGACGAACCGGCTCTGCAAGCCCTGACCGGTATCGATCCCGAGATGATGGATTTCATCGTCCGCGCGCTGATCGAAGTCCGATACGCGGCATATCGTCAGCATTTGAGCGAACACGAATTGCGCTTCTTCCGCGCCGCGTCGTTTCGCCATGCGCATGCTTGGAACGAGCTGTTTTCGCAAGTCAGGAAAGTCATGCAAGCCGGCATGCTCCCCGAAGAAGAAGCCGCCCAAGTCTTGCTGCGCCAATGGCGCAGCTTGTTTTTCGATACCTGGGGCGGTGATTTGACAACCATACGCAAAGTGCGCGAACTGCACCGCAGCGCTGATGGTGCCTTGGTTGGTGGCGCCAGCTCGCCGGAATTGATGCAATACGCCAGACGTGGACTGATCTGGTTGGAAGCGCGTATCAATACCAAGCCGCTTACGGACCCAATGACGAACTGAGCAGAGCAAGCATCAAAGCGCGGGACCGCAGCTTGCCGTTCCCGCGCCAGCAATTAAAACGCCGCAATCCCGGTTTGTGCGCGGCCCAGTATCAAGGCATGAATATCATGCGTGCCTTCATAGGTATTGACCACTTCCAGATTAACGAGGTGACGAGCGATACCGTATTCATCGGAAATGCCATTACCACCCAACATATCGCGCGCCATGCGGGCAATTTCCAGCGATTTACCGCAGGAATTACGTTTCATGATCGACGTGATTTCCACCGCGGCCGTGCCTTCGTCTTTCATGCGCCCCAAACGCAGACAGCCTTGCAAGGCTAAGGTAATTTCCGTCTGCATATCGGCCAATTTTTTTTGCACCAACTGATTGGCTGCCAAGGGACGACCGAATTGCATACGGTCGAGCGTATATTGGCGTGCCGTATGCCAGCAGAATTCGGCCGCGCCGAGGGCACCCCAAGCGATACCGAAGCGCGCCGAATTAAGGCAAGTGAATGGCCCTTTCAGACCTTCCACGTGTGGCAATAAATTCTCTTCCGGCACGAACACCTGATCCATCACGATTTCACCGGTGATCGAGGCACGCAGTCCAACCTTGCCATGAATCGCAGGCGCACTCAAACCCTTCCAACCGCTTTCCAGAATGAAGCCGCGGATACGGCCATCATCGGTCTTGGCCCAGACCACGAAGACATCGGCAATCGGGCTGTTGGTGATCCACATCTTGGCACCGCTGAGCGAATAACCGCCCGGCACCGTCTTGGCGCGCGTGACCATGCTGCCGGGGTCGGAACCATGGTCGGGTTCGGTCAAGCCGAAACAACCGATCGAGGCACCACTGGCGAGTTTCGGCAAATACTTCTGCTTCTGCGCTTCGCTGCCGAATTCATTGATAGGCACCATCACCAGCGAACTTTGCACACTCATCATCGAGCGGTAACCGGAATCGATGCGCTCGACTTCGCGCGCCACCAAGCCATAACAAACATAATTGAGACCGGCACCGCCGTATTCGGCTGGAATCATCGAACCGAGCAGACCGAGCTCACCCATCTCGCGAAAAATCACCGGGTCGGTACGTTCATGGCGGAAGGCTTCAAGTACGCGCGGTGCCAGCCGCTCTTGGCTATAAGTGCGTGCGGCTTCCTGCACCATGCGCTCTTCCTCGCTCAATTGCGACGACAATAACAAGGGGTCTTCCCAACAAAATACGGCTTTCGACATCTGTCTCTCCTCAATCGTTTTGTTTTTATAATCATATCAGCACTACTGACTATGCCGCAAACGGCACCGCTCGGTCTCTATTGTATAGCACCGGCGCGAACGAGGTCAGCCGTCTGCCTGTCCCCCGCTCTCATCTTGCTCAGTCCGGCACAATCGCCGTGACTTCAATTTCCACCTTGGCACGGTCTTCGATCAGCGCAACGACCTGCACCGCCGTCATACAGGGAAAATGCGGACCGATCAGTTCGCGGTAGGCCACGCCGATGGCCGAATACGCCGCCACATATTCGCGTTTGTCAGTGACATACCAGGTCATGCGCACGATGTGTTCGGGGCGCGCCGCGGCCTCGGCCAGCACTGCCACGATATTTCGCAAAGCTTGGCGTACTTGGCCGGCGAAATCATCGGTCTGAAACTGCCCCTTCTCATCCCAGCCTATCATGCCGCTGACGCACACGGTACGGCCGCGTGCCGCCACCCCATTGGCATAGCCGCGTGGCCGCGGCCAGCCTGGCGGTTGCAATATATTCATATCAATCCATTTCTTTACTGTTGGCGGCCGCGTACTCTTTGAGTAATTCACGGCCGATAATCATTTGCTGCACTTCGCTGGCCCCCTCATAAATGCGCAAAGCACGAATTTCACGATACAGGCGTTCGACCGGCACTTCGCACACGACACCGAGACCGCCGAACATCTGCAGCGCCGCGTCGATCACCCTTTGCGCATTCTCGGTCGCGCACAATTTCGCCATCGCCGCTTCTTTGGTGACCTTGCGTCCCTGATCACGCTGCCAAGCGGCGCGATATACCAGCAAAGCCGCGCTATCGATCGCCAAAGCCATCTCCGCCAACTTCACCTGGGTCAACTGAAAATCGGCCAAGGTTTGATTGAACATCTTACGCGTGGTCGCGCGCGCCAGCGCTTCTTCCAGCGCACGCCGAGCAAAGCCAAGCGCGGCTGCCGCCACCGAGGTACGGAACACATCGAGCGTCGCCATCGCCACCTTGAAACCCTGACCTGCACTGCCGATCAACTGGCTGCGCGGAATCCGACATTCACGCAGTTGTAAACGCGCCAGCGGATGCGGCGCGATTACGTGGATACGCTCGGCAATTTCCAAGCCGACCGTATCAGCGTCGATGATGAAAGCAGAAATCCCACGCGCGCCCGGCGCTTCACCGGTACGCGCAAACAGTACGTAGAAATCGGCGATACCGCCGTTGGAAATCCAGGTTTTTTCGCCGTTAAGTACATAGCTGTCACCATCTTCACGCGCACTGCACTGCAGCGCCGCGACATCGGAACCAGCCTGCGGTTCCGACAAGGCAAACGCAGCAATCGCCCGCCCGGCGGCGACCGGCTCGAGGTACGCGGTTTTTTGCGCCGACGTGCCGAACAAGCTGATGGCCCCGGAACCGAGTCCCTGCATGGCGAAGGCAAAATCGGCCAGGCCGGCATGACGCGCCAGAGTTTCGCGTATCAAGCACAAGGCCCGCGTGTCGAGCACTTCGCCATGGCCACCATACGCGCTGCCAGCAACCGCATGCGTCAACCAAGCGGCACTACCCAATTGCGCGACTAAATTACGGCAAGCTTGGTCAACATCGGCCGCATGCTCCTGAACCAACTCAGCGGCGCACCAGGCATCCAATTTGCGCTGCAATTCGACATGATGTGGCTCAAAAAATGGCCACTCGAGATAACTGCTGTCACGCATAGGCTGGCTCATCTTAATCTCCTTCAAACTGCGGCTTTTGTTTGGCAACAAAGGCATGGTAAGCGCGATGAAAATCATTGGTCATCATGCAAATCGCCTGTGCCTGCGCTTCCGCTTCAATCGCTTGCGCTACGTTCATATTCCATTCCTGTTCCAACATAGTCTTGGTCATCGCATGCGCAAAGCCAGGCCCATCGGCCAGATTGCGCGCATACGCCAAGGCATCGCTGAGCAAATTCTCCGGCGCGATCAAGCGATTATAGAAACCCCAGCGCTCGCCCTCGATTCCGCTCATCGCGCGCCCGGTATAGAGTAAATCAGCAGCGCGCCCTTGGCCGATTATGCGTGGCAAAATCGAGCACGCGCCCATATCGCATCCGGCCAAGCCAACACGGGTAAACAAGAACGCCGTTTTACTGCGTTCGCTGGCGAAACGGATATCCGAGGCCAGCGCCAGAATCGCACCGGCGCCGGCACACACCCCATCAACAGCAGCAATCAGCGGCTGTGGACAGGCACGCATGGCCTTGACCAAGTCGCCGGTCAGGCGCGTGAAACTGAGCAGCCCCGGCATATCGAGCTGGGTCAGCGGTCCGATAATTTCATGCACGTCACCACCGGAACAAAAATTTTCACCGGCACCGGTAATGACGACCGCTTTGACATCGTCGGCCAGCGCCAGCGTGCGAAACAAATCGCGCAATTCGGCATACGACTCAAAGGTCAACGGATTTTTTCGTTGTGGTCGATTTAAGGTAATGGTGGCGACCCGCTGCTCCAGTTGAAAATCAAAATGTTGTGCCGAATAATCGGCCAAGCTGGTTCTTGCGCCCGGCAATTGATGGCGCTGCCCTGCTAAATACTTCATCTGCTATTCCTCTGCGATCGGATAGGTGGCGCTGCCGGCCGGATTCAGATGTTTTTTCAAACTACCCAGCAGCGCCGATAATTGATTTTTGTCGGCCACCGGCATGGCCGCGAACAGCTCGGCGATCCAGCCTTCATGTACTGCCGCCATGCGCGTAAAAGCTTGTCGTCCTTGCTCGGTCAATTGCACTTGGTAGACCCGGCCATCACGCGGATCGGGCACGCGGCGTACCAGTTGTTCTTGCTCCAATTGATTGGTGATACCGGTGATATTGCCACCAGTGACCATCATCCGCTTCGACAACTCACCCATGCGCAAACCGTCCGGATAGCGCTCGAGCTGGGCCATCAGATCAAAGCGTGGCAAGGTGATGTCGAATTCATTCCGCAAGCGTGAACGTATTTCATCTTCTATCAATACCGTGCACGACAGCATACGCAACCACAGCCGCAAAGATTGGTGGTGATCGGCCGTCAAACGCGTTTCCAAATCACTGACCGCACCAGCTTGGGACAGATGTTCCATCACATCACCTCGCCACCGGCCACGGCAATCGCCTGACCATTCATGGCTGCCGCCGCCGGCTGACACAACCAAGCGACCGCATGCGCGACTTCCTCGGCTTGCACCAGCCGCTGCTGCGGATTAGCAGCCGCCAGCAATGCCTGTGTTTCGGCTTGCTGACGACCAGTCTTGTGCATGATATTGGCAACGGTTTTTTGCAGCAATGGCGTTTCCGTATAGCCCGGGCATACGGCGTTCACCGTCACACCACGGGTCGCCACTTCCAGCGCCAAGGCGCGCGTCAAACCGATCACACCGTGTTTGGCGGCGCAATACGCAGCGACATACGGGTAAGCACGCAAACCGGCGGTACTGACGACATTGACAATACGCCCCCAGGCCGCCGCCACCATACCTGGCAAGACCGCTTGGGTACAATGAAAGCTGCCCGTCAAGTTCACATCGAGCATGTTCTGCCACAGCGCTGCCGTGGTTTTTTCAAACGCTGCCGATTCTGCCTGGCCAGCATTATTAATCAAAATTGCCACCGGCCCGGCCAAGGCAACCGCCTGCGCCACACCAGTTGCCACCGAGGTCGCATCGCTGACATCGAGCAGCACCCAGCCCAGCTGCGCCGCCGGCGCTTGGGCACGCAAGGCAAGCACGGCCGTTTCCAGCGTGGCAGGCGTGCGTCCAGCCAGCGTCACCGTCGCTCCTTGCTCCAGCAGGGCCAGAGCAATCGCATAGCCGATTCCCTGCGCGCCACCGGTCACCAACGCATGCCGCCCTTGCAATACTTGTCGCTCCATCGCTGTCACCCTTCCAGTAATTGTGCCGCAATCTGTTGCGGCGTCAGACCGGCAGCCGCGGCGGCAACCTGACGTTCGCGTGCCAGATTTCGTTCCAGTTGCATTTTTCCAGCCAGATATTGCTTTGGCCAAGCGATGTCAGCACAAGCAAGCTGTGCCGCCTGATGCAAAGTCCAAGCCGGATCCGCCAAATGTGGTCGACCAATCGCACACAAATCGGCACGCCCGGCAGCGATGATGCTGTTGACATGATCGGCTTCGAAAATCGCCCCGACCGCCATGGTCGCGATCTGCGCTTCGTGACGAATCCGGTCGGCAAACGGCGTTTGAAACATGCGCCCATACTGCGGTGCTTCGCGCTTACTGACCTGGCCCGAAGAACAATCGATCAAGTCGACTCCCGCATGTTTGAACAGTCGCGCGATTGCCACCGCATCGTCGACACTGATACCACCCTCAACCCAATCGTGAGCGGAAATCCGTACCGACATCGGCTTATGCGTCGGCCAGACTGCACGCATCGCCGCGAACACTTCGAGCGGAAAACGGCAACGCTGCGCCAAGTCGCCACCATACTCATCTTCACGTTGGTTGGTCAACGGGGAAATAAAACTCGACAATAAATAACCATGGGCGCAATGCAGCTCAAGCCAATCAAAGCCGGCCGCCTCAGCCGCGTGCGTCGCCTGCACGAAATCCTGCAACACCTGCAGCAACTCTGCCGCCGTCGCCGCCGTCGCCCACTGCGACACCCCGCTCAGATACTGCTGCGGGGAGGCGGAAATCAAGGGCCAGCCGTCGTCTGTGAGCGGTAAATCAATGCCATCCCAGGCCGCTCGAGTCGCCCCCTTAGCACCGGCATGACCAAGTTGCACAGCAATTTTGGCATCACTGTTGGCATGCACAAAATCGACGATGCGCCGCCAAGCCAGCGTGTGTTCCGGTGCATACAAGCCGGGACAAGCCGGCGTGATACGCGCCGCCGCCGAAACACAAGTCATTTCAGTAAACACCAGCGCCGCGCCGCCGAGCGCGCGACTGCCGAGATGCACCAGATGAAAATCACCAACCACGCCGTCGAGCGCCGAATACTGCGCCATCGGCGAGACCACGATACGATTTTTCAAGACCAGCGCACGCACGGCAAACGGCGTCAACATCGGCGGCAAGGGCTGCGCCGTGATCGGCATCGCCAGGCCGGCGGCGGCAAACGCGCTCTGTGCGAGTTGCCGCTCCACTTCGGCGACATAGGCAGGATCACGCAGGCGTAAATTTTCATGCGACAAACGCTGGCTGCGGGTCAGCATGGAATAGGCAAACTGTGAAGCCGACATAGCGGTATAGCGCTCGACGTTTTCAAACCATTCCATGGAATTGCGTGCCGCACTCTGTATCTTCAACACTTCCAAAGAACGCGAAGCTTGATATGCACTCAGCACCGCAGCCATCCCGGCCGCGCCGTGAACGGCGAAGCTGTGCGCCAGTTCGATCGCATCTTCGAGCGCCAGCTTGGTGCCGGAACCAATCGAAAAATGCGCGCTATGGGCGGCATCCCCCATCAAGACCAGCGGTACGGCGCGACCATGTTGCGTCGTCATATGCACCCAGTTTTTGCAAACGATGCGAGGAAAAGTAATCCAGTTGGCCGAACCACGTAGATGCGTAGCATTCGCCATGAGCGCATGACCATCGAGATACTTGGCGAATACTTTTTCACAAAACGCGATCGCCTCTTGCTGCGACATGCGATCGATGCCGGCACGCAGCCACACGGCTTCCGGGGTTTCAACGATGAAGGTGGCGGTATCGCCATCGTATTGATAGGCATGCGCTTGGAACCAGCCGAATTCGGTTTCTTCGAACGCGAACGTGAAAGCGGAAAACAGTTTTTTAGTACCGAGCCAAACAAAGCGGCATGTGCGTTGTGCTATGTCGGGCTGGAATGTGGCAGCATAGCGACTGCGGATGCGACTGTTGAGGCCATCGGCAGCAATCACCAGATCGGCTGCATACGACTGCGCCAGCACCTGATCATCATCAACATCGTTGTCAAACACCAAGTCGACGCCGACTTCTTCACAACGCTGTTGCAAAATATTGAGCAAGCGCTTGCGCCCTATGCCGCAAAAACCGTGGCCGCCGGAACGGATGCACTCGCCCTTGAAATGCACATCGATGGCATCCCAGTGGTTAAACGATTGCAGAATCGCGCGCGCCGTGACTTCATCAGCCTGCGCCAACTTACCCAAGGTTTGATCGGAAAACACCACGCCCCAACCGAAGGTATCATACGGACGATTACGCTCGACTACCGTGATGCGGTGCGCCGGATCTTGTAACTTCATCAGCAAGGCAAAATACAAACCGGCGGGACCGCCACCTATACAAACTATATTCATCGGATTATCCTGATAAGGAGTAGGCAGAGCGACTCAGAGCGCATGATCACGCAATTTGAAACGTTGTAATTTACCGGTTTCGGTACGCGGCAAACTGCTCACCCATTCGATTTCGCGCGGGTACTTATACGGTGCAATCGCTTGCTTGACAAAATCCTGCATGGTTTTGCACAAGCCAGCGTCACCCACCCAGCCTTGGCGCAGCACAATATACGCTTTCACGCGTTGCCCACGCTGTTCATCGGCCACGCCAATCACCGCCGCTTCGGCCACCGCTGGATGCAGTAACAAAGCCGCTTCAACTTCGGGCCCGGCAATGTTATAACCGGACGAAATGATCATGTCATCAGTGCGTGCGCAATACCAAAAATAGCCATCAACATCGTAGCGATAAGCATCGCCAGTCAAATTCCAACCATTCAACACATACGCAGCCTGGCGTTCATCGGCCAAATAACGGCAGCCGGTCGGACCTTTCACCGCCAAGCGCCCGACCACACCAGGCGGCACCAGCACACCCTGTTCATCGAGCACACAGGCTTGATAGCCAGGAATCGGCTTGCCCGTGGCACCGGGGCGCGCTTCGGCACCGGCAGCAGAAATAAAAATATGCAGCATCTCGGTCGCACCTATGCCATCGATCATCACCAAGCCGGTAGCTGCGGCCCAATCGGCGCGCGTAGCTGCCGGCAAAGCCTCACCGGCGGAGACGGTTTGGCGCAGCGAAGTCAAATCAAAGCGCGTGACCAAGCTTGCCATTTGGCGATAAAAGGTCGGCGCGGTGAAACATATGCTGGCCTTGAAATCGGCAATCGCTTGCAGCAGCGATTCCGGACTCATTTTTTCCAATAACACCGCCGTGGCCCCTACTCGCAGCGGAAACAACAGCAAACCACCGAGCCCGAAAGTAAACGCCAGCGGCGGTGTGCCGATGAACACATCGTCAGGCTGCGATTGCAGCATAGAACGTGGAAAACAATCGCAGATGGCCAGCACATCGCGATGAAAATGCATGGTGCCCTTAGGCTTGCCGGTGGTACCCGAGGTGAAGCCGATCAAACACACCTCGTCGGCGGCGCTGTCGTAAGCAGAAAAAGTAGCCGGCTTGCCGACCATGCGCGATTCCAAGGCCAACGCATCGTCGGCCGCGCCGTTGAAATATAAAATCTGGCGCAACACAGGATGGGCACACAGCGCCACTTCCTCAGCCAGATCTGAGGCACACAAAGCATGACTGACCTGCGCCTTGTCGATGATCATGCCGAGTTCTTTGGCGCGCAACAGCGGCATGCTTGGTACCGCAATCCCACCAGCCTTGATCACGGCCAAAAAACAAGCGGCCAACATCGGCGTATTGGTACCACGCAAAAGCACGCGATTACCAGGCAGCAAGCCCAAGTCATCGACCAAGACATGGGCGATGCGATTGACCCGTTCTTGCAAGTCCTCATAGGTCCACGTCTCGCGATACGTCAGCAAAGCCGGATGAGCACCGCGCCCCTTGGCACAGGCATGGTCGAGCAATTCGGCGACGCAGTTGAGGCGAGCCGGATAATTCAGTTCCGGCAAAGTGAAAATCAAGTCCGGCCATTGCTCGGGCGGAGGCAGGTGTTGGCGCGCAAAATCGTCGCGCCGACCATCGTCACACTGGGTTACTGCCGCCGCTGTCGCCATAGTTAGCCCTTTCACTACAATCCGATAAACCCCCGCCTCACGAAACAACTTTAAACCTAAACTAAATCGAGGTAAAGCATTTTTTTGACCATGTACCGGCAGTACAGAGAAAACATGAAATAAACAAGTGCAGCGTCAGGGTAAGTGGTGGGGAAACGCGGATTTAATCCAACCGGTTTGCCCGCATCAACTAAGGCACACCGCTAAGTTGCCTCCTCGTTGGCAACGGTATTCCACTGCCATTAAAATCCGCGCCTCCCTAGGACATTCACCAGTTTGCAGCCTTCACTCAAAACAAGCCAGTTTTGAATACCAAGATTAAAATCCAGGCCGGGGAACAGCCTAGACTATCTGCGAACTTTTTTCGCAAGAGATAGCTAGCTCCTCCCAAGATTGAGTCAGCGCAATATTTGTTAATAACGCACTTGTAGCAAGTAGCTGTTAGATGAGTTACGGCTCGAAATTGAGCGAGTACCAATTTTGCATCAGATCACTTCCTCTTATACAAAGACTGCCCTTTCGCCTTATTAATATTCTCTGCCAGAGTGATGATTTGTGCCGTATCCACAGGTGTTTTCGGATACAAAACCGACAGACAATGTTCAAGCATTCGAAATCCATCAATGACCGACTCCCTTTGAAGCCCCCCTAGCTCATGCGTACCTACGTTACCAATCCACTTGACCGCCTCAAAAACCGTTTTGAGATCTGTATATTTGGTGGCATCAAGCATATCAATACGAGTATGAAGAGGTATACGGATAGTCAGATTACGATACCGCTCAATCAGTAAGCCATCGAGAATATATTCAACAGCGGTGCGAATTCTATTTGCACAAGAATCAAGATCTACCCAAAATAACTCACATGCTTTTTTGACCGAAGACAAGACCTGCCTGGGGACAGCTATTTCACTCTCAATGACTATTATCCTAACAGTCGGGTGAAAATACTTGGGTTCAAAATAGTCGCAATAAGAAGACCCATGATCCGTATCATCATAGTCCCGCTCAATTGAGCCAGTTCCGCAGAAAACAACTTTTTCGTTACAAAGGTTACAGCTAAGCAATCCATGAAACACATACTGAACCCAATCAAAATCAAATTGCGAGGAAGATCTGGACGTTTCAGTTTCACCATTATCTTCTTTTTGGAAATCTTCCTCCTTCAGCCTGAGTATACCTTTTGCACAAAACGGGCAGGGCCAGTGAGGTACATTGTCCAGAAAAAAATGTTGCGCGAATAAATTTTCGTCCAAATGGAACCTTCCTTTGAGTCGTTAGATGCAACCGTGGTGCTATCGAAAATCTGTAGATGAAATATTAACCAATTTAATTCGCCCAGAGTAACCATAGCCAACTTCCGAGCGCAGCCGCAAATGCAAAGACGGGATTTGAATTCCACTCTCAGCAGGCACCCAGAAAAAATTCACTCCAAGCACTCGCCAATCCGCTCGTGCTTGAGTGCCCCCCCAGATGCCGAGAGGCAGGCAGTCACCGGATTAGCCGACAAATACAACACGCTCAGCGAGCAGCTTCCGCTCATTGCGCTTGTCGCTCGTGTTGGCCTGATATCCCATTTCGGGAAATACCCTAAAACACGCCAGAAACGTCACGATCAAGCCGAGAATTCTATTGTCATAGTTGTAGATCAGGCATAATTCAGCCGCCACTTGTTTACGTTATTAGCAGACGAAGTTCAAACTATTTCTGAGCATATGAACGATACGATACACAGCTTTACGGTCGTTTTCGGGAGGGCCTTCCAAAAAGTCGAATGAATTGATACTACATCGTTGTTACCAACTACCGCAAATCGAACTGTCTACGACAAATCCTAATTTAATGTTCGGATAATTTCTGTGGTTAAGTCTTCGCCACCATTAATGTTGCGAATAATTGATGTTGGTGTGCCAATCAGACCCCACGGAATACCCCACCATCCAAGTACCACGGTAATCAAAATATGTTTTTTTGCATACCGCATATGTGACTCGTTCGGTGGAACAAAATATATATCTGAATAACGGCGTTGACTAAAGACTATAAATGACCGAGTTTCTTCAAACCGGAGAAAGCGCCACCCGTTATTTACTCGCTGCCTGATTTCTTTTGAATCAAGGCCTGCCACGCCTAAAATTGCCATCAATTACTCTACTTTCAAATGTATCTAAAATCTCGGACTAGCATCTTCGTATAGATCGGAAGTATGTTATCAATCGCCCATTATCCATTTATTAAGTTCTTTTATCCTCTTTTCTTTCTTTTCGGTAAGACAACTAAATAATATAACCCATCGCATTGAGCCACTATCGTTTAATGTCTATTGAGCTTTAAAATCAGTCGCAGGAAATCAAATCCAATTTGCTGTGCTTCTATTAACAATTTTTGGGTCTCAGCATAATTCGTGTCGTCATATTTGTCTGTGGAAACAAGCTTTTTAATTAATTTTGATATGCAAAATTCAATTCTTTATTTTTTTGGGCTAGGAGTCTGGGCGGCAATTTTATCTAATCATGTGAAACGGATAGAGGAGAATAAACGTTATGAGAATATAGCAACGAGCTACCTCCTCTACGAACCACAACAGCGACTGCTGTTACTGGGTATTCCGGCGAACGTGACCGCTCATTCTGGTGAACGTGACCGCTGCGCATAAGATGGCGTTACGCGGTCAAATTCTAACCTCTACGGTCACGATAGGTCGATGTTTTTCTCCTTTTTGATGATTTTAGGGCGCTCCGTGCGCAGCGAATCGCCGGTCAGCGTAAAACGGTGGTTGCGCTGCATGATGCGGTCCAGAATGGCATCGGCAATGGTGGCGTCACCGATCCACGCATGCCAGTGCTCGACTGGCAATTGGCTGGTGATGATAGTGGCCTTGTGGCCCGCTCGGTCATCAATAATCTCAAGCAAGTCCGAACGTGTCATGCCATCGATGCTACCCACCCCCCAGTCATCAAGCACCAATACGTCGGTTTTTGCCAACTGCAGTAACCATTTGCCGAAGACGCCACTGCCGTGCCGGATGCGTAGTTCTTCCTGCAAGCGCGGGACGCGTTGGTAAATTGCTGAGTAACCCCGCCGGCATGCGTATTGCGCCAGTGCGCACGCCAGCCATGATTTTCCAGCCCCCGTTGGCCCCGTCACCAATACACTGTGCCCGGCGCTGACCCAGTCGCCCAAAGCCAGACTCATTACCTCGCGCCGGTCAATTCCGCGACCAGCGCGACCGTCAATATCCTCAATCGCCGCCTGCCCATATTTTAAATGCGCATTTTTTAGCAGGCGCAACAACTTGCGGTCATTGCGAGCATGGACTTCGCGATCAATCAGTAGCGCGATGCGTTCCTCGAAGCTCAAGGCGGTCACGCCGGGCTGTGCCATTTGTTCTTCAAGGCCTGCCGCCAGGCCGTCCAGTTTCAAGGTGCGCAGTTGCGCCAGTGTGGTGTGCATCATCATCGTCTTATTCCTTATTGATAGTAACCAGGGCCACGCAAGTGGGCATGCTCTGGGCTAATCCATTCATCGGCAGCCACTGGAACACTCTGGTCGCGGTTGTTCTTCAGAATGTCATTCACGTGGCGATACTGGCACGCGCCGATCTGCAGGGCCAGCATGCAAGCCGCCTCAAGTCGTCCCTTACCGTAACGCTTGGCCAGCGACAGCAGACCCAGGCAAGCGCGGTAGCCATGCTCAGGATGTCGGTTTTCTGCCATCAAACGCGTGACCGCCTCGGCGCACGCAGGACCAATGCTCTCGCCCCAGTGGATCAAGCGCTGCGGCGTCCACTCCATCTGGGCACGGTGCGCCGCTGGCATGTGTGTGGCAATGGTGGTAAAGCCCCCGACACGGGCGTTACGAATGTGACTGGCGACACGTTGGCCGCGATGCAGTAACTCCACCGCAGTTGTGGTGATGCGCGCTTCGAGTTCCTGACCCACTAGAGTTTGCGGCACACTATAGCGATGGCGCTCGACTTCGACGTGGTAGTCAATATGAACCTTGACAGTTTTGACGTGGGCCATTTCGTAGCGTTGTAGCGGCAACGACAGCAAGGCTGGCGCATCAATCTCGGCGAAGGTGCTGGCGCGGCTACCAGGGAGCTTCTGGAATGGCTTATCGTTAAGCTGTGTCAGCAAGGGCATCATCGCCTGATTGACCTCGTGCACACTACTAAACTGCTGGTGGCGCAGACGGGCCATGATCCAGCGTTCGACGATTTGCACCGCTGATTCTGCCTTGGCCTTGTCCTGCGGATGGTAAGGGCGTGCCGGTAAAATGGAGGTGCCATAGTGACGCGCAAAGTCGAGCACAGTGTCGTTGCTGCGCGGTTCGTAGCGGTTGGCGTCGGCGATCATTGCCTTCGGATTATCCGGCACGATGAGCTGAGTGACGCCACCATAAAATGCCAGCGCACGCGCCGTCGATTCGAGCCAGTCGGCCATTGTTTCATGCGGTGTGGCACATGCGTAGGTGTAGCTGGAGGCTCCCATCGAGGCCACGAAGATGTGCGCTCGGCCACCATCGGTGAGAGCGATGGTGGGGCCAGCATAATCGATAAACAGCTTCTCGCCAGCACGGTGGACTTGGCGCATTGAGCGTTTAAGTTGCTTTGCGAAGCGCCGGTAGTTATCGCAAAATTGTGAGTAGGCATAGGTCTGCTGGTCCGCATAGTCGGCGCGGTGTTCCTCCCAGAGCAGCATTAATGTCATGCCTTTGCGCCGCAACTCGTGGTGTATGCGACCGTAATCGGGTTGTACATAATCGCGTGTTTTTTGGGAGCCAACCAACAGGCGTCGCTCCAGCGCGGCCTCATCGAGGCTCTGTACTGCGGCCCAGTCCAGAGCGGCAGCAGCAGCTAGGCCTACGTACTTGGTAACGACACCCTTGGATAGCCCCAACGCATCGGCGATCTGTTGGTGCGACAGTTTGGCGTCAAGCTTAAGCCGTAATACATCCTTGATTTTACGCATATTGATCCTTGGTGCGGGCACACTTTCTCCAGTCAAAAGGCTAGAAGCGTACCCGGTAGATTGCAAAATGCGTAACACTGTTATTGGGCAGTACAACGCCATTCCGGCATCGTGACCGTTGATTCCGGTATCGTGACCGCTGATTCCGCAAAAGGCATGAAATCGGTCACGTTCGCCCGGAATGGGCGGTCACGTTAAAATGGAATGACTGGTCACGATGCCGGAATCACTGGTCACGTTCCTCCGGAATACCCAGTTACCCCATACGCCACAAGATTGCTTGCCTGAAGCACACATTGCCTATTACGTCCGCAACACAATCGACTCGCTCAATTTAACTGCTTTCTGCACGCTAAACCGCAGGCCATCCCCGCAAAATTGCCCGAAAACTGCAAGAAGGCGTAGCGTTCTGGGCCCTGTCAGTCAGAAATTTTCCATTCTTCCGGACGATCTGTGATTTCTAGGCCAATCATCTCAAGGAATTGTCGGATATGTTTGTGCAAGTGGTGAAACTGATCAAAGATTCGGGTTGTCCAAACTGGGAACGGTTGCGGTTGATGAAACCAAGATCGAGGCCAAATCCACTAACGAGGCCGAAAAAATGTACCGGAACTGGCGCTGCCTGCGGAAATTGCGCGACGCGAAGACCGGCTTGCTGTAATACGAGCAGCACGTGCGCACTTGGAAAAACGTCAGCGCCAGACTGATACGGTGCGAGGTCGTGGCCCTGACGATGACACGCCAATGGGTGCTGATAATAATCCGAAAAGGGAGTCGCCTTTTAAAAGCAAATTCGGTGAACCAAAACCTAAAGCGCAGGACAGTTTCACCGATACGGGGAGCCGAATCATGAAGCACTCTGGTGGCAACTTTAATTACTCCTACAACGGCCAAACGGCCTTCAATGGCACTGCACACATTATTGGTGCTGCCGAATTGGGTAACAACACTAATGACTACGGCCAATTACCAGCGGTATTGGCGGCAGTAAAACGTGATGTTGGAACGGATCCCATCTAGGTCCTCGCTGGTGCAGGCGATCTCCCAGAAGCCGTGTTTGAACAATTACGTGATCATCCCACCGAATTAATTGTGGCCCTCGGACTAGAAGGTAAAAATGATTTGGTGATCGATCCTGAAAAGCGACCGTTGTGCGCTTTGATAGCATAAAAATTCAAGTCTAGCGAGACACAGACAGCTTACCGAAAACGAAAGTGGCTGCCTGAACCGCCTAATGAATAGATAAAAAGCGTACTCGGGTTTCGACAGTTTAATATTTATGTGCCAAGTGACAAATACAGCGTCATCGGATTATCGCTGCAGGGGGTAAACCCATAATACTCATAGAACGACTTGGCATCCTCCCCCTTTGCATCGACCACCAGTGCATACGCAGCCACATGTTTTTTTGCTTCCAAACAACGCTCAAGTGCACAGCCCATGAGGAGTCGCCCTAATCCACGATGGCGATGCGCTGAATGTGTCGCCAATCGTCCCAGACGAAAGCAAGGTACCGGATAACGCGGTAATTTTTGTCGTGTGCGTTCATCCATTTGAGACGCATCGATTTGCGCGGCGCTCAAACTGTAATAGCCTAATATCGTTTTCGGCTGGTCCGTATCGACCAACACCCGCACCACGGCGATCCCTTTTTTGCTTTGCTGGATAGCGAAGCGATGCAGATACTGATCCAACTCGGCAACACCAGAGACAAAGGCTTGGCGATCATGGCGCTGTGGGTCAAGCAATTGCTCTTCAAGCACGCTTCACCTTTTGCGCCAGGCTCAGAGCGTGTTGTAGCGCGGCATTCGGCGTAAAGGTCCCGTTCAGTGCCATCGTGAATGCCTGAAAATCACGGGCTGACATGGTGACGCGGGATTCACGATCTAACAGTTCACGTGCTTTTTCTTTGGCAGATGCGCGAACGAACGCCGCCATCGTGGTGCCAACTAAGGCTGCAGCACGAGAAACAAGCTCTTTTTCTTCCACATCCATTTTCAAATCAAATCGAGCAACAGCAGACATCTTCGACTCCTCTCATACGGTAAATATACGTATACGGCAATATACCGTATGAATAGTCAGTCGACAAGCAGCCCTTTCAGAAATCCTATCCTGCTTATGATAAGAAAAATTATGAAAAGTGATCATAGCTGAGGTCGCGATACATAGCCTGTAGGCAATAGCAAGGTCGGCATTGGCCTCAAATTAGCCTCAAACAAGTCGTGTTGAAGCATTTGATACCGCGCGAATTGTTGTCCACTTGGCCGTAACGGCCAAGCTCAGCGCCTCAGCGCCTCAGTGACGGCGGCCGGTGCCGGCGCCATCATGACAGCATTGGCATCAAGAATTTGGACAAAAATTTCATCCTTCTTGATCATACCCAGTTCGAAGCGCGCACGCTCTTCCACTGAATCAGTACCGTCTTTGAGATCGACTACTTCCGACTCGAGCGTGGCATTGCGCTGCTTGAGTTTATCGTTATTATTTTGTGCCAGCGCGACTTGGCGCTCAAATTCCCATACGCGCAACCAACCGCCCTTACCTAGCCACAGCGGGTATTGGATCATAGCCAGCAACAACAGGAAACAAACGGCAATCAGGCGCACAAACACTCACATAAAAATGACAAAAAGGGGAACACACGTTCCCCCTTTTTAAATAAAGACGAATTACTTCAAATTGTAAAATGCATCACGACCAGGATAGCTGGCGATTTCACCGAGATCTTCTTCAATGCGCAGCAATTGATTGTATTTCGCCATCCGATCAGAACGCGACAAGGAGCCGGTTTTGATTTGCAAAGCATTCATACCGACAGCGATATCAGCAATGGTGCTGTCTTCGGTTTCACCGGAACGATGCGAAATCACGGCCGTGTAACCGGCACGCTTGGCCATTTCAATGGCAGCAAAGGTTTCGGTCAAAGTACCGATCTGATTGATTTTGATCAGGATAGAATTGGCGATACCTTTTTGTATGCCTTCTTTGAGGATCTTGGTATTGGTCACGAACAGATCATCGCCGACGAGTTGGATTTTTTTGCCCAGTTTTTCGGTCAGAATCGCCCAGCCTTCCCAATCGCCTTCAGCCATCGCATCTTCGATCGAGATGATAGGATATTTATCGACCCAAGTTGCCAGCAGATTAGTGAAATCGGTAGCCGACAAAGTCAAGCCTTCGCCTTCGAGGTGGTATTTACCATCTTTGTAGAATTCGCTGGCAGCGCAATCGAGGCCGAGTGCGATCTGAGTACCTGGCTCGTAGCCGGCTGCTTCGATCGCTTCGATAATCATTTTGATCGCCGATTCGTGGTTATCCACCGATGGCGCAAAACCACCTTCGTCGCCAACCGCTGTCGTCAAACCCTTGTCGTGCAGGATTTTTTTCAATGCATGGAACACTTCGGCACCGTAGCGCAGCGCCTCGCGGAAGCTCGGTGCACCGATAGGGATAATCATGAATTCTTGAATATCAAGATTATTGTCAGCGTGCGCGCCGCCATTGATGACATTCATCATCGGCACGGGCAATTGCATCGCGCCGGAACCACCGAAATAACGATACAAAGGCAAACCGGCTTCTTCAGCTGCCGCTTTGGCCACGGCCATCGATACCGCCAACATGGCATTGGCACCGAGACGGCCCTTGTTTTCCGTACCATCGAGATCGATCAAAGTGCGATCGAGGAAGGCTTGCTCATTGGCATCCAGACCCATGATCGCTTCAGCGATTTCGGTATTGATATGCTCGCATGCTTGCAAAACGCCCTTACCGAGGTAACGGGACTTATCACCATCACGCAATTCGATCGCTTCACGCGAACCGGTCGAGGCACCCGACGGCACCGAAGCACGACCCATGACACCGGATTCGAGCAAGACATCACATTCTACAGTTGGGTTACCGCGTGAATCTAAAATTTCACGACCGATAATATCAACGATGGCACTCATTCAATTCTCCTAAACGATACTGCGAACAAAGCAAAACAATACAATTAAAAACTGGTTTCCAAGAAGCCGTTCTTTTTGACCACGCGATCAAGATCAAGTAAGGTCGCCAACAATTCTTTCATGCGTCCCAACGGCACCGCATTCGGGCCATCGGACATTGCCACAGCCGGGTTCGGATGCGTCTCCATGAACAGGCCGGCGATACCGACGGCCACCGCGGCACGTGCCAACACCGGCACGAATTCACGTTGACCACCCGAAGTGCTGCCCTGACCACCGGGCAATTGCACCGAATGGGTAGCATCGAATACCACCGGACACGCGGTCTCGCGCATGATCGCCAATGCGCGCATGTCCGACACCAAATTGTTGTAGCCGAACGAGGCACCGCGTTCACAGGCCATGAAATTATCTTCCAATAAACCTGCCGCCTTGGCCGCTGCGCGTGCCTTGGCGATCACATGCACCATATCGTGCGGAGCCAAAAACTGGCCCTTCTTGATATTGACCGGCTTACCGGAGCGACCGCAAGCTTCGATGAAATCCGTTTGCCGACACAAGAAAGCCGGCGTCTGCAACACATCGACCACCGCCGCTACCGCTGCAATTTCATCGATCGCATGAATATCAGTCAATACCGGCACACCGATCTGGCGTTTGACATCGGCCAAAATATCGAGCCCCTGCTCCATGCCCAAGCCGCGAAACGAAGTGCCGGAAGAGCGATTGGCTTTATCGAACGAGGACTTGTAAATGAATGGAATGCCCAAGGCGGCAGTAATTTCTTTCAGTTCACCGGCGGTATCGAGCGCCATCTGGCGCGACTCGATCACGCAAGGGCCGGCGATGAGAAAAAAAGGCTGGTCGAGACCGACCTCAAATCCACATAATTTCATCGTTTTTCCTTAAGCGTTTTTATGCGCCAGTACTGCTTTGGCGAATGAAATGAAGAGCGGATGACCATCGCGCGGGGTCGACTTGAATTCCGGATGGTATTGGACACCGATATACCAAGGGTGAGAATTCTCACCTTCGCGTGGCAATTCCATGATTTCACACAGATCTTCAGTCGGGGTACGCGCCGATACGATCATGCCGGCTTGCTCGACACGGGTCAGATAGTAGTTATTCGCTTCATAGCGGTGGCGATGGCGTTCAGTGACGACATTCCCGTAAATTTCAAACGCCAGAGTACCGGGCTTGACTGCACAAGTTTGCGCACCCAAACGCATGGTGCCACCGAGATTGGAGTTCTCATCGCGACGCTCGACTTTACCATCATGGTTTTGCCACTCATTAATGAGTGCTACCACCGGCTGTTCAGTATCGAGATCGAATTCGGTCGAATTCGCCATGGTCAAACCGGCTTTGTTACGCGCGTATTCGATCAAAGCGACTTGCATGCCCAGGCAGATGCCGAGATAAGGGATCTTGTTTTCACGGGCATAACGAGCCGCCATGATTTTCCCTTCGACGCCGCGTTTACCGAAACCGCCAGGTACCAGAATACCGTCGTATTTTTCCAGCGCCTTAGTACCGTGTGCTTCGATTTCTTCGGAATCGACGTATTCGATATTGACTCGGCTTTCGGTATGAATACCGGCGTGACGCAAGGCTTCGGTCAGCGATTTGTACGATTCAGTCAAATCGACATATTTACCGACCATACCAATAGTGACTTCGTCTTTCGGGTTTTCCAGAGCAAAAACCAACTTACTCCACATACTCAGATCAGCCGGTTGCGGGGCCAGACCCAGCTTGTCGCAAACGATTTTATCGAGGCCCTGATCGTGCAGCATCTGTGGAATTTTGTAGATCGTGTCGGCATCCCAAACCGAAATAACGGCTTCTTCCGGCACATTGGCGAACAGCGAAATCTTAGCGCGTTCATCATCCGGAATCGGACGATCGGCACGGCACAGCAGCGCATCGGGGAAAATCCCGATTTCGCGCAGTTTTTGCACACTGTGTTGTGTCGGCTTGGTTTTCAATTCACCGGCAGCGGCCACATACGGCACCAGCGTCAGATGGACGAAGGCAGCCGCATTGCGACCGGCACGCAGACTGAGCTGACGCGCGGCTTCGAGAAACGGCAACGATTCGATATCGCCGACCGTACCGCCGATTTCAACCAGCGCGACATCGGCACCAGCGGCACCGCGGTGAATGAATTCTTGAATTTCATTGGTGATGTGCGGAATAACTTGCACGGTTTTGCCGAGGTATTCACCACGGCGTTCCTTGCGGATCACCGACTCGTAAATCTGACCGGTCGTGAAGTTATTCACTTTCTTCATGCGCGCAGTGATGAAGCGTTCGTAGTGGCCGAGGTCGAGATCAGTCTCGGCACCGTCATCGGTCACGAATACTTCGCCATGCTGGAACGGGCTCATGGTACCTGGATCAACGTTGATGTACGGATCCAGTTTGAGCATAGTCACTTTAAGACCGCGCGATTCTAAAATGGCGGCGAGAGAGGCGGCAGCGATGCCTTTGCCTAATGAGGAGACTACGCCCCCCGTAACGAATACAAACTTAGTCATTGCAGAAGGTGCCAGACGGCACAAGCGGGAAATTCGAATTATACCTCAGACTATCAGGCAGGCATACGAATTCCGCGCCCGAAGCGCGGATTATTTACGGCGCATAAAAAAATTGCAACCTGACAAAATTTTGCGCTCCAACGGCATTCGACATCTGCTCGATTTCGTTGGCACGCCGAATCACGGAAGCACTCAGACCATACTCACCGCGCTGCCATAGATAGCCGATTTCCAGCTCGCCGCCGCGCTTTTTAGTCGCAATCGAACGCGCCTCATCATTAAAATAACCGCCTTCTATGGTCGCGTTATAGGCCACCGCTTTCACCGAGCCTTTGAGGAAGACGTAGCTGGCCGGCTGATACGGCAAGCTATTGAGCGTACCGGCCCGCAATTCCAGCTGCGCCCCGGCATCGGTGAAAATATTCCCGAAACGTCCATTCAAGCGTGGCGTCAGATCGACCCCGGCCATGGGCAGCAAGCGCCCGGGCGACCATTCACCCGAGAGCACCAAGCCGGCCTCGTTGCGATACTGGGTACTCCAGGCTTGCGGCAGCCTTTGTTTCAGTAAATGGTGCAACTGTTGCTGGCTCCAGGCACCACCGGCACAGCGACCGAAACAACCGATATCAACGCCCCAGCGCCAACTGCGCCCGGTCGATTCGGTTTTTGCGCCGAACACGCCAGCGTACAGCCAGCCAGCGTAGCGATGATCATTCGCGGCTAATTGCGCGGGCAACAAATTGGTATCCGATGCCGTATAAAAATCCTGCCCGAAGCGCCAGCCATATTCGGTCGATAGCAGCGCTGTTTGCAGCAGCGAGGTTTGCTGCAGGTGCACGCCACTGGTATAAAATTTATCATCACGATTGAGGAGCAGGCTGTCATTCTCGATTTCCAACTGCCACAGCGATTTACCGGCCGCGCGCACGGTTTGCATTTCCTGCCAAGATGGCGCAAGCAAAATATCGTCGGCCACGGCCGCACCAGCAAGCAGTGTCAAACCAAGCGCCACCAGCGCGCGGTAGGCGCCGGTTTGCTGCATTTTTGCGTTAATCATTATTCTGTTCACATTCTTGCTTAAGTAAGGTAGCCAGCATCGTCTCCACCGCCAGCGCCGTCTGCTCGGGCTGTTCGAGTGGAATCAAATGCCCACCGGGAATCAGTGTGTAATTGCGACCCATCAGTTTTTTCGTATAGTAATCGCCGGCCTGAGCACACTCTATGGATTCAGTGCCACCGATGAAACCGATAGGCACCGCCGGCGGACGGCGAATCAAGCGTCCCAAACCATGCGGCAACGTGCGATAAATAGCCGTTTCCACTTCGCGCGTGAAACGCAAGCTCACACCTTGCGCAGACGGCAGCAGTCCGGCATGCATGTAATCCCATAACACTTCGGTCGGCCAGATCGCAAACTTCTCTTTCGCGGCAAAATGCCTGTGAGCGTGCTCAACACTATCCCACACGCAGCGGCGCTTCTCTGCAAAGCGTGCCGGCGAAAATTTACCATCGAGTTTAAGAAACTTCACTACCCGCAATAACAGCGCGCGCCAACCGGCCACCAAGGGCGAATCGAGCACGATTACGGCACGCACCAAATCGGGACGGGCGCGTGCCGCCATCAAAGATAAAATACCGCCGAGCGAATGACCTAGCAACACCACCGGCACCGAATAGCGCGCTTCCAGCGTCGCTATCAATTCCTGCACCAGCTCGCGCCAGCCGTCGGTAACCGGATAGGCCGGATCATGCCCCAACATATCACTGACCCCAACGACGTGATTACTACGCAGTTGATCGAGAAAAACGCGGTAAGTCCCGGCCGGAAAACTGTTGCCATGTACGAAATGTAGAACCGCTCGCTCCAAAGTATGCTCCATATTGTAGTCAGCGCATTGAAAAATGCATCATGACTTCAATTGTAATGCGCCAACAGGCTTTCCTGCAGACTTAGAAGAATTATTCCACAATCAGGTACAGCCTCAGCGCCCATGCCAGTAGCGCGCATGCTGCTGGCGGTATGCAGTAATCGTCACGCGCTCACCGAGCTCGACACTCAGCGCACCATGCCTATCGGTGCGCCAGCGCATGCTGCCGACATCGGCATAGCGCTGCCACACCACCGAGTGAGGGTGGCGATAGCGGTTATAGTGACCGAATTGAAAAATCGCTGCTTGCGGCTGCACGGCCGCCAAAAAAGCGGCGCTCGATGAAGTCTTGCTGCCATGATGCGGTACCAATAACACCGACGCACGCAACTGCTCACCATACTGCGCCAACAAGGCCGTCTCCTGCGCCGCCGCGATATCTCCGGGCAGCAGCACCGCATGCTGCACGCTACTGACCTTCAGGGTGCAACTACGCGCATTATCAGACAACTTTTCATTGGCATACGCCGATAACGCTGGCTGCAACACCTCGAACACCACGCCATCCCACTGCCAACGCTGACCAGCGTGACAGCGCCAGTGCTGCCGCGCCGCGCCAAGCAAGGGATGATCCGACGCCAATGAGCTGGCCACCGCCGCCACCTCCAGCGACTGCAAGATACTGGCAGCACCACCGGCATGATCGAGATCGGCGTGGGAAATCATCAGCACATCGAGTGCGCTGATGGCACGCCTCTGCAAATACGGTAAGAGCACACTTTGGGCGGCATCCGACGAGACCGAATAACGCGGCCCTGCATCATAAAGCAAACGATGCTTCGCTGTTTCCAGCAGCACCGCCGTGCCCTGCCCAATATCAAACACCGTCATGCGCAAGCTCCCCTCCGGCCAAGCCTGCCGGGCTGGAAACAACATCGGCAAACAACACACCAGCCCCAGCCAACGCAGCGGCCAACCACGCGGCAGCAATGCCCACGCCACGCCACATGCAGCCAAGACCCAAGCCCACCACGGGCCACGTTCGGCGCGCCACAGCGCCGCCGGCAAGCCACTCAAATACTGCAACACAGGCATCAGCGCGCTAAATAAAATGTCGCTTATTTGCAACAACCAGCCCGATATCGGAGACGGCATCACACTCCCCAGTAAGGCCAACGGCGTCACCGCCAAACTGATCAGCGGAATCGCCAAGGCATTCGCCAAAGCCCCGAGCAGGGCCACCTGTCCAAACAAAAACAGACTCAGCGGCAGCAAACCTATGCTGACCGCCCATTGACTGCGCAATGCCGCGAGCAACAATGCGCGCCAGCGCTGCCAGCCAGGCGGCGGACGACGCGTCGGCTGTGCCGCCGCATAAGTCAGCACAGCCACCGCCAAAAACGATAACCAAAAGCCCGGCGCCAGCACCGCCCACGGATCGCACAACAGTACCAATACCAGCGCCAGGCACAATACCGCAAAAAAATCACTGATCCGACCGCACCACAAAGCCAAGGCCACCGTCAGCAACATGATCAAGGTGCGCTGGGCGGGAATGCCGAAGCCGGCCAAAGCCACATACAATAAAGCCGCTGAAGCACCACTGACAGCAGCCACTTTTTGCGCCGGCAACAGCAAGGGCAAAGCATGCCCACGCCAACGCGCGCGCCGCCACAGCGCCGCACTGAGCTTAGCAAACAGCGCCGCAATCATACTCACATGCAGACCCGAGATACTGATCAAGTGACCAATGCCGGTGCGATTGAACAGGACCCAATCGGCCGCTGAAATCGCCCGTTGCTCGCCGATTACCAAAGCCACCAACACACCGGCATACGGATGATTCGGCAAGGCGGCAAAAATACGCGCGCGCAACCAGCCACGGCTGCGTTCGAGCAGATACCTTGGCTGCCACACCATGGGGTCGAGACGGCGATTCAGCTCAGCCGCACTGCGTACCGTGCCGACCGCGCGCACACCACTTTCAAGCAAGCGCAATTCGGTGTCAAAGCCACCAAGATTGGCATAGCCATGCGGACGCTGCACGCGTACCCGCAATTGCCAGCGCTCGCCAGGCAAAAGTGCCGGCTGCAATTGCGACCAGCTCAAACTGATTTTTTTTGGAAAGACCCGCCATTGCTGCGCACTCAAACGCGGTGCCAGCACCTGTTCAACGGCGAAATCAAGCCGCTGCCCGGCTTCGAAGGTTTGAGGTAAAGAGGCAACGCAGCCGATCAGCGTTACTTCGCTACGCTCGAATTCTGCAGTCAATTCGGTTTGCAAAGCCAGTGTCGCCATTGCAGCAGCCCATGCCAAGCCAGCCAAGGCAAAGCCAAGGCAAACGCCACTGCGACGCCACCAAGATGGGCAAGCCAAGGGATGCGGAGTACAGCCATAATGCAGCAGCAAAAATGTCGCACACAAAGCCAATAAAGCTAATTCCGCTACCGTATACAAACTGTGCTGTTGCTGCAGACATGCGACGCCAAACACAAAAGCGAGGCATGCCGACCGCATCATTTACCCCAAAGTATTCATGCGCGGCAAAACCGCCCGGGCATTGGCACTGGTTTGCGCCGCCAGTTCAGTCACGCTCAGCCCACGTAATTGCGCCAGCACCGTGCCGATGCGCGGCAATTCGGCCGGATAGTTATTCCCCTTGCCTAGCCAGGCCGGCCGCATATCGGGCGCATCGGTTTCGAGCACAATGGCAGCGAGCGGCAATTCCACGGCCAGACGGCGGATTTGTAAAGCGCGCGGATAGGTCATGGCACCGCCAAAACCAAGCTTGAAACCAAGTTCAATAAACATCTGCGCCTGCTGAGCACTGCCATTGAAGGCATGGGCGATGCCGCCGACGACCGCAATGCGCCGCAATTGCTTGAGTATTTGGTCTTGCGAACGCCGCACATGCAAAAGCACCGGCAAGCCGACATCGCGGGCGATTTTCAATTGCTCACTGTAGAAATATTCTTGCTTCTCGCGCAAAGGACTTTGTTTCAGTGCCGGCACAAAATAATCGAGCCCGATTTCGCCGATCGCCACCAAGCGCCGGCCGGCTGGCGGATCTTGCAGCAAGCTGGTCACGCGTGCGCGCAAAAACGCCAAATCGGCCTCAACCGAAGTCGGCACATACATGGGGTGAATGCCGAGCGCAAAAAAACAATCGCTGCGCTGCTGCGACAAGGCTTCCACTGCAGCAAAATTATTCTTGTGCACAGCCGGCAACACCAAGGCCGACACCCCGGCCGTGGCCGCGGCATCGGCCAGCACAGCGGCAGCGTCAGCGAATTCGCTGGCGTCGAGATGACAATGGGTATCGATCCACATGGCGGGCGTCTTTCATGGTGGGCAAAGACTTGTATTATGCGCACATCGCGGGCCGCGACTCAAGTTTGGCACGACCGGCGGTCAGGTGACAGCTGCTGCGCATGGCAGCAGTCATTTTCAGACCCGTCCTATAGAAATCCAAACAAAAAGTGCTTAGGATAAATCCGTCACAATTCCGTGATGGTATTTTTAAAAGAGCATATCATGCAAAAAAATTATCCCTAGGTGAGGCAGAGAATACTCTCGCAATACACCAATCGAACTCGTCTGTACCCCTTCTGCGCGAGCTAAACGCTCAAGAGATTGAATTGGTAAGCGGCGGAACAGGTTCATGCACGGTTAAAGTAGACAGCCATGGAAAGTCAGAGGCATCCTGCAGCATCACTTTTTAAGTAAAGTCTGACTCGAATGTTTTTTGTTAATATTATTTAATCTCAAGTGCATTATTTTGCTCTCGAGATCAGCGATGAAATTTTCCAAGGACAGCCCATGTCTCCCCGAACGCTTCTCTGCTCACTCTTTCTGAGTCTGATCTCTTGGCAAACATCACAGGCCACCGACACCGCCGCCATTTTCATCGAAGGCAAACAACTCCATTATTACGGCCTTATCAGCGCCGCTGCCAATGAGCAGTTATCGCGTATTTACCAGCAATCTACACCCAAGCCAGAGTGGCTTTCCATCAAAAGTCGGGGCGGTGAAATCGATGATGGCATAGCCTTGGGCAATTGGATCGCCGACCACAAACTGCATCTGCAAGTCCTCGAATACTGCCTTTCTTCTTGCGCCAATTATGTTTTCCCGGCAGCGAACAAAAAACAGATCAGCCATTTCGCCATTATCGGCTTTCACGGCGGCGCCGCCAGTAACTACAGCGCACAATTAGAGCAATTATCTGCCACCGTACCGGACTGGCCACAGCAGCGCCCGAAGTGGGAAGCACAAATGGATCAAAAACGTCAACGTGAACGTGCGTTTTACTATCGCATTCACGTCGATGCGCGTCTACCCATAATGGGTCAAGCTGCCCGCTTTGCCACTCGCCGTCATGAAGGTAAGCATAAGGGCTGGGTGTACAGCCTGGCTGCTTACCAAAAATTAGGCGTGCATGATGTCGAGTTCATCAAACCAAACTGTCGATCACAGCCTGATCTCGGTTTTTTTGAAATTGACGCCGACATGGTCGACGTCGCTGACGACACGACAACGAGCATACCTTAGGGCGCGGCGGACTGAATCGCAGAAGAATTGACCGCTCGGATTAAATCTGCGCTTCCCTATACAATGCGTCCACACTACCGAGCACGCAGCCGCAACTACAACATTTGCCGCGCCACCAGCACACCATCGGCATCGGCATAGATCCAATCGCCGGGATGAACCGCTACACCCGCAATGAGCACGCGCACATCGCGCTCACCGCCGCCGCGTTTGAGACTGCGCACCGGCATGCTGCCGCGGGCACGCACACCGATACGGCAGGCATTGATTTCTGCTACATCGCGGATACAGCCATCGACCACGAGCCCAGCCCAGCCATTATCTTGTGCCAACTTGGCCAGATTGCCGCCGACCAAGGCGCAGCGCAGGCTGGCACCGCCGTCTATCACCAATACCCGCCCCTGCCCGGGCGTTTCCAGCGTAGTGCGCACTAATCCATTGTCTTCAATCAATTTCAAACACACGGCCGGCCCGGCAAATGCCAGCTCTGCACCATAGGCCAAGAACAGCGGCGGCAGCGCAGAGAGGGTGCCGGCTTGCAGTTGATCTTCATAGGCGTCACATAAATCGCAGGTAGCAAACTTCATCGTTTTCTCCAAAGTGGTGCATCAATCATGCCGCACCCATTCTAAACCCTCAGGCCGCCAGTGCCCGCGTGCGACCGCCAAGCTTGACCGCGGTCAGGATTGCCAACACTTGAGCTCGGTTTTCCCCACTCACCCATTCGCAGCTCCGATCAAACCTCAACAGAGCAAAAAAAGCGACGCGCAAGCGTCGCTTTTTTATTTCCCCAGCGCGCTTCAGCTCTCGAAGCGGCTGAATACCAGCTCACCATCGCGCACTTCAACGGCAATCACATCTTTCGGCCCGAATTTTCCTTGCAAAATCTGCTTGGATAAAGGGTTTTCGATCTGATGTTGAATCGCCCGTTTCAAGGGCCGCGCCCCGTAGACTGGGTCGAACCCGGCTTCGGCTATTTTCAGCAAAGCGGCATCGCTGACGCGCAAACCCATTTCCATTTGTTGTAAACGCTGTTCCAGAGTTTTCAACTGGATTTTGGCGATCGCCCCGATATTTTTCGCGTCGAGCGCATGGAACACCACGATTTCATCGATACGGTTGATGAATTCCGGCCGGAAATGGGTTTTTACTTCACCCATCACCGCCATCTTGATCACTTCCGGATCGCTGCCTTCCATCGCTTGAATCTGGTGCGAACCGAGATTCGAAGTCATGACGATGACAGTGTTTTTAAAGTCCACCGTGCGGCCATGGCCATCGGTCATGCGACCATCATCCAATACCTGCAGCAACACATTGAAGACATCATGATGCGCTTTTTCCACTTCATCGAGCAAAATCACGCTGTAAGGTTTGCGCCTTACCGCCTCGGTCAGGTAACCGCCCTCTTCATAGCCGACATAGCCGGGCGGTGCCCCGATCAAACGCGCCACCGAGTGCTTCTCCATGAATTCGCTCATATCGATGCGGATCAAGGACTCTTCGGTATCGAACATAAAGCCGGCCAGCGCCTTGCATAACTCGGTCTTACCGACCCCGGTAGGGCCGAGAAACAGGAACGAGCCGTAAGGCCGCCCCGGATCACCGAGCCCGGCACGGGAACGACGAATCGCATCCGACACCGCGACGATGGCTTCATGTTGACCGACCACGCGCTGATGCAGCGCCTCTTCCATATGCAGCAATTTCTCACGCTCGCCCTGCATCATCCTTGACACTGGAATGCCGGTGGCACGCGACACAATTTCCGCGATTTCTTCCGCCCCTACCTGCGTACGCAAGAGCTTGAGCTTGCTACCGTCTTGCTGATTCTTATCGGCTTGGGTATCAGCCTGCTTCAACTGCGCTTCGAGTTCCGGCAAGCGCCCGTACTGCAGCTCCGACATGGTTTGCCAATCGCCCTTGCGTTTGGCATCTTCCATTTGCAAGCGGATTTGTTCGATCTCTTCCTTAATATGGGTACTGCCCTGCACGATGGCTTTTTCCGCCTTCCAGATTTCTTCCAGATCGGCATATTCACGCGAGAGCTTTTCGATTTCGACCTCGATCAAGGCCATGCGCTTGTGCGAGGCTTCATCTTTCTCGCGCCGCACGGCTTCGCGTTCGATCTTCAGCTGTATCAAACGACGATCGAGCTTATCCATGACTTCCGGCTTGGAATCGATCTCAATCTTGATTTTGGCGGCAGCCTCATCGATGAGATCAATCGCTTTATCGGGCAAGAAACGGTCGGTGATATAGCGTTGCGACAGTTCGGCCGCCGCCACGATGGCTGGATCGGTGATATCAACGCCATGATGAACTTCGTATTTCTCTTGCAGTCCGCGCAGAATGGCGATGGTGGCTTCGACACTCGGTTCATCGACCAGTATTTTCTGGAAACGCCGTTCCAGCGCGGCATCTTTTTCTATGTATTTGCGGTATTCATCGAGCGTGGTCGCACCGACGCAGTGCAACTCACCGCGCGCCAAGGCTGGCTTGAGCATATTCCCGGCATCCATCGCGCCCTCGGCCTTACCGGCCCCGACCATGGTATGCAGTTCATCGATGAAAACGATGGTCTGTCCTTCGTCGAGCGCGATTTCTTTGAGTACCGATTTCAGACGCTCTTCAAATTCGCCGCGGTATTTGGCACCGGCCAACAAAGCTGCCATATCGAGCGACAACACGCGTTTCGACTTCAAGCTGTCCGGTACTTCGCCGTTGACGATGCGTTGCGCCAGCCCTTCGACGATGGCGGTTTTACCAACGCCTGGCTCACCAATCAGTACCGGATTGTTTTTACTGCGCCGTTGCAGCACCTGAATGGCACGACGAATTTCATCATCGCGGCCGATCACCGGGTCGAGCTTACCCATACGGGCGCGTTCAGTCAGATCGAGCGTGTATTTTTTCAAGGCTTCACGCTGGCCTTCGGCATCGGCCGAATCGACTTGTCCACCGCCACGCACCGCCAAGATAGCCGCTTCTAAAGCCTTACGGGTTAAGCCTTTTTCGCGTGCCAATTTACCGGCTGTCGATTTATCATCGGCCAAAGCCAGCAAGACCATTTCACTGGCCAAAAATTCGTCGCCGCGTTTTTGCGCTTCTTTCTCCGACAGATTGAGTAAGCCAGTCAACTCGCGACCTATCTGCACTTGTCCATCGGTACCGCTGACCTTGGCCAAACGGTCGATAGCCACTTTAAGATCAGTCAGCAGCGCATTGACATTGACACCGGCTCGCTGCAGCAAAGAGCGGCTGCCGCCATCATCCTGATTCAGCAGCGCGACCAGCAAGTGAACCGGCTCAATGTATTGATTATCATTGATAACGGCCTGACTCTGGGCATCGGCCAAAGCTTCCTGCAGCTTGGTAGTAAGTTTATCGAGACGCATTCTGTTGCTCCTGAGTGAATTCTATGCATCAGCAATTTGGGGCAATCACTGGCAATTCAAGTCTTGCGCCAAGCATGCGTCCCGAGTTTGTCCTAGCTCAAACTAAGTTGAAAAAATCCGCGACTCACTCAAATCGTCCGGCTACTTTGAATTGCTCGGTGACCAGTAACAATGCCGCGGCAATCCCCGGCTCCATCGCCGCATGGCCGGCATCACCAATCATATGTAACAGCGCCTCCGGCCAAGCCTGATGCAGACGATATGCGGAAACCGGCGGACAAATCACATCATAACGACCCTGCACGATGACAGCCGGCAGATGACGGATAACTGCCAGCTCCTGCAGTAATTGCTCATCGCGCATAAAACCGCCGTTGAGCATGTAATGCGCTTCCAAACGACCGATACCGAGGCTGACTTGATCTGACTCGAAATCGGCAATCGCTTGCGCTTGCGGTTCGAGAAACAAACACGATCCCTCATAACGACTCCAATTGCGCGCCGCTTCCATATAAATTACCGGATCATCGCAGAACAAACGTTTGACATAGGCTTGCAACAGATCGCCGCGCTCGTCGAGCGGTATTGCTGCGGCAAACCGCCGGTGAACTTCGGGGTAAAAATTTTGTATACCATTGATGAACCAGTCGACCTCGCTGCGGCTGCACAGGAAAATCCCGCGCAACACAAAGCCCAGGCAGCACTCCGGATGCGCCTGTCCATAGGCCAGCGCCAAGGTCGAACCCCAAGAGCCGCCAAACACCAACCATTGCTCAATCCCGAGCAGGCTGCGCAAAGTCTCGATATCCTCGATCAGTAGAGGCGTGGTATTGGCCCGATATTCGCCCAGCGGCGTCGAACGACCGGCACCGCGCTGATCAAACAAGACAATACGATAATGCGCCGGATCGAAAAATCGCCAATGACCGGGGGTACAACCGCCGCCTGGGCCGCCATGCAAAAACAGTACCGGCTGGCCTTGCGGATTGCCACATTCTTACCAGTACAGCGTGTGCAGCGCATCGACCGCCAGCATACCGCTGCGGTACGGCTCGATGGCCGGAAATAGAGTCATTGCTTGCGTCATAACATTCCTTCCTGAAAATCGGCAGCCGGCACCCGACGGCACCACACACCGCTCACGATTTAATTTATACGCGCCATTTCAGATGAGCCTGCTCATCACTGTCACGCGCATCGACCCAACGCGCACCGTCCGGTGTTTGCTCTTTCTTCCAGAACGGTGCCTGCATTTTCAAATAATCCATCATAAATTCACAGGCTGCGAAAGCCGCGCCACGATGTGCGGAAGCGACCGCCACCAAGACAATCTGATCAAGCGGCAGCATGGCACCGACTCGGTGTATGACCACGCAATCGAGCAGTGGCCAGCGCTGCTGCGCCTGCTCGACGATGTCTTGCAGTGCACGTTCAGTCATGCCCGGATAATGCTCAAGTTCGAGCGCCGACACCGCGGCACCATCATTGACATCGCGAACCAAACCGACGAAGCTGACCAAGGCGCCTATGGCCGGATGATTCTTGCGCATGCGCGCGAGCTCCGTACTGAGATCGAAATCGGCCGTCTGCACACTGATTCTCATCGCTCAGCCCCCGGTAACCGGTGGGAAAAATGCCACCTCAGCACCATCGGTGAGCGCGGTATCAGGCTCACACATTTGCTGTTGGTACGCCATCCGCAAAGCCCGTTGCGCCCCCAACACCTCGGCCCACACCTCACCGCGCGCGACTAACCAGGCGCGCAACTGGCCGACCGTTTGTACCGACACGGGCACGTCGACAGTTTGTTCCGACAAATTCAGGCTTTCACGTACACTGGCAAAAAAACGTAATTGAATTTTCATGGTTGACTGTTTCAAAAAGAGGAAAAAGGCAGGAAACGCACCATCTCACCGGCGGCAATGCTCTGGCCCGCCGGCACATCGACCAAGCCATCACCCCACACGGTTGAAGTCAACACGCCCGAGCTTTGATTGGCGAACAGATCCAGTCCACCATCGGCATTGATACGAGCGCGTAAAAATTCCCGCCGCCGGTCCGGTTTGGCCCAAGTAAAATCGGCGCGTAGCGAAAACGCCTGCGGCGTCACGTCAGTCACGCCCTGCATGCGCAGTAAAAAAGGCCGCACAAATAATAAAAAAGTGACGAAACTCGATACCGGGTTACCCGGCAAACCAAGAAAAAAGCTCTCACCCACTTCACCGAAAGCCAAAGGCTTGCCGGGTTTGACCGCGATTTGCCACATATTCAAACTTCCCTCGGCTTCGACCGCTGGCTTGATATGATCTTCTTCGCCGACCGAAACACCACCGGAGGTAATGATCAAATCGTTTCCTTGTGCCGCTGCGCGCAAGGTCGCCCGGGTCGCTTCGAGCGTATCCGGCACGATGCCGAAATCGCTGATCAAACAACCGGCCCCTCGCAGCAAGGCGGTCAAGGTGTAACGATTCGAATTGTAAATCGCGCCGGGCTTGAGCGCTTCACCAGGCATGGTCAATTCATCGCCGGTAAAAAACACCGCCACGCGCGGTTGCCGCAACACCGGCAGTGTCGCCAAACCAACCGAAGCGGCCAAGCCCAGATGCTGCGCGCGCAATACCGTGCCGGCTGCCAAAATGCTGGCACCGGCGGCGATATCCTCACCGCGCCGGCGTATCCAATCACCGGACTGCGGCACATGGCCAATGATCACGTCCGTCCCATCGGCCACACATTGTTCTTGCATAAGCACGGCATCGGCACCGGGCGGTATCAGCGCGCCGGTAAAAATACGCGCCGCCGTTCCCGGTTGTAAAGGCTGGCCAAGCTGACCGGCAGCAATGCGCTGCGTCACCGGCAAACGCGCCTCAGCGCTTTGGCAATCGGCCGCGCGCACGGCATAGCCATCCATTTGGGTATTATCCAAGGATGGGACATCGAGTAAGGAGGTTTGTGCCTGCGCCAACACTCGGCCAGCGGCATCGAGCGTGGCGATCGTTTCACTTTGAGTAAGCGGGCGCACCGCGGCGAGCAGCAAGGCCAAAGCTTGATCGACACTTAACAGAGGTTTTTTTTCAGTCATTGATTACCGATACAGTGCCAAACATGGCGAAGACCCTCATTGTAGCGCGAAGCAAGCAAGCGACACAGACGGTACGGAATACCTGAGGGGCGATTTGACCACAAGCGCCGCGTTAAACCTTCACTTTTTAACAACTTCAGCAACGCCGAATGCTATACTATTTACAGGGAAATACTCTACGGCAACATTATTTGGCTATAATCAGGCAATTTTTTACTTGCGAGGCGATCATGCTGTGTCAATTACGTTGCTGCCTGTGCGCGGCCATCCTGTACCTGAGCAGTCTGGGCGCAGCCGCCAATGAAGCCCCGACCTATCGGTTTTCACCGGTCAACCAATACGACATCAATCTGACCGCGGCCTACTGGAATCCCATCATCAATTATGTGGCAGACAAAAGTGGTGTGCATTTGGCGCTGAAAATCGGCCGCACCTCAGCCGACACCACCAGCTATGTTCTGGCGCAAGAAGTCGAATTCGCTTTCACCAACCATTTGTTCGCTCCGGAACGCGAAAAACTCGGCTGGAAAGTCTTCGGACGGCGCAATTTGGCACCGGTCAGCGGTCAAATCGTGGTGCCAGCCGATTCCGCCATCACCAGCTTGGCGCAACTAAAAGGCAAAGACATCGCCTTCCCGGGACCGGAAGCACTGATCGCCTACAAAGTACCGATGGCACATTTGATCGAACAGAAAATCGATATCAACGTCATCTTCGGTGGCAATCAGAATGGTGCCCTAGGCCAACTGGCCGCTGGTAAAGTCCAAGCGGTCGGCGGTAACTCACAGTTAATCGATAGTTACGCACAGCGCGAAAATAAAAAATTTCGCGTGCTATGGAGTTCCACGCCCTACCATGATCTGGCACTGATGGCGTCTGGCAAAGTCAAGCCGGCTGATCTGAAGGCCGTAGCCAAAGCCTTCTTCGAAATGAAAGACGATCCACAAGGGCGTGAAATATTGCGGCAAGCGGCGCAAAAAATCAGCCTGCCAGGCGATATCTTCTTCATCGCTTCAGATGGCAGTGAGTATGTCAATTACCGAAAATTCTATCAGTCGGCACCGCTCAGCCTGCGCTGAACGACACGATCAACCGCACCATCGCCGAGGCCCCGTGGGATTGCTGAAATTTATCTTACCCAAATCACTGGTGTTACGCGTCTATGCGCTCTATACCGTGACTTGGCTGGCATTCATGTGCAGTGGCGTGGCGCTGTATTATGAAACCCGCTTCACCCAAGAAATCGAAGATGTGCAAGAGTCGGCTGCTTCCATGCTCGAAGTGGCGGCCCACAGCGTCACCGACAGCGCCGTCGTTGGCGATTACGACACCATCAAGCGTACGCTGGAATCAATGGTCGTCAGTCGAAATTTTTCATCGGCGAAATTTATTTCTCTGCACCCCGGAATGATAGAAAGTCGCAGCAAATCCGATGACACGCCGGCCTATATTCCCTCTTGGATCATGGACCGCATCACCGCTCATCTGTTCGATGATAATCGCGTCATCACCGTCGGTGGGCAAGACTATGGCGTACTCAGACTCAGTTTTGATAATCAACAGATTGCCGAGCGCATGTGGCAGACCATGCAAGTGGCGCTGGCACTGACACTGGCCAGTTTCATCGGCGGTCTGATACTGATCTGGTTCCCGCTGCACCGCTGGCTCGGTAGTTTAAAACAAAGCCGCGTGCTGGAATTAGGCATGGTGGCCGGACGCGACAGTGAAAACCAAACCCTGATCGACAATGCGCCGCTGGAAATTCGCCAAACCCTGATTACCCTGCAAACCACGGCCAGCCAATTACGCGCCGAACTGAGTGAACGCGAAACTACTCTGAATTCACTCAAACAGATTCTCATCAGTCTGCTGCCCGATGCCGTCGACCAAAGCAGCACCGAACAAAACATCGCCGCAACTTTAGAAAACATCAGCGCCTTGATCGCCGCCGGCGAACTCGCCAGATTGGCTCTGATCAGCGCCAAAGAAGTAGCGGAAAATGCGAACCATGCCAAGAGCGCCTTCTTGGCCAATATGAGTCATGAAATTCGCACACCGATGAACGGCATCATGGGGATGATCGAACTCTGTCTCGATACTGAGCTCGACGAAGAGCAAACAAAATTTCTGGAAATGGCCAATCATTCGGCCAATAATCTGCTGGTGATTATCAACGACATCCTCGATTTCAGTAAAATCGAAGCCAATAAAATCGAACTCGAGAGCATCGCCATCGCCCCGCAAGCGCTGCTGACTGGTTTATGTCAATCGACTGGCTTCGCAGCGCAGAAAAAAGCTTTGGTACTCAACTGCACCTTCAGCCCACAACTGCCAGCCAGCATCCTCGGCGATCCGGTTCGTTTGAGCCAAATCGTCAATAACTTGCTCAGCAATGCGATCAAATTCACTGATCACGGCCGCATAGAATTGCAAGCGCAGACCGCGCTCGATACCGCCGGCCGCACTTGGCTGCACATCAGCGTGAGCGACAGTGGCATCGGCATTCCGGAAGCCGAACAAGCGCGTATCTTCGATGCATTCTCCCAGCAGGATGTCTCGACCACTCGCCGCTTCGGCGGCACTGGGCTAGGACTGAGTATATCGAGTCGCCTGGCACAACTGATGGGTGGCAGCATCACACTGGTCAGTGCTCCGAATCAAGGAAGTTGCTTCACCCTGTCACTGCCAATAGAACTGCCGAGCAGCGCCGCTGCTGCAACGCTGGCCGAGCCTGGCGATAGCAGCGCTACGACGCAAGCCTTGCGCCGCTTGCGCGTGTTAATCGCCGAAGACAATGTCGTCAACCAAACCTTGATTCTGACCCTGCTGGGAAAACTCGGGCATCAAACCACCCTCGCGACTAACGGCATGGAAGCGCTGCAGTGTTGGCAACAGGGAGATTTCGACCTCATCCTCATGGATATGCAAATGCCCGTCATGAGCGGCATGGCAGCGAGCCGAGAAATTCGCCGACTCGAGCAGCAGCAGGCCACGGCCAAGGCCATCCCCATTTACGCCCTGACCGCTTCGGCCATGCCGAGCGAACAAGAAGAGGCCCTGGCTGCCGGCATCGATGGCTATCTGACCAAGCCCATCAATCGCCAAGCCCTGCATGCCGTCCTCGACAGCATCAGTCGTGGCACTTGATAGCTGCTGAAATAATTGATTGAGTAGCCATCCCACCGGCGCTGGGCTGCACCGACCTGGCATCGCGCCTGCTGTGCACTGACGATACGGTAAACGGTAGCAACTTAATGGATCGTCGCAAGCGACGATGGAAAAGCCTCTGGAAGGGGTTTGCATCCCCTCCCATCGCGTCGCTCCTTCGTCGCTCACCGGCCAAAAGACGCTGTCGCAAAAGCCTGATGGACGTTTTTTACACCTGAAACACCGCATACCTCGTCATTCCTGCATGCCACAGCCTCGTCATTCCCGCATGCTTTTGGCGGGAACCCAGCGTCGTTTTTTACACTGAAAATGCCACAATTTCTGGCATTTTCAGTTAACCACGAACGCCGCTGGGTTCCTGCCAAAAGCGCGCAGGAATGACGTGGCCACCAGTTAGGGTAATGATACTGACTCAATACCCTTTTGCGACAGCCTCTGAAGGCCGGGGTTTCAAACCCTAGTCAGATTTTTGATGAACAAAGCGCTGCGCATCCCTGATTACCTCGGCCACATTCTGCAGGCGATTGAGCGCATTGAGCGCGTTATTAACACTTCAATCCTTGACGCCGATAAAATAGTGGAGATTCATGATGCCATCTTCGGTTCTTTAATTACTTAAATTTACGGCTATATGCATTCTGAGGTTGGATGTAACATTATTTTAGCCATGGGCACCAAATTTGGTATTAGCTGCCAAGGTTGGAATTGTCGAAAAGTTTCTACTGTCTTTGAGATTATGCTGGTTGGAATTGCCAGATCCGTACAGTTTTTGTACCCATATTTCCAGTGGTTGCCTTAGGCTTCTCGATTTTGCCTCCTTTTCTTCCATCATTGTCTCTGTCACTATCTTTTACGGTTTTGACTGGTTGAGAAATATTGTGCACAGCATCATCGTCAATTAGCATATTCAGGAGATTATATTAATTGATGAAAGTCCAATCGACTATGTCGAGCGGTGACCGACGAAAACAACCTATCAGTGATTTTCACCTATACCGTTTCAATGGTAACTCGATACCCAAAGCCCAGTGGATCGTCGTAAGAAGGTGCCACACTATTCCGATTAAGGCGGACATGCAAAGCTTTGGCGTTCGCTTTGAGCCGGGCCGGATAAAACAAGATCTTTACCGGTGCTATCAACCTCGGAGTGGTAGTCAAAAGTATTCCAGCTAAAGCCCGCTACGATGCCATATTTCTTGCCTGTGCTTCGCAAAGCGCACCACTGATTTTTCAAATCTTCTTCCAAAATCATATAGTTCGCAATTGCTGTGCGTGGACTGGCAGCGAGAATAGTATCCAGTTCAGCGGGGGAGCCAATGTTTTTCAGTAATAGCCTTATCGGATTATTGGCAGCCTTACCGTTATTGAAGCGGACAATGAAATCGGATAATGGCGTAGCCCCGTTACCGTACCCGGCGCGGTATAAATTATCTACTTCCACCGATACCACACCCAAGGGCTGTAGATCGCTCAATTGTTGTTGCAACTGTTTAAAAAAGCCCGTTTGATTCCATTCCTTCATCCAATCGGCATTGTCATCTTGGCAGTGATCACCGACCGGGATCGATTTTGCGACATAGATTTTGGCGGCATTTTGTACGCGCACACATTCATCTGGCGCCCAGCTATTACCGGTTGGTCCGCCTGGCCCCTCTAAATACACGTGCAAGCGCCAACCCTGAGTACGCATTTTCTGCACGCTGCTCAAAAAATCAGACGACGAGGTATCTCCGCCGACATCTATTCCAGCAATCACATCCGAATATTTTGCCAATGCAGCCTTCGCCTGTGGTGTAGTCAAGACATCAAGCGCTTTGTGACCAGAACTAAAATAGAAATACGTTAGCGCGCCGGGTGTCGGTGTCGGTGCCGGTGCCGGTGTGGGTATCGGTGTCGGTGTCGGTGTCGGACCAGGCGCACCGCCGCCACCGCAAGCGAGCAACAGGCTGCATAAAGGCAAAGTTAAAAATTGACGATTGCCGATGATTTTTTGGATGTTCAAAGCGCTGACCTCACTTGAAAAATGGACTGAGACTACACCAGTATCGGCTGCGAGCAGCACCGAGACCGAGTTCTAGTAAATAGTTGACTCCTCCGGATGTTGGAATCACTTCTGCTTTTTAAAAAAAAACCAAAGGTGTGTAACTTTATTATATCTTTTAGCAATATGAAGACTGAGACTTGAAATGTGCTTTTTAATCAAAATCGCCATCCTCAGCCAAACCGATCAAGGTTGGAATATGTGGTCCGTATTCAATGGTTTCAGATGTAGTCTTGGCTGAAATTTGAGATTCTGAACTTGGAAGAAGGCGAACTCCGCTACCAACTTTCCTAGCCTGTTTTGCGTACAGTGTTTTCGCACGGATAATCTCGTAACTGTAACCACGACCAATTCGATTTGCCATCTTGATTAGGCCGTTAAGGCATTCAGTGTAAGCATTCGTGATTTGACTTGGTGAATCCCAGTACGCAAAAATGTCGTCATAATGGTTATGAACCGTTTTTGCTAAAGAATGAAATTTATCCAATTCCTTATCAGGTAACGAGTTTTCCCATGCCTCGAAGGCACGCATCGCCGATTCTTTTGTCGGGTCATCATAAATTCTGAAAAATGCTTCTTTGAAATCGTATGCCAGTGCTAACTCTGGAATGCTCTTTCGCACCACTTCCAGAGCTTCCTTTTCTGCTGCATTCAAATTCGATGGTCTTTTTAAGGTCAACCACCGAATAGACTTTTTGATATGCACCCGTTCATTTTTCGAAAGCGTTGCTTGGTATTTCTTACGTTCATCATCTAATGCCTCAGATGCCATCTTAACGACATGAAATTTATCAATGACCAGTCGCGCATTTGGCAGATATGGACTGAATGATCGCTTGAAAGGTCTCCACATATCAGTACAGACCCACTCAACTTTTTCGCGGTCTCGCAGTTTTTCAAAGAACGGCATCATGTGATCTTGGGTGCGAAACTCAAGCATTTCAAAGACATTGTTCGTGGCCAGATTCGTAATCACGCACCGGTAGTCACCAGCTAGATTCACTTCGTCTATTCCCATGATGACTGGAGTTTCATAACGAACAGTGCGCTCCAAATCAACAATCAGATCCTGCGCAATGTTCTTGATCGTGTTAACGGCCAAGCCTGTCTGTTCAGCAAGCGCGTGAAACGTCATTCCAAGACATCGCTGGCGCACAGCATCAACAAGCCGTTTGGTGGCACGCCTGCGTTCATCGAGAAACAGTAAGTCTGGAGTTGATATCTTTGCGCAACCAATACACCGATACCGTGGTCTGGAAATCTCCAACCGTACCGGCTGCATCTGCATTGGCGTGTCTGCAAAAATATTAGTTCTGCGTCCATGTCGATGCAAAGGCTTACCGCATTCCTGACAGAATGGTACTTCGCCTTCGAGTACCTCGGCAACAACCGTGATTACACGATTACCATAATGCAAATCAACCGGTTTTACTCCCGGCAAGTTAAGTAGGTCGAACACTATTGGCCTCTCAACCTATGTCGCTAATGTTTATATCTTTGCGATCGCGGATTAATTCGTAAATTATGTCTGTCAGCGCCCCCATAGACTGGCGGTCAGATTTCAACACCAGGGTAGCTAATTTTTGGTGAGACGTCAGAGCCCTGACGACTCCTTGTTGCACGGCTCCTGGCAAATTCCCTTTCAGTGCCTGTTCACGTGAATTATTTTCAACCTGAGCCATAACAACATCATTTTCACGAGCGATCGCAACGATATGATTAACGAAAGTCGCTTGGTCACGAAGTGGTGTTACCTCTCCAAAAAGGCGGTTTAAGCGATCGATGATTTCCATTAGATAATGTGGGTCTTCACCTTTACTACCTCCGCTACCCGGTCCAATCGGTTTAAGTACAGTTGGATCATTATCATCTACTGGGACATCATCCTTGCGTTTAATATCAAATCCTGTAAGTACCAACCCTTTCAGATCCACTGACTCAGGAGGTTCGCCATTCAATCGTTTTTGAAGTAACTTCACAAAAGCCGCATAGTTTTCTAACTCAGGATCACCAAAATCCACCAGTTGGGCAATGTAAGCATACGTACGGACAAACCTACCCAATCCTGACTTGAACGCAATTAAGGTCTTAATCTGGTCCGCATGTTCTTTTCTATGATGATCTGCTGATTTCATTGCAGTTTCATCGCCAGTGCTGTGGGCCTTTTCAAAAGCTGCCTCCCACGTTCCAATAGCATCACGAAGCATTTTCAAGCGCTGATTGAATACACGGGTTGGACGTTCGGTTGCAGCATATAGCGCCTTGTGCTGTGGTTCCTGAGCTTGAGTGATGTCTCGAATAGTTTTGAACCGGGCTTCCTTGAACTCTTCCAAGTCCTCTGATTCATAAAGCCCTTGGGCATCCAAAGTTTCTTTGATCTCATAGACGACATTGACGTCTTGCATGTCGTCAATCTGGGCACCATCGTCATACATGTCAAACGCTCTACGCACATTGGCTGGATCATTGACAAAATCAATAATGAAAACTTCATCCTTGCCTGGCGCCATCCGGTTGAGTCGGGAGAAAGTTTGCACAATCTCCACATCATTGGCAATCTTCTTATCAACGTACATGGCGACCAATTTGGGTTGATCAAATCCAGTCTGAAATTTATCAGCAACAAGCATGACGCGGTATTCAGGTCGTTCAAACGCAATGCGCAAATCCTGTCCAGCCACATCAGGGTTCATACTGACTTCAGTAAACTCCTCACCTTCGTCAACCATAAAAATCTCAGCAACGTCACCCACATCATCGCCATGTATAACCTGCTTGCCAGTCATCTTTCCAGAGAAAGCGACCAATGACCTAATGCCGGAATACTCAGGGTGCTTTCCGATATAGGCATCAAATCCCTTCTTGTAACGGATTGCCGCAGCCCTGGAGCTTGTGACCACCATAGCCTTGGCCTTGCCATCAAGGCGGTGCGCCACGTTCTTACTGAAGTGTTCTATGATGAATTGCACCTTCTGGGTCACATTGGTAGGATGTAATGACATCCATTGTGCCAAAGCCCGTTTGGCACTTTTCCCGCTGACTCTCTTCGTGTCTTCAATCTGTTTGGCAAGATTGAAAGCGGTCTTGTAAGGGATGTATCCCTTTAGCACATCAAGAATGAATCCTTCCTCAATGGCCTGACGCATTGGGTAGCGATGGAATGCGCGCGGAAGATTCGTTTTGGAGGCTGGTTTCGTTGGATCTGTCGGACGCCCGAACAGCATAAGAGTGGAATGCTTTGGCGTTCCCGTAAACGCAAAATAACTGATGTTGTTAGGTCTAGCCCGTGATTTTTGTAGTTCCTCAAGAAGCTCCTCTACCGTCAAGGATGCCATCTTCCCGTTGCCACTCATGGCCAATGCGGTCTGTAGTTTGGCGGCGGTCGAGCCTGTTTGTGATGCATGTGCCTCATCAATGATCACACCAAAGTTTTTGCCTTTTAGTGCTTTGTCAGTAACGATGGCTTCCATCGCAAAGGGGAAGGTCTGTATGGTGACAACAATAATTGGAGTACCTGCAATTAATGCTTCTGCGAGTTGTTTACTCTTGGATTTTGAAGATTTTTGACGATCAATGGCGGCAATGACTCCGAACTGGTGGTCAATCTGTTTAACCGCATCCTGAATTTGTCCATCCAACACAGTGCGATCGGTGACAATGATCACGCTACTAAAAATAGTATCACCATTATCTCTACGTAGTTTGACCAAATCATGGGCAGTCCATGAAATTGTGCTGGTCTTACCGGAACCGGCGCTGTGATCAGCCAGGTATGAAAGACCGGGTCCATTTTTTCGGGCGTCATCAATCATGTCATTGACAGCGGACCACTGGTGGTAGCGAGGGAAAATCAGGGTTTCACGTTTGGACCAGTTACCTTTGATGTCGACAACGTCCTTTTTCTCAACATAAACGAAACTGTGAAAGATACGCAGCCAGGCATCAGGTTGACAAACCTGTTCCCAAAAGTAAGCGACCGGATATTCTTTGTCTGCACGTTGGGGGTTGCCAGCATGACCTTCGTTGCCCTGATTGAAGGGCAGAAAGAACGTGTTTTCACCTTCTAATTTTGTCGCCATCTGAATATCAGAATCCGACATAGCAAAGTGAACAACAGCTCCCCGTTTAAATGTCAGTAGCGGTTCTTTGCGTTTAGTTTTGGAGTCGTACGGCAAGCGATCAGTTTTGTATTGATCCATGGCCGCTTCAGCAGACTGAGTAAAGTCGGTTTTGAGTTCAACCGTAGCAACTGGCAAACCATTGATGAACAACACGAGGTCAATGGCTAATTTTCTGCTTGGATGGTATTGAAGCTGAGGTACAACGCGCAACACGTTGGAGGCATAGCGCTTGAGTACGGTTTCATTGCGCTTGTCCTCAGGTGCAGCTTCCGACAAATCCAAATGGCCACAACCAGCAATGGAAAAGCCATTACGAAATACATGCATGGTGCCGTGTTGATCAAGTGCCTTGGCTAAGCGATCCATCAAGATATCACGGGCTCGCTCGCCGTTATCCTTGCAGAGCTTGGTCCACTTTTCAGGTTGAGTAACTTCAAGCCAATTGATCAAATCATCTGGGTATAGAGCGCGCTCGGTGTCGTACTGGAGTGTACTGCCGACTTTCCAGCCTTGCGCTTCCAGTTTGGAAACGATGTAGGCTTCGAAATGCTTTTCTTGGTGCGCGGTATCACTCATATTTTTGCCTTTAGTCTCTTTGCTTCAGTCACACCGTGTCGTGCCAAAAATATTGGACCCCACGCATCTGCACCTTCAGCGGTGATTGCAGAAACAAGATCCGAGCCATCTATTAACATTCTCTTTGTAATTCTCTGAAAACCTAATGTTGGACCAAGGGTTTCACCTGATTGAAGTTCGGGAGCATTATCGATAATGAATTTCGTGACGTCTGCCCAAAGTTCATTATTATCCCGGTAGGCAACAGCGATGAGGTGTTCGATTGTGCAATAGCCATGATCTAAACTTTCCGCTAACTTCCATGCTCGCATCACCAGATTTTCTGCTTCGGTTTTTGTCATGCAAACTCCCGTAGATCGATTTGGCCTGTGACGGCGGCGGTAATGAATGCAGATCGACGCTCTTTTAGGAGATTGACACTGTGTTGGGTTTTTCTTATGAGCAGGTCAATCCGGTTCATCGCAGCGTCCACCGTTTCGACTATTTTCATCTGCTCTTGAACGTCGGGCAACGAGACAGGGAATTCTCCATATCGTTCTGCCCCAACATTTTCAATGGTAGCCTGAATAGCTGTTCTTTGGATGTAATCCCAATAGTAGTAGGAACGAACTGCGAGAGCTATGAAATCTGGGATGACTTGATTTGCATCAAAACGACCACGAATGAGATAGCCCGCAAAACACGCTGGGCCATGTTCAGACTTATATCGATATGTCTTTCCTACTGTTGCTCCACTTCGAGCAAACAAAATATCGCCATCTGCCAACATGTATGGCTGTGCGATGTCAAACGGAAGGCGTTTTACTGAGTTGTTGCGTAAGCTTCCAGACTCATCGAGGTCAGTAATTCGAATATATCGTGGACCTTCTAAGATAGAGTCGTCTCCTGACTCATTCGCACCATATTTTAATGGGCTTTGAAGGAGATGTTTAAGTCTCTTTATAGACCAATGTACTGGGATGTCACCAATCAACTCTACCCCTGAATCCTTCATTTTCACATTGGGATCAAGCCCCTTGGTGACAGCGTTCGTGATCAGTGCTTGGCGCTTTTCTTTCAGGAGTTCAATAAAGCGGCTTTTCTTTGCAATTAGAGAATCGATGCGCTTGGTCTCTCGATCAAGGACGTCAATAATTTCAGATTGTTCTGAGGGTTTTGGTGATGGTACATGGAGTGAACAGACATGTTCCCAATCAGCTCGCGGCATCTTGCTGCCCTCGCACCCAGCCTCAATCTGTTGTGTTACAACAGTTGTTAGCATCCATTGATGTAGCCATGCCGATATGACTGATCTGGGCTGGATAACAAGAAATTCAGTTGAACAAAGCCCGTTTGAATCAGTGACGATCGCTTTCTTCAGATAAGGACGTAGTTTCCCATATAAGACATCGCCTGATCGGAAGACACCTACGGTCGAATCTTCATTTTGGCGAGAGCTGCCTTCAGTTGGACGGTACTTCCCTGTGCCTGACTCCACATCTTCCAATCCAATGTAATTCGATCCATCAGAAGCATCTGTACATCGTTCAGTTCTCAGAGAGGATGCGCGTTTAATTCTTGTTACATCCCAATGCTCAGGTACATTGCCAATCCATTCAATCCCTGAATTTTTGTATGAAGCGTAAGGTTTGTATTGGCTCATTCTGATTCTTCCGCGTCACTAACTGCCCTATAAGCTTGGTGTGGGTGATTAGGCTGATCAGGAATGGTGTAAGCGAGCACTCCAGCACTAACCAAAGGGCGAAGGTACTGAGTTCCTAAATAGTCAGCGTTGCGATTAAAAAGACCTGCTAGCTCTGAAGCTTGCCATGACCGGTATTTGCAAAGTTGAATCAGGGCCTCGCGGACTTTGTCAGGCGGGGTCCGTTGTCCCATCGAGGAGACCATTTCTTGAAGCTCTTTTGGCAATTCTTGCCAATTGGGGTTACTAGACAAGGTTCCGAGGTTACTAGATAAGCCACCGAGGTTACTAGATAAGGACCCGAGGTTACTAGATAAGCCATCGGTCTGACTAGATATTGTGTCATCTTCTCTCTTGCCGTCTAGTAAACATGAGGTTGGCTGGTAATATGTTCCTGAACCACGCCCTTTTTGCTCCAATAGACCTGCATCCCGTAATCGCTTCAGGGACTGGCTAGCACTGAGGGTATCAACACGATTGAGCTCGCGGTACATAGAATTGTCAATGGCCCCTTGCTCACGGACCGCCACAAGCGCACGAGCCTCCTCGTCGGACAAGTGAAGATCTCGAAAGCGACTGAGCCATTCGATAGATTCTTCGTTCAGGAAGTGTTGGAAGTAATACCGTGCAACAAAGCTATCATTACTGCGAGTGGACTCGAACAGCGGTGGTTCCAAACCTGCTGCCACCATCATTTCACGCATAACACGAATACCAGAACCCTTGGTTTCTGCAAATCGTGTGTCGAGTAAGACGGCAGCTATACGAGGATTGCGGGGTACAGAACCAGGCTCACCGAGATGTTCTGGTGATTTTAACGAATGCCCAGGATTATGAATCTCAATCCTGTTTGAATAACGAATGATCTGCAGCGGGGCATGGCTGCGATAGCTGCGATGCATCAACGCGTTAACGATGCCTTCACGCAGCACTCGTTGAGGGATTATCGGTTTGTCCTTTCGCTGAGCATCTCCTTCTGCAAGACCGAATCCCACGGGAAGGTCATCTAGCACAGCGGCGAGCGCACGACGGATGGCTCTGAACAAGTAGTCTCGAATCTCGACGGAATCAAAACGACGCTCTGGGTCAGGAATCCACTCCTTGCCCGGAACGCGAATATAGTCTACTCGGGTCATCGGATAAACACGTCGCAGCGCCTGTTGCCTTCCGAATAATTGGAGCCCAGCTACGGTGAACTTCCATACTCCTTCATGGCGCCTGATACAACCAAGAGATTCAAGGAGTTCTTCGTCGTTCCAGCGTAGTTCTTCGGCGTCGGCATTCGCTTCTGCTCGTACTTTTCTATATTCTTCGATAGCTTCTAACGACATGTCGGCCATCGATGTATCTGGCAAAATTGTGTAATCAAAACTTTCGATCTGTCGTCCCTGATAAAGGACCTGTAGGTCATCCTCGGTACAGTGCTGATCAGTGCTTCCGATACGGCGAAATGCACCTCGGGGTAGCCCGCGCGATTTGATAAAGATCGGCTTATCCCCTGGCTGTGCTTCAGGAACAGTCACAACCAAAACTGTGCAACCGCTAATCTGTTCACTTGCAATCTGGACACGAACTGGGACATTGAACTGATCGCGGCATTGAGTCGCAAGTGAGGCGCTCAGCGCATCGGGATGCAATATGCCTTCAACAACGTAAGGGGAAAACAGGTCGCTTTCGTCGCGGACTACACCCAGCAACAATATACCTCCTTGTAAGCCGGGCTCATTGGCAAAAGCGCAAACTGTTTCTAGGATGGATGGGCCGATTTCGGTTCCACGCTTTGCCTCCAGTCGCTCATTTTCATCCAAAGTATTAAGGAGGCTGAGATAGTCTGTCATTGTGTAACCTCACCTAACAACTCAGCAATTTCCGCCTCAACTTGTTTTAGATCTGCGTCAATATCGATCAATTTTCGCGGTGGCACATATTGATAGAAGAATCGATTGAAGTTAATTTCATACCCAACACGTCCAATTTCTTTATCCTTTTCATCACGGAAAGTCTCGTCAATATAAGCATCTGGAAAGTGGGGAAGAACCTCGCGTGCGAAGTAGTCACGAATTTCTTCTGTTAGCGGAACGTTTTCATTGTCCGTCAAATCGGAATCAGCAACTATGTTTCCATCTGCATCAAGCACAGCTTCTCCAGCAGGATCGCGTTCGCCGAAGGCATTGATAAGAGCTTTGATAAATGGTTTACTAACTTTTCCAAAAACCTGTGAAGTTTTCACGGTTTCAGTCACAAAAGATTCCGCCCATGCAAATGGCTGACTAAAACCATTGCGTGGTTGCAAGGCTTCTTCCCATGCAACTTGCTGTTCTATGGTGAGCTTTGCCCAAGTCTTCTCTTGCTTGAGTTTAACTATAGATTCATCAGTAATATGGAGAGACATCCGAAGGGGACGCAGCACCTTAATACGACGATACCCAAAAATTCGGTAGTCCACCATACGGCTGAGTTCACTACTATCTGCAGTAGCGTACAAGTCTACAATCTGTCTGATCTGATCATCACTGATCATTCGCCGCTTGTTACCTTCGTTCTTAATTGATGTCCATAGATCCGATGCATTGAGCAATTGAACTTTGTGGCGACGGTTTTCAGGCTTTTTATTGGATAAAATCCATAGATAAGTACCTATACCAGTGCGAAAAAAATCTCAGTTGGCAGTGATACGATAGCTTCCACCATATCATTTTCTAATAACCATCGTCGAATCTCGGATTCACCAGAACCGGCACCACCGTTGAATAAAGGTGATCCAGACAAAACAATTGCAGCGCGCCCCCCACCGTTCTCCGGGAGTTCAAGCTTGCTGGCCAGATTCAGCAAGAAAAGCATGGATCCATCATTAATGCGGGGTAAACCGGGCCCAAATCGACCGTCGTACTTCTTCTCTTTGTGTTCATCAGTGACCGCTGTTTGATCTTTCTCCCATTTTTTTCCGAATGGAGGATTGGACACGCCGTAATGAAATCTTTGTCCAGCGAATTGGTCGTTAGAAAGCGTGCTCCCAAGTTTGATATTCTTTGACAGGTCACGCCCAGGGTCCGACTCAAGTGTTCGCAATAACATGCCAGTCAGGCAGACAGCATGGGTCTCTGGTTCGAGTTCCTGCCCATAGGGAATGATGACTGGTGGAACTTTAAAACGATTGCCGTAATCTGCTACATGATTCATGGCATCAGAAATAAATCCACCGGTACCACATGTCTGGTCATAGAGCGTACGGATCAATCCTGGATTAGACTCGAACAGGGCATCGTCGGGATCCAATAGCAAGGAAGTGGCAAGGTGCACGACATCTCGCGGCGTCATGAAATCCTCGGCACCTTCATTGACTTCTGCACCGAAGCGGCGGATCAGGTGCTCATACAGATTGCTCATGACACGATCCGGCACCACATCTGGATGTAGGTCAACTCCAGCAAAATTCTTGCAAATTTTAAACAGTACCCCAGCCTTATCTAGCCGAATCACTGTGTTGGAAAAATCGAACTGTTCAAAGATGATGCGTGCGTTGTCTGAAAAGTGAGCAACGTAGTCCTGAAGATTTTGTCGCGTCTTGGTGCCGCCCAGAGTGCTTAGTGCATACTCTGACGTATTGTAGAAAGGGTAACGTGTGCATTGGCGCAGAATAAGATCAAGGTCGATGCCAGAGTCTTTATGAAGTTCGTTTGCGTCACGAACATCTTGTCGAGTAGGGTCAAGAACGCACTCCAGACGACGAAGCAAAGTGAATGGCAAAATAATCTTGCCAAAATCTGTATGTTTGAAGTCACCCCAAAGGTCTTCGGCATTTTTCCAAATGAAATCCGCTAAAGATGCTGCTGAGCCGGTTTGTTCTGCCATTTCTTAACTCCTACCTGATTTTGCACAAAACAGCATAGCATATTTCCAATGCATGCAACCATGTTTTGCACAAATCAAACAGAAAGATTAGAATTATTAAAACTTGTTTCCAACCTCAGAATGCATATAGCCAAATTTACTTATTGACTACCAGTAAAGAAAGCAATATCTTTACTGATATAGTAAAAGTAAGGAGAATTCACTATGCCAGTTCTAAGCCAAAAAAGACAAATAACTTTGCCAAAAGAATTGTGTGATCGGCTGATGGTAAAGCCTGGAGACGATCTTTCCTTCTTGGAATATGAGGGCAGGATAACCATCATCAAAAAGCTCAGGGGAACCAGTGACGGACTACTTAAACACATCAAAGCCAATCAAGGCTTTACCGACGAACAATCGCTTGAGTCGACGGTAAGCAAGAAACATTCTGTGCGACAGTCTGGAAAGCATGCTGGATGATCGCAATTGATACCAATGTTTTATTGCGACGACTACTTGATGACGATGTGATTCAGTGTGCAAAGGTTCGCCGCCTTTTCCAAAAATCAGAAAAAATATTGATACCTGATGTGGTCTTGGTTGAAACAATTTGGACCTTAAAAGGTGACAGATATGCTGTGCCGAGAGAAGTAATTTCAGACATTATCCACGGCCTGCTTGCAGAGCCAAACATTGTCTTTGAAAGTGAACAAGCTATCTGGGCAGCATTGAATGAGTTCAAGAATGCCGAACCAATTAAAACTAAGAATGGAACGAGAATCTTAGATTTTCCTGACGCCCTTATTATCAATAAGGCGAAATATTTAATTTATCAATGGGGTGAACCGTATGAGGGAACATATACGTTCGATCAAGCAGCACAACACGTTAACGGTGCGAAAAACCCAAGTGATTAAAAAAAGTGTGCTCAGTGAAGAGCGGAAGGATGTGTTTGGCCAGACGGCGTTTGCCACCTGTCCATGGCACGATGGGGATTGCGGTTGCGGTTAGCTAAAGGTATAGGCGATGCGCATCGGTGAGCTTATAGGGCCGGTCTTTTGGCTGCACTGCGGCAACCTGTTTCGCGGTGAGTGGCATAGGTGTGCGGCATACGGTGATCGATACCACAGAAAAATACCACATCAGTATAGATATAGGGCGAAACAGATTGGTTCGTGCAGAGACGCAAGGAGAGGCAAACACCCCACAAACAAAAGCCCCACAGAGACTTTCAGGGTCAGTGCGGGGCTTTGCTATACAAATTCTGGAGGAGAGAGGGGGATTCGCCTACACTTGCGCAGGCCGCTGCCGCGCTTGCAAGCGCGGCCCTTCGACTCCCCCGCGGGAGCCAAACCTTTGGCTCCCTTCTCTCTGAAAAAAAATAAGCCTGCATGATGCAGGCTTATTTTTGAATCTGGAGGAGAGAGGGGGATTCGAACCCCCGATACTATCGCTAGTACGCCTGATTTCGAGTCAGGTACATTCAACCACTCTGCCACCTCTCCAGGTGCTTCGCTTCTTGAAAAACGAAGCAACAAAGTATAGCAAAGAAATCCCCTTTTATCCAGTAGCCGGCTAAGAAAAGTTCTTAAGAGCAGTAAATCATCACTTTCTCCTCAAATAGTGCACTAAAGAAATTTTCTGACACATAGTTGTCATAATCGACCGCTATAGTTCGATGATGAAACTCTTATCAGCACTCCCGTCACAAGCGCCAGGTGCACTCGCTGTTACTTTTGCGGAAACGCTGCGATGACTAGTGCTCTGGCCCCTGCTCTACAACTGCCGCTATTGCCGCAGTTGCCGCTGCCGCTTGCGCATACCATAGTCGCGACGCCAACCTCGCCGGAAACCTCCATGCTTGAGCAGTTGCAGCGCATAATTAAAGAGCGTAGCCTCACCGCGCGTTTTCAACCGATTATAGAAATGCATAACGGTGAAATTCTCGGTTACGAAGGTTTGATACGCGGCCCCTCCGATAGTGTTTTGCATGCACCGATCAATCTGTTCAAGGTCGCGGCCGAACATAATTTAACCGTCAGCGTCGAGCATTTATGCCGGCGTGTCGTACTCGAGCAATTTGCCGCACAAAAATTACCGGGAAAATTATTTCTCAACGTCAGCCCCGAATGCTTACTGCACCGCGATGTGCGCTATGGCGAAACGCTCGATACCATACATGAACTCGGCATCAATCCGCAGCGTGTCGTCATCGAACTGACCGAATATCAACCGACCCACGATTACGTATTATTGTGCGAAGCAGTGCGCCACTATCGCCAGATGGGTTTTCAAATCGCCATCGACGATCTCGGCGAAGGTTTTTCCAGCCTGCGGCTGTGGTCGGAGCTCAAGCCCGAATACGTTAAAATCGACATGCACTTCATTCAGGGTATCAACCACGATACGGTAAAAGCGCAATTTGTGCGCTCGATTCAAAGTATCGCCAAAGAATCTGGCACCCGCGTCATCGCCGAGGGCATAGAAAATCAGGCCGAGCTGCTGATGGTGCGGCAACTCGGAGTAGCCTGCGGACAGGGTTACCACATCGCCCGCCCGCATCCTACGCCTACCCGCGCCATCTCGGCCGAGGTCACCAAGGCGCTCACCGTCAACCTCCCCTCAGGAGCACGCCGCGGCGTGTTCGAGCAAGCGGCGGCGGTCGAAAAAATACTCAAAACCTCGATCACGGTCACCTCGGCCATGCTCAATAATCAGGTCGATGATATTTTTTTAAAACAGCCCAAGCTGCAAATCATCCCAGTGGTCGACCAGGGCATACCTATCGGCATCATCAACCGCTACCATATGATAGACAGCTTTGCGCGGCCGTATCAGCGCGAACTGTATGGCAAGAAATCGTGCAAGTTGTTCATGGATCCCCATCCAGTTATCGTCGATAAAAACACCAGCATGCAAGATGTCAGCCACATCATCGTCGCTGCGAACCCTGAACATTTAATTAATGGCATCATCATTACCGATCAAGGTCAGTACATCGGCATTTGCAGTGGCCCAGATCTGATGCGCGAAATCACGCACATGCAAATCATGGCGGCCCGCTATGCCAATCCGCTCACACAATTACCTGGCAATGTGCCGATCAATGAGCACATTGATCAGTTATTACAGAAACAACTGCCCTTCTATGCCTGCTATTGCGATCTTGATCATTTCAAACCGTTCAACGACGTCTACGGATACCGGCGCGGTGACGATATCATCGAGATCACCAGCGAAATTCTCAAGCAGCATTGCGATGCGCACAAGGATTTTATCGGCCACATCGGCGGCGACGATTTTTTAATCCTGTTTCGCAGCGAAGACTGGGAACAGCGCTGCCGCAATATACTGCAAAGCTTCGCTGAGGCAATTCAAAATTTCTACAGCAATGAAGATCGCGAACGCGGCGGTTATCTAAGTGAAGATCGGCAAGGCCAGAAAGTTTTTTATCCACTGGTCTGCCTCTCGCTTGGTGTCGTGAAATCGAGTGCGAATAAATTTTATTCTCACCATCAAATTTCACTGGCGGCATCGGATGCAAAGAAGCAAGCCAAAAAAATCCACGGCAACAGTTTATTCATTGATCGCCGCATCGATATCGACACCCCGCCCCTCAACTGAGTCGATGGCGACGCCGCCCTAAAGAGGCTGTCGCAAGTCGGACCGACATTTTTGCATCTGAAACGCCGCCAGGTTCCCAGCAAAAACGCGCGGGAATGACGTGACTGCCGACCAGGGGATAGTGATACCGACTGAAAATTCTTTTGCGACAGCCTCTGAACGGGAAGGATTTTCGCGCAGAGCGCTGTTAAAAAAAAATCCCGCCGGCGACACGCGCTTGGCGGGATTTTTCTGCTCAAGATCTGCTCAAGCTGGCAATTGCAAGCTACGCAAGCCACCCATGTAAGGCCACAAGACTTCCGGTATCGTCACCGAGCCATCGGCTTGCTGGTAGTTTTCCAGCACCGCGACGAGCGTGCGTCCTACCGCCAAACCGGAACCATTCAAAGTATGGACCATTTCCGGCTTGCCTTGCGCATTGCGGAAGCGCGCTTGCATGCGCCGCGCTTGGAAGGCTTCCATGTTCGAGACGGAAGAAATTTCGCGATAAGTATTTTGTGCTGGCAACCAGACTTCGAGATCGAAGGTCTTGGCTGAGCCAAAGCCCATATCGCCCGTGCACAGGCTCACCACACGGTAAGGCAAGCCGAGTTTGTTGAGTATCGCTTCGGCATGCGTCACCATATCATCGAGTGCCGCCATCGAGTGCTCGGGATGCACCACTTGCACCATTTCGACTTTATCAAACTGATGCTGACGGATCATGCCGCGCGTATCGCGACCATAACTGCCAGCCTCGGAACGGAAACACGGCGTGTGTGCCGTCATTTTGATCGGCAAGGCATCGGCCGCCACGATGACATCGCGCACGGTATTGGTCAACGATACTTCGGCCGTCGGAATCAAGTACAGGGTTTCGCCCTCGCCTTCTTGGCCGCCTTTTTTGACGGCGAACAAGTCTTCTTCAAATTTCGGCAATTGGCCGGTGCCGCGCATGGAATCGGCATTGACCATGTAGGGTGTATACATTTCAGTATAGCCATGCTCCATGGTTTGCGTATCGAGCATAAATTGCGCCAAGGCACGATGCAAACGTGCCATACCACCTTTCATCACCGAGAAACGCGAACCAGTCAGTTTGGCGGCGGTATCAAAATCGAGGCCCAGTGCGGCACCGAGGTCGACATGGTCTTTCACCTCAAAATCAAAGCTGCGTGGCGTACCGACGCGACGTACTTCCACATTGGCAGTTTCATCGGCGCCGACCACCACCGATTCATGCGGTAAATTCGGAATCGCCAGCAAGAACGTATTCATCGATTGCAGCACTTCAGCCAAACGCAGTTCGGAGGCTTTCAATTCATCGGCGATGCTGGCAACTTCAGCCATCTGCACGGCCGCATCTTCGCCCTTGCCCTTTAACATGCCTATTTGTTTCGACAAGGTGTTGCGCTTGCCCTGCAATTCTTCCGTGCGCGATTGTATCTGTTTGCGCTCGGCTTCAAGGTCGGTGAAGGTGTTGACATCGAGTTGGAATTTACGCGTTGCCAAGCGCGCTGCCACGGCAGCGATGTCTTTACGCAGAAGTTGTATGTCTATCATAGGAGTCTTGGTGCAGTGTATAAGTAAGCTGGTAGTCTATTGTAACAAGAGCGGCCAAAAAATTGAGCAAATTTAGCGAAACAAAGCCATCGACAAGTAAATCTCGAACAAGATCTCACTGCCCGGCATCTTCATCGAGGCGCTTTAAGAAGGCCATTTTTTCAGCAATTTTCAATTCCACTCCACGTGGCACCGGCACGTACCAATGCGGCTCGGGCATATCGTCCGGCAAATAGGTTTCGCCGGCCGCATACGCGTGCGGCTCATCGTGCGCATAGCGATAGGCATGACCGTAGCCTAACTCTTTCATGAGCTTGGTCGGCGCATTACGCAAATGCACCGGCACTTCGCGCGATTTGTCGCTTTTAACGAAGGCCATGGCCTGATTGAAGGCTTGGTAGCCGGCATTGCTTTTGGCCGCGATCGCCAGATAAATCACGGCTTGCCCGAGCGCTAACTCGCCTTCAGGCGAACCGAGTCGCTCATAAGTATTGGCCGCATCGTTGGCCACTTGCAGTGCGCGCGGGTCGGCCAGGCCGATATCTTCCCAAGCCATGCGGACGATGCGGCGCGCCAGATAGCGCGCATCCGCGCCACCGTCCAACATACGGCACAACCAATAGAGCGCCGCATCGGGATGCGAGCCACGCACCGACTTATGCAATGCCGAGATCTGGTCATAAAAGTTATCACCGCCCTTATCGAAGCGGCGGGCATTCAGGGTCAGTGCATTTTGAATGAATTCGGCGCTGATCAAGACGGTGCCGGCAGCTTTGGCCGCGCTACCGGTTTGCTCTAATAAATTAAGCAAGCGCCGCGCATCACCATCGGCGTAGCCAACCAAGGTATCGAGCGCTGCCGGCACGATTTGCAGGTGTGGCAGCGCTTTTTCCAAAGCGGTCGTAGCCAATTGTTTGAGCTCTTCCTCGCTTAAAGACTGCAACACATACACTTGTGCACGCGAGAGCAGCGCAGAATTCACTTCGAACGAAGGATTTTCAGTGGTCGCACCGATGAAGGTCACCAAGCCCGATTCCGCATACGGCAGCAAAGCATCTTGCTGGGCCTTATTGAAACGATGAATTTCATCGACGAACAGAATGGTGTGCTTACCCATGGCAAGGTGTTGCTCGGCCTGCTCCATGGCGGCACGAATGTCTTTTACTCCGGAAAACACCGCCGACAAGGCGATGAATTCGCATTGAAAAGCACGCGCAGTCAGGCGCGCCAGCGTGGTTTTACCAACGCCGGGTGGGCCCCACAAGATCATCGAATGCGGCCGACCAGACTCAAACGCGAGCCGCAGTGGTTTACCAGGCGCGAGCAGGTGCGATTGACCGATGACCTCAGCGAGGGTTTGCGGCCGCAAGGCTTCAGCCAGCGGCGGGCTTGGGTCGAGCTTAAAAAGATCAGCCATGCAATGCTCCGATCACGGCCGGAATACATCGGCACCAGCCGGAATGACGAAATTGAATTGCTCGTTTTTCAAAACAGGATTTTTTTCCAAGCTCGTCAGCGTTACCAAGGATATCTGGCCGAAATTATCGCGCAACTCGAGTGCATAGGGCACTCCAGCCTTCATGCCTATGCCGATATGTTCAAATTGACTGTCGCTCGATTTAGCGATGGCGTCCAGCCACTCCATGCCTTGTTTGGTGCCGGCCTCTTTGAGAGTGAAGCTTTTTTCAATCTCACTCGCATTGGCGCTGCCGAACAAGATCGCCGCCGGACTGGCCCCAAGCGCATTACCCAGCTCTTTGATGGTGACCTGATTGAGATCTTTATCGTAGATATAAAGCTTCACGCCGTCGGCCTGTAAAGTCTGGGCATAGGGCTTTTGGTAGGTCCAGATGAATTTTCCCGGCCGCGCAAACACATAACTGCCGCTGGCGGTCTTACTGACTTTCGGTTTACCATCGACCAACTTGATCTGCTGCTGGGTAAATTCACCTTGGGCACTGCGGGTATTGGCGACAAAGGCCTTGAACTGCTCAACTGCCGAGGCGTGCGCGGCTGGGCTCACCACCATGCTGACGGCAAACCATGCGCAAGCACTGCTGGCGCGAAGGAGGTTTCTGACTGATTTCACTGTTTTCCTGTTCTGTGCTGCGGCGTGGTCAGATTTACTCAGCATTCCCGACCGGCACCAAAATTTCGCGGTTACCGTTCGACTGCATCGTCGATACGACCCCACTTTGTTCCATTTGTTCCAATAATCGTGCGGCGCGATTGTAACCGATGCGTAAATGGCGCTGCACCAGAGAAATCGAGGCACGGCGGTTTTTCAAGACAATCGCCACGGCCTGGTCATACAAGACATCGGCTTCATTGCCGCTGCCACCCTCACCGGATTGGGCCTCGCTGCCGCCATCTTCGAGTGTGCCGCCTTCGAGTATGCCCTCAATATAATTCGGTTCACCTTGCGACTTCAAATACTGCACCACACGATGCACCTCTTCATCGGAAACGAAAGCGCCATGCACCCGCACCGGCAAACCTGTTCCGGGCGGCATGTACAGCATATCCCCCATACCGAGCAAGGCTTCCGCCCCCATTTGATCAAGAATGGTACGGGAATCGATTTTACTGCTGACCTGGAAAGCAATACGGGTAGGAATATTGGCCTTGATCAGACCAGTAATCACATCCACCGATGGTCGTTGCGTAGCCAAAATCAAGTGGATACCGGCAGCACGCGCCTTTTGCGCTATCCGGGCAATCAATTCTTCGACTTTTTTACCGACTACCATCATCAAATCGGCCAATTCATCGATGATGATCACGATGGTCGGTAATTTGTCCAGCGGTTCCGGGGCGTCCGGCGTGAGACTGAAGGGATTTGGAATCAATTGCTCTTTCTTGATGGCATCGGCGATTTTTACATTGTAACCAGCCAAATTCCGCACGCCCAGCTTAGACATCAATTTATAACGACGCTCCATTTCAGCCACAGCCCAATTGAGCGCATGTGCAGCCTGGCGCATATCGGTCACCACCGGTGCCAGCAAATGTGGAATCCCTTCATAGACCGACATTTCCAACATTTTCGGATCGATCAGTATCATCCGCACATCGTGCGGATCGGATTTGTATAGCAATGACAAGATAGTGGCATTGATGCCGACCGACTTACCCGAACCGGTGGTACCGGCCACCAGCAGATGCGGCATCTTCGCCAGATCGGCAGTCACCGGATTGCCAGCGATATCTTTACCGAGCGCGATGGTCAGACTGGAGGTGCTGTCGTGATACACCTTGGAACCGAGAATTTCGGTCAAACGCACAATCTGGCGCTTAGGATTTGGCAATTCCAAACCCATGTAGTTCTTACCCGGAATGGTTTCCACCACACGGATCGAGGTCAAGGACAGCGAGCGCGCCAAATCGCGCGCCAAATTCACTACTTGGCTGCCCTTGACACCGGTGGCCGGCTCAATTTCATAACGCGTCACCACCGGGCCCGGGTACGCCGCAACCACTTTGGCGTCGACGCCGAAGTCTGAGAGTTTTTTCTCGATCAAGCGACTGGTAAATTCCAGCGTCTGCACGCTGACGGTTTCCTGCGCTGGTGGCGCTTCATCAAGCAAGCTGATCGGTGGCAAATTGGTATCCGGTAAGTCATTGAACAAGGAAACCTGCTTTTCTTTCTCCACGCGTTCCGAACGCTGCACCGCCACCACTTGCGGCTCTATGCGTACCGGTGCCGCCTCGACGATTTTGGCGCGCTCCTGCACCACCACCTCTTCGCGCTTGACCGCGGCAGTCTGACCTGCACGTCTGTCTTCGGCGGAAGCATATTTATCCTGCACAAACAAGAACACCGTTTCAATGAAAGTACCGATTTTTTCAGCTATGGTCAACCACGATACTTGGAAATACAAGCTCACTCCCAGCGCCATCACCAATAACAACACCAAGGTGGCACCGGTGAACCCGAGCGCGCCGCTGACGCTACGCCCGATCAAATCACCGAGTACGCCGCCAGGTGCCAAGGGCAAGGGGAGTGCGATCGAATGCAGGCGCAAATATTCCAAGCCCATGCTGCCGCATATTAATAAGGCAAAACCGAACTTCGGCACTAATAATTCAGAACGGGCCAACGCCAGCCCCGGCTCGCTGCTCACCACAAAGCGCTGCGCCAGCGTGCGATAGGCGCGCCATACATGGCGCAAACCGGCGACACACCACCACCAAGTCGAGAGGCCGAACACATACAGCAGCACATCGGCCAACCAAGCACCGAATTTACCGCCAATATTATGAATTTTCGGTACCACGCTGGACTGTGACCAGCCGGGATCGGCCTTGGAATACGTCAGCAGCACCAAAATCAAGCAAAGGCTCAGCGCCGCGAAAACGATCCAGCGCGCTTCCATTAACAAAACAACCATGCGGTTCGGCAATGGCGGTGGTGGGGGGCTTTTGGTTTTGCGTGTGTAAGCTTCGTTGTTACTTGTAGTCGTCATAAATCGAAAAAGTGTTCATAGAGACAATCTGAGACAGACACGATAGCATGTTCGCGGCTCAGCGCCAAACCTGAGCGCCCCAAGCATGCTTCACGGCGCGTTTGAGGATAGACTATAATTCTGCTTTATCTGCGGATGGCAGTCAAAAATCCGAAATGCCGAAGCGATGCGCACGGCGCCCTCCGCACGATTGCCGACATATTAACTTTTTTCAGGACGCTTCATGGCCACTTCCAAACACGCTAAAGTATTGATTCTTGGTTCCGGTCCTGCCGGTTATTCGGCAGCGATTTACGCCGCCCGCGCCAACCTCAATCCGGTACTCATCACCGGCGTCGAACAAGGTGGCCAACTGATGACGACTACTGATGTTGAAAACTGGCCGGCGGACCCGCTCGGCGTGCAAGGCCCGGAATTGATGCAGCGCTTCTTGCAACATGCCGAACGCTTCAATACCGAAATCATTTTCGATTACATCCACACCGCCAAGCTTAATGAAAAGCCGATCCGACTCATCGGTGACCAAGCTGAATATACCTGCGATTCACTGATCATCGCCACCGGCGCATCGGCCCAGTATCTCGGCCTGCCCTCGGAACAAGCCTTCATGGGGAAAGGCGTGTCTGCCTGCGCCACCTGCGATGGCTTTTTCTATCGCGGTAAAGAGGTCGCCGTGGTCGGTGGTGGCAATACCGCGGTTGAAGAAGCCCTGTATTTGTCAAATATCGCCAGCAAAGTCACGGTTATCCACCGCCGCGATAAATTCCGTGCCGAGGCGATACTGATCGACCGCTTGATGGCCAAGGTTGCCGAAGGTAAGATTGAGATCAAATGGAACAGCACCATCGAAGAAGTGAGCGGCGATGCTTCCGGCGTCACCGGCCTGACCATCAAACATGCCGACCAAAGCCTCTCCAGTCTGACTTTACACGGTGTCTTCATCGCCATCGGCCATAAGCCAAACACCGCGATTTTCGACGGCCAGTTAGAAATGCACAACGGTTACATCAAAACCCGTACCGGTACCGAAGGCATGGCCACCGCCACCAGCGTAGCCGGCGTGTTTGCCGCCGGCGATGTGCAAGACCATGTTTATCGCCAAGCCATCACCAGCGCCGGCACCGGCTGCATGGCCGCGCTCGATGCCCAGCGCTTCTTGGAAGAATAAGCAGACCTGCCGATATGTCGTCATTGAAAAACTTTGCTGAGCTCAAATCCTTGGGCCAGCAATTGAAGCAGCAGCAGGAAGCGCATAAGATCGCGCAAGCCCTGCGCGCCCAACAGGAACGACAAGCCCGCTTGGAAGCCGACATATTCCGTTCCAGCATCGGTACGGTCGTACCGGTCAAAGTCGCAGAGAAGCACAGCATACCGGCGCGCCGCCCTGCCCCGCTGCCGTTTCACCATCTGGCCGACGAGCAGGCAGCATTACAAGAGTCGCTGTCCGACGATTTCGATGCCGACACCCTGCTCGAAACCGATGGCGACCTCAGTTACAGCCGTCCCGGTGTCGGTGCCGATGTGGTGAGAAAATTACGCAAAGGCCATTGGAGCATTCAAGCGCAACTCGATCTGCATGGCTTGCGGCGCGATGAAGCGCGTGATGCACTGGGCGAATTTCTCAGAAAATGCGCGCGCAATGGCACACGCTGTGTGCGCATCATCCATGGCAAAGGCTTGGGCTCGGTGAATAAAGAACCGGTCCTCAAGCATAAAGTCAGAAATTGGCTGATACAAACAGAGGAAATCGTCGCCTTCAGTCAGGCGACCGCCGCCGACGGCGGTGCCGGCGCACTGATCGTGCTACTGCAAGCCTGAGCAGAACAAGGAGCAGATAGTTAGCAGCTGACAGCCTGAAACTTCCGGCTTCACACCGGGGTCGCGATACCTACGCGCCTTAGTCGCGGAACTTGCCGTCTTTGCTAATTACCGTCATATCGACATATTTCGAGCCATTGTGGTTGCTCGGTGAAAAACTGACATCGAAGCCGCCACCATCGTAACTACGCATATTGATGGTTTCGAGCGCACTGATGAACTTCTCGCGCGTCAGGTTTTGACCGGCGCGGCGCAAACCCTCTACAAATATTTTGGCATCAATATAACCTTCCAAGCTGGAAAAATTCAAGTCATTGATACCAGCCTTATTCATGATTTTGCTGTACTCACCGACCACGGCAGCGCTCGCACTCGACCAAGGGAATGGCACGACTTGAGAAATCACTACACCCGGGCCATCCTTGCCCAAGGTTTCCGCCAAGGCCTGACTACCGACAAACGATACATTCATGAACTGCCCGGTATAACTGCGGGCACGCATTTGGCGAATCAAGGCAGCACTGGAGCCGTAGGCGCTGATCTGAATGATGACATCCGGTCGTTTGATCAACAGCTTGTCGACGGCTTTGCTGACATCAATGCTGTTGCGCTCAACGGTAGCGGTATCGACGATAGGTAAGTTCAATTTTTTCAGCGCGCGCTCGACACCTGCCAAGCCAGCTTTACCATACGCATCGTTCTGATAAAACACCGCGATATTTTTCAGGCCAGTGCTGACCAAACGATCAACCAAATGTTCGGTTTCATCGTAATAACTGGCGCGGACGTTGAAGATCAAGCGATTGAATGGCTCGCGCAGAGACTGTGCACCGGAAAAAGGCGCAAAAAACGGCACACGCGCTTGCGTAAAAATCGGCAATGCCGCATTACTGGTCGGTGTACCGACATAGCCGAACAAGGCAAACACTTCATCGGTTTCAATCAGACTCTTGGTATTTTTCGCCGCCAAATCAGCTTCGTATTGATCGTCGCGCTTGATTAATTCTATCTTGCGACCGAACACGCCACCGCTGGCATTGACATGATCAAAATACGCTTTGGCACCGACATTGAGCTGTATACCAAGCTGGGCGGCCGGTCCGCTGAAGGCCGCAGATTGCCCCAACACGATCTTGCGATCAGTGATGCCATTCTCAGCCAAGCCGGGGAAGGCAGCAGTTACCAGCACTGCTGCCAGCAGCCACGCGGAAGTTTTCGAGTGTACGCTTGTCGATTTCAATGTTGTGTCACTTCCGGTTCACATCGTGCTTACACCGCATCAGGTCCGGTTTCCCCGGTACGAATCCGTACCACCTGCTCGACATTTTGCACGAAAATTTTTCCATCGCCGATCTTACCAGTATGGGCCGCTTTAATAATTGCATCTACTACATGGTCGCAGATATTATCATCAATCACGACCTCAATCTTGATTTTGGGCAAGAAATCGACCACATATTCTGCACCGCGATACAGCTCGGTATGGCCTTTCTGCCGACCGAAGCCCTTCACTTCAGTGACGGTCAAGCCGGTGACGCCGACATCGGCCAGCGCTTCGCGTACTTCGTCGAGTTTGAATGGTTTGATAATGGCGGTAATTTGTTTCATCTTGTTTCTCCCTGATTAATCTCTGAATGCGGAAGTGACCGGATAACGCCAGTCACGTCCGAATGCCCGGTGGGTAATGCGTATGCCTATCGGCGCTTGGCGGCGCTTGTATTCGTTGATCTTGATGAGGCGCGTAATGCGCTCAACATCATCGTGTGCATAACCGGCCGCGACGATCTCGGCGCGCGACCGGTTCTCTTCCATATACAAGCGCATGATCGCGTCGAGCACTTCATACGGTGGCAGCGTATCCTGATCGGTCTGATCGGGACGCAACTCAGCCGAGGGCGGGCGCGTCAGTATCCGCTCCGGTATTACATCCGACACCGTATTGCGCCAAGCGCACAACCGATACACCAAGGTCTTGGCGATATCTTTAATGACGGCAAAACCGCCGGCCATATCGCCGTACAGAGTACAGTAACCGACCGCCATTTCGCTTTTATTCCCAGTGGTCAGCACGATACTGCCGTATTTATTTGACAAAGCCATGAGCATGGTGCCGCGTATGCGCGCTTGAATATTTTCTTCCGTCGTGTCTTCCTTCAAGCCGGCAAATTCTGTCGCCAAGCTGCTGCGAAAAGCATCGAAGCAGGCGGCGATGGCAATCTCATCATAGCGCACCCCAATGCGTTTGACCATCTCGCGCGAGTCGAGCAGCGAGATATCGGCGGTGTACGGCGACGGCATCATGACGGCACGAACGTTCTCGGCACCCAAAGCATCGACCGCGATCGCCAAGGTCAGGGCAGAATCGACCCCGCCCGACAAACCGAGCAAAACCCCGGGGAAACCATTTTTGCGCACGTAGTCGCGCACCCCCAGCACCAACGCCGCATAAACTTGCTGCTCAAGCGCAGCGGGGGCAGGCAGTGGCAAGGGCTGTGCTTGGGCTCCATGAAATTCAATGATCTGCAAATCTTCTTCGCAATGACGCAGCTGCGCCACCATCACTCCGGCCGCATCGAGCACGAAGGAATTCCCATCGAACAGCAACTCATCCTGAGCGCCGACCAAGTTGGCATACACCAACGCCATGCCGGCCGCCGTGACATGGCGACGCATGGTGGCGGCGCGCTGCCCTTGTTTTTCCATATGAAATGGCGAAGCATTCGCCACCAACAAGACTTCCGCACCGGCCGCGCGGGCCGCCAGCGGGGCCGCGTCCGACCACGTATCTTCACAAATATTGATGCCGAAACGCAGGCCTTTGACATCGAATACCGCCGCGGCATTGCCGGCAGAAAAATAACGGAGTTCATCAAACACGCTGTCGTTCGGTAATTTCTGTTTGCAATAACACAGACTGATGCCACCATTGAGCAAGACCGACACGGCATTGTAATAGCGGCCGTCACGCGCCAAGGGGTGACCGACCAGCACATGCACGTCGGGCTGCGCGGCCAACTGCGTCGCCAGCCGGTTTAGGGCATACTCTGCCTGAGCATAAAACGCCGGACGCAGCAGCAAGTCTTCGGGTGGATATCCAACCAAGGATAATTCCGGGGTAATCACAATATCGGCACCGCGTTCGGCGGCGCTGGTGGCAGCGGCCAATATTAATGCGGCATTGCCGTCAATATCACCAACCCGGCTGTTGATCTGGGCAATCGCAACTTTAATGGTCTTCATCATGCACTCTGATTCGGTTCAAATATGGAATTAATTTCTCTTAACCAGCATTATCGCATGGGCATCGCCAGTTCTCTCAGAGAGATTGGAAGCGCCGCATGGGACCAGCTACTGGCAAGCGATCCGGCTGCCAACCCTTTTCTGTCGTCGGCATTTTTAGATGCTTTACACGAATCGGGTTCGGCCTGTCAAGCCAGCGGTTGGACACCGTGTTTCCTCACACTATGGCAGCAAGACCGCCTGGTCGCCGCTTGTCCGCTGTATGAAAAAAATCATTCTTCCGGCGAATATGTGTTCGACTGGGCTTGGGCCGATGCCTATCAGCGCTATGGTCACGCGTATTATCCCAAATTATTGTCGGCCATTCCATTTACCCCCGTCAGCGGTTGCCGCATCATCGCCGCCCATGCCGGCGACAAACGCATGCTCATCAGCGTGCTCAGACAAGTCTTGGCCGAGCAAGGCTACTCATCTTGCCACGCGCTGTTTCTGCCGGAAGAGGAAGTCGCCTTGTTCGCCCAAGCCGGCTTCTTGATACGCACCGGCGTACAATTCCACTGGAACAACCCGGGCTACCGCGACTTCGAAGAGTTTTTAGCCACGCTGGAACAAAAAAAACGTAAAAATATCCGTGCTGAGCGCCGCAAAGTAGCCGAGCGCGGCATCGTGTTTTCACATGTCAGCGGCAGTCAAGCGAGTACCGAAGACTGGCGTTTTTTCAAGCAATGTTATGACCTCACCTACACCAACCACCACGCTCGACCGTATCTGAATCTGGATTTTTTCCTGCGCATCGGGGCCAGCATGCCGCAGCATATCCATCTGATTTTTGCCGTGCGTGACGGCGAAAAAATCGCCGCATCCCTGCTCATCCATCATCAACAGCGCGTGTATGGCCGTTACTGGGGTTGCATCGAACAGCACCCCTGTCTGCATTTTGAAACCGCGTACTACCAAGCAATAGAATTCTGCATACGCGAAAAAATCAGCGTCTTCGAAGGCGGTGCCCAAGGGGAACACAAAATGGCGCGTGGTTTCTTACCATTCAAGACCTGGTCAGCACATAGTTTGGCCCTACCAGAATTTAACGATGCGGTGGCGAATTTTTTAAACCGTGAGCGCCAGGGAATAGAAATGTATCTTGACGACCTCAATGAGCACAGTCCTTATCAGCAAGCACCACAAGCTACTTGAAATTTCGCGTGGTTCAAGGCATTCTGCTGTAATGCAAAATAATACACACGCACCCGAAAGTTTGACTGGGCCTGCCCTGCTGAGCAAACGGGTGGGTCGCTTTCATTTAACCGAAAAACTCGGTGCCGGTGCCAGCAGTACCGTCTACCTCGGACACGACCCTGTGATCGATCGCGCCGTTGCGATCAAAATTCTTAACTGCGCTACCAACGCCGTCGAAAAAAAACAAAAGGAACAACAATTCATCAACGAAGCGCGTGCCGCCGGCCGTCTGTCGCACCCGAATATCGTGACGATCTTCGATGCTTCCAGCGAAGGCGGCGTCGCCTTCATCGCTATGGAATGGCTGGCCGGTCAAGATTTGCGCCTGTTGCTGGGCCAAGGACATCGCTTCGACATCATTGAAACGGCCACAATCATACAAAAGATCGCCGATGCGCTCGCTTACGCCCATGAGCAAGGCGTGATCCACCGAGATATCAAACCCGGCAATATTTTCCTGCTACCGAACCAGCAGCCTAAAGTGCTCGATTTCGGCATCGCCCGCTCGCCCAACCGCCTGCTCGACGACAGCCGTGACGGTGCCCCTACCTTGTTCAATAATAATATTCTCGGCACACCGAATTACATGTCGCCCGAACAAGCGCTGGGCAAGGCAGTGAATGCCCTGACCGATGTCTACTCACTCGGCGCGGTGATGTATGAAATGCTGACCAGGCAAAAGCCTTTTCAAAGCAATGATATCGACAAATTGCTGCAGCAAATCGCTCACAAAGCCATCAAGTCCCCATCCGAAATCTTGCCAGCCATTCCCGCGTCCTTATCGAAAATCGTCGTCAAAGCCATGCAGAAAGATTTAAGCCTGCGCTATCAAAGCGCGCGCGAGATGTCGCAAGCCCTGGAGCGCTTCCTTGAGCGCGACAAAAAGCTCAAACAAAAAGGCGGCCGCGCTAACACTGACAGCCCACGTAAGCGCAGCAATCAGCCTGGCGGTGCCAACTCGCTGCTGTGGTTATGCGCCATGGCTGTTGTGCTTGCGATTGTGGCGATCGCTATCAATCCACTCCGACACTAAGCCCAGAAATTTTCCCAACTGGCAGTCGCGTCGTTCCTGCGAGCTTTTGGCAGGAATCCAGCGACGTTCGTCGTTAACTGAAAACGACACGGTGTTCCCGCCAGAGGCATGCGAAATTCTTAAAAAAAACGCACCGACAAGGGTGCGTTTTTTCCAACGACAGCAAGGCTGTCGTTTTACTCTTTGGCTTTGTTAAAATTCGCCACGCCGTCGAGGATTTCTTTCTTGGCATCTTCCGGACCGCCCCAACCTTCGACCTTGACCCATTTGCCTTTTTCCAGATCTTTGTAATGCTCAAAGAAATGTTGAATTTGGCGCAAGCGCAGTTCATTCATGTCTTCCGGCTTCTGCCAGTGCGTGTAGATGGGCAGAATTTTGTCGACCGGTACGGCTAACACTTTGGCATCTTCGCCGCCTTCGTCAGTCATTTTCAGTACGCCGATAGGACGGCAGCGCACCACCACACCGGGGAACAAAGGGAACGGTGTGATTACCAATACATCGACCGGATCGCCGTCGCCAGCCAGAGTTTGTGGCACGTAGCCGTAGTTGCATGGGTAATGCATGGCCGTACCCATGAAACGATCGACAAAAATCGCGCCGGTTTCTTTGTCAACTTCGTACTTGATCGGATCGGCATTCATAGGAATTTCGATCACGACGTTAAAATCATTTGGCAGATCGCGACCTGCAGGAACATTATTCAAGCTCATGGCACTCTTTCTTGGTAAATATCAGGTAGAACTAAATTCGGTCAGGGCAGATTATAGCCAATTTCGGCAGGGTTTTGTGCACTGCCGCAGCGCGCTGAGCGCCGCCACGGCAATCACAAGGTGGTCGCGATCGCACATTGTCGGTAATGCCGCGCGGCCGCGTCGCTCTGCCCCAAAGCTTCATGCAACTGGGCCAGCTTAAGATTAGCTTCGCGTACCGTGGTGGCCGAACTCGCATCTGACAAGGCTTGTTCCATATGTCGCTGCGCCTTACCCCATAATTTTTGACGCAGACACAGGGTACCCAGGGTCAGTGCCAGCTCGGCATCGGTAGGATGAACCAGCAGCCAGCGTTCACAATGGTCGATTTGCGACAGCAAGGCGGCTGACCCTTCGGCTGCCGCGGCTTCGCGATAGGCGCGCAGCAAACGCTCGTCCCATTCGCCGGCCAAGGCTTTTTCAACGATATTACGCGCATCATCAAACAAACCGCGCGCATTGAACGACATCGCCGCTTGATAGGCGACAAACGGCGAGCTGCGGTCCGCCGCTGGAATCTCATACCAAGCACGGCGCACCGATTCGGCATCATGCCCATTGGTTTTCAGCATATCTTCGTAAGCCAGCTCTTTAAGTCGGGTCGACAAGGCTGGATGCAGGGCATGGTGCTTGTCGAGCGTACGCACGAGTTTCAATACTTCCGGCCATTTACCGGCTTGTTGATTGGCTTTCAAAGCCCAGCGCAGCACTTGAATATGGCGGCTGCCACTGGCATGCAATTCACGCACGGCGTCGAGCGCCTTGCTCGATTGATGCTGATCGACCAGCAATTCGGTGGCCGTCACTAAACGTGCGACTTTATGCGTCGCATCGCTCTCGATACCGGCCAGCCAAGCATCGCGCCGTTCAAATTGGCTCATGTGATGCGCGGCACGCGCACCGATGAGTGCCGACACACTGGCATTTTCAGGCAATTCAGCCGCGCGCATGGCGGCTTTTTCAGCATAACCGAAGCGCCCTTCAAACAAGGTGCGCAGCGCTTCACGCAAAGCCTTATTGGCATCGCGTTCGCGCTTATTTTGGCGGTAAGCCGCTACTTTACGTGGCATTTTACGGGTAGTCGTGAAAGCACCGATCACCACGTACACCAAGATGAACAACACCACGAGTACGACCAAAAACAGATTGAGCGAGAGATCGATGCGATATGGCGGGTAAAACAACACCATATTGCCGGGATTAAAACGCGTACCCAAAGCCAGGCCAACGGCCAGAGCAAACAGGATCAGAAGCCGGATAAAAATTCGCATACGCTAAGGCTTCACTTTGTAGTTATGTACCGCATTGAGACTATCTGACAGGCTAGGCATCTCGATGGACAGATTACTGCTCTGCACTTGGCGCAGCAAAGCCTGCACCGTTTGCGTCTGCTTGGCGCGGGTGTCGAAGTATTTAGTAATAGCGTCTTGCGCCAAAATCATATCGCTGCGAAACACGCTTTCATTGCGCGTCAACAAGGCTAGCCGCGCATTGAGCAAACGCAGCTTGAGGTTTTCGCGCAGAAAATACGACTGTTCCGGAGCCAGCAGTAAAGCCTCTGGCGTATCGACGCTACGAACCCGCACAAGCTGCTTGACTTCAACCCACATTTCGCTCGCAAAGCTTTGCCACGCATCTTGCAAGCGCGCACTCCATGGATTTTCCACGATTTCGCCGGCTTCCGCGGCCCCGCCTTTGGCAGCGACTTTAGTTTTCGGCAATACTCGCAACGGTGCTTTCGGTGCGATCGCGCTGGCGACCGACTTTTCAGCAGACCACAAGGGAATATGTTCGGTCTGCGCAATCACGCTGTCGAGTCGCAAGGCGATGCCGGGCAAATCGAGTGTAGGCAGCGACTTGAGTTTTTCAATATCGCGTGCAATCGCGCGTCGGATCGCGATGAATTGCGCTTTATCCGATTTCGCCAGACGGGTATCGGCATTTTGCAAGGCGATCAAAGCCCCTTGCACATTGCCGGCCAATTGCAGCTCTTGGCTGGCAGTCGAGAGCACTTGCTCAATTTCGGCCAGCGCCCATTCATCACGATTTTTCGATAAATCCTGATACAACTGCTCAAGCGCGATTTGCTGGCTCTGCGCCTCAGATTGCTTGGCTTCGAGCAGAATCACCTTCGATTGCACTTCCTTGGTGGTGTCCTGAACATTGCGCGCCATCATTTTTGTTTCGGCACTGACTGTATCGGCCGACAATAAGCGTCGCGCCACTTCTTCGCGCAGCGCGCTGATTTGATTCTGTGCACTCCACCAGTTGGCGGCCAGCAGCACACCGAGCACGCCAGCCAAAACGAAAGCCGGCTGCTTCCAAGCCGGTCGCGCTGCCGAAGAAGTCATGGCCACCGTCGGCGGTGCCGACGGTTCAGTGTGTGGGCTCGGCGTGGCGAGCCCGGAATTGGTTTGCTGTTCATTCATAGACGAGATTGTAACGCGACAAGCACATGCGCGTCGCCTGAGCCAGTCAAAGTGACATGATGAAACCCCAGTGCCGCAGCCGATTCTGCAATGCGAACGTGAGGAACGATTAAATGTTGATGTTGCATTTTTACGACAGCATTATCCAAATCGAGCTGTCGACTCCAACTCACCAGCGTGCGTAAGGCTTCCGAACTGGTGATGATCCAATCATTATCGCGGTCGAGCAAGTCCGTCAATTGCTGCTTCACTCGCGCATCAAACAGCGGCGCACCACGGCGATAAGCGAGCACTTGTTCGACCTCGGCACCGCAAGAACGTAATGCATCAGCCAATAATTCACGCCCCCCGGCGGCGCGTACGATCAACACCGGACGACCACGTAATGCCGCAGCATCGAGTTCTTCAAGCAGCGTTTCCGAATCGGTACGCACTGCATTACGCGGACTGATGATGTTGGCATTACTATCATCGATACCATGTTTCTGTAGCGCCACTCGGCTGCCGGCACCGATAATGGCAATCGAGACAGCAACTGGCCACTTTGGAACATGCGCGAGCAAGGCCGCGATCGCATTCGGACTCACGAAAGCGACCAGCGCGAAATCCGACAAGCGTGCCACCACCGCCCGCAAGGCCGACTGATCTGCCAGCGCCGCGATATCGAGCAGAGGAAAAATACAAGTGCGCAGCCCGAGCGCTTCTACCTGCGCGGCCAGCGGCACTGCTTGCGCCAACGGACGCGTCACGATCACCTGCGACATGGCTTGCTCATTTCAAAAAAATTCCCCTTGCGCCGCATTATGCCAGCGGCTCGACCCGACAAGCCGCCAAAATACCAGCGGCATCTTGCGCCGCCAAGGCCTGCGCCAGTTGCGCTCCCAAGGCCGGTGCCTCCAGCGCCGCGCCACGTACCTCGGCGGCGGCAATACGGCTGCCGTCCGGCATGGCGACCATGGCACGCACATGCATACTGCCATCGACCACCGTGGCATAGGCTGCCAGCGGAATCTGGCAACTGCCGCCGAAGGCCTTCGATACAGTCCGCTCGGCCGTCACTGCCTGCGCCGTGGCGAGATGATTGAGCGGGGCCAGCCAAGCCGCCAAATCGGCACGCTGTGCCGGAATTTCTATCGCCATCGCGCCCTGTCCCGCCGCTGGCAAACTCTGTTCGGGCGCCAGAAAGGCACGGATACGTTCTGGCACAGCCAGGCGTTTCAGGCCGGCCGCGGCCAGAATGATGGCATCGTATTCCCCCTCATCGAGCTTGCGCAGGCGGGTATCCAAGTTGCCACGCAGGGGGCGAATGATCAAACGCGGAAAGCGTGCCGCGATCAAAGCTTGGCGCCGCAGGCTGCTGGTGCCGACCACCGCACCATCGGGCAGTTCGGCCAGCCCGGCATAACGATTTGAGACAAAGGCATCGCGCGGATCTTCGCGCTCGAGTACGGCCGCGAGGGCAAACCCATCCGGCAAATCCATCGGCACGTCTTTGAGCGAATGCACGGCCAAATCAGCCAAACCATTGGCCATTGCCACTTCCAACTCCTTGACGAACAAACCTTTTCCGCCTACTTGCGAGAGCGCGCGATCAAGAATTTGATCACCACGTGTCGTCATGCCAAGTATTGAGATGTCACAGAGTGGGTACAAAGCGCTCAGGCGGTCGCGCACATGCTCGGCTTGCCACATGGCGAGCCGGCTTTCGCGCGAAGCGATCACCAGTTTTACAGGAGAAGTGGGGGTCAAAATAGCGATCTTTCGGTTGACGTTAGCAAGGGCACGATGCCGAACATTGCCTAGGTGCGGAATTTTACCACTGCCGATTCATGAATTCGCCGCCATTCCACGGTAAAATCATCACACTTATTGATCTGGCTCTCACAATTTGACAAGATTTCAACAGCGCGTGCATGATAATGCCTTCTGGCATAGCAGCGCAGCGTCAAGACGCCGCCCCATTTTTCAGTCCTTTCTTCATTTACGCACGTAGCGACGGATTCCCCATGCAAGCAAGCACCACAGACAACAAAAACCACCTGATCCTGACTGGCGACCGCCCGACTGGTCCACTGCACTTAGGCCATTACGTCGGCAGCCTGCGCAATCGCGTCAAGTATCAACACCAATACCAGCAATACATCATGCTGGCAGATGCGCAAGCACTGACCGACAACATGGATGACCCGAGCAAGGTGCACAACAATGTACTCGAGGTCGCGCTCGACTACCTTGCCGTCGGCATCGATCCGAGCAAGTCCACCATATTCATCCAGTCGCAAATTCCGGAATTGACCGAACTGACCTTCTACTACCTCAACTTGGTCACGGTAGCACGACTCGAACGCAATCCGACCATCAAACAAGAAATCGTCTTGCGCAATTTTGAACGGGACATCCCGGCCGGCTTCCTGACTTACCCAGTCAGCCAAGCCGCCGACATCACCGCATTCAAAGCCAGTCTGGTACCGGTCGGTGAAGATCAGATACCGATGATAGAACAGACCAATGAGATCGTGCGCCGGTTCAACCGCATCGTGAATCGCGACATCTTGGTCGAATGCCAGGCCTTGGTACCGGAAATCGGTCGCCTGCCCGGCATTGATGGCAAAGCCAAGATGAGCAAATCGCTGGGCAACGGCATCATACTCGGTGCCAGTCCGGCAGAAATCAAGGCAGCCGTGCGCAATGTCTACACCGATCCTTTGCACCTGCGCGTGGCCGACCCCGGCCACATTGAAGGCAATGTTGCCTTCATTTACCTCGATGCCTTCGACGAAGATAAAGCCGCAGTGCAAGCGCTGAAAGAACACTATGTGCGCGGCGGCTTGGGTGACAGTGTGGTCAAGGCACGCTTGGAAGGCGTGCTGCAAGATATGCTCGCACCCATCCGTGCGCGCCGCGAAGAGTTTGCCAAAGACCGCGGCGAAGTGTTACAAATGCTCAAAACTGGCACGGCGCGCGCACGTGAAATTGCGGCCCGGACTACCGATGAAGTCAAGGCCGCCATCGGATTGAAACACTTCTGAACAACTTAATGGATCGTCGCAAGCGACGATGGAAAAGACTCTGGAAGGGGTTTGCATCCCCTCCCATCGCGTCGCTCCTTCGTCGCTCACCGGCCAAAAGAGGCTGTCGCAAAAGGGTATTGAGTCGGTATCATTACCCTAACTGGTGGCCACGTCATTCCTGCGCGCTTTTGGCAGGAACCCAGCGGCGTTCGTGGTTAACTGAAAATGCCAGAAATTGTGGCATTTTCAGTGTAAAAAACGACGCTGGGTTCCCGCCAAAAGCATGCGGGAATGACGAGGCTGTGGCATGCAGGAATGACGAGGTATGCGGTGTTTCAGGTGTAAAAAACGTCCATCAGGCTTTTGCGACAGCCTCTGAAGGCCGGGGTTTCAAACCCTAGTCAGATTTTTGATGAAGTTTGATCTTGCTCAAGCGCTACCGACGCCATAGCTAGGATGATGAAGACAGCACACGCTTGCCTTGAAAGGATTGGTCATGTACCACAAAATCTTACTGCCCACCGATGGCTCCGAACTGGCCTCGGCCGGCATTACTGCCGGCATCGCTTTCGCCAAGCAAATTGAGGCGCAAGTCGTCGCTGTCTTCGTCGCTGGCAATTACCAGTACCCTATCTATATCGACATCATCCCACCCAACACGCCAACCGAAGCCGATTATCAAGCCACCATGCGCACGGTCGGCGACAGCTATCTTGAAGCCGCACGCACACTGGCCGAGGAAGCCGGCGTGTCCTTCACCGGCGTGGTCGAGTTCAACGATTCAGCCGCCAAACAAATCGTCCGCACCGCATGCCAGCAGGGCTGCGACTTGATTTTCATGGGCTCACACGGACGCAGTGGCTTAGGGCAATTACTGCTAGGCAGTACCACCGCCAAGGTCTTATCACTGTGCGACATCGCAGTGCTGGTGCACCGAACGAAAGTGCGCTGATTGACGCACAGTTACCACACCAAGGCGGCGGCATTCAAGCCGTCGCGGGCTCTGGCGCGCTTTTGTACAGTACAATGGTGCAAATCTTGGGAAGCGCGAATGAAATTGCAGCGGCTTGCCTGCCACCACTGCGATGAAAATTCACACATGATCCGTATTCTGATTGCCGACGACCACACTATCATGCGCGAAGGGCTCAAGCGCATCCTCGACGGCAATGAAGACATCGTCGTCGTCGGCGAAGCGGTCGATGGCTTCGATACACTGGAAAAAGTACGCAGTACCAGCTTCGATGTCTTGTTAATGGATTTATCGATGCCGGGACGCAGTGGCGTCGATTTGATTCGTCAAATCAAAGAAGAATTCCCCAAGCTGCCGATCCTGATTTTAACCATGCATGAAGAAGAGCAGTATGCCGTGCGCGCCATTCGTGCCGGTGCACGCGGCTATCTGACCAAAGAAAGTGCCGGCACCCAATTAGTGACAGCGCTGCACAAGGTCGCGTCCGGGCGACCTTACATCAGTATCGAAGTGGCCGAACAACTGGCCATGAATGCCATGCCGGCCGATGACAGCCTGCCACATCTGAGCCTGTCGGACCGCGAGTTTGAAGTATTCTCGCACTTGGTCAAAGGCAGGACCATCACCGAAATTGCTGAACTGCTGCATCTGAGTGTCAAAACCGTCAGCACGCACAAAATGCGCATCATGCAAAAAATGAAAATGCATACCCTCTCTGACCTCGTGCAATACGCCGTCGCACACAATCTCCTCGTCCCCGCAGTCTGAAGCTCAGCGCCCAACGTGTAGGAATCGTCCTATACGGGCGGCGCTAAATACTACAAGTCAAATCAGCATCGACTGATATAAATCAAAGTTCGTAAGCGTGATAATGGACACAAGCAAACAAAGCAGTGTCCAAGCACGCACGCATCATGAATTTATTTATCGTTGAAGATTCCGTCTTAATTCAGAACCGACTCATACGCTTCGTTGAAGAAATCCCCGGCATCCATGTTATCGGGGTCGCCGCCGACGTCACCACTGCCTACGATCGCGTCATCCACAGCAATACCGACGCGATGTTACTCGACCTGCAACTCGGCGAAGGCAACGGCATGCAATTGCTCAAAGATATCAAGCACAGTAAACCGGAAGTGAAAGTGCTGATCTTGACCAACCATTCCAACGCTGAAAATCGTCTGCATGCCTTACGCGCCGGTGCCGACAGTTTCCTCGATAAATCGACCGATTTCGCCATGATTCCCGCCGTACTGCACCGCTGGCAAGCACCGATCACACTCAATACTATCAATTAAACTATTTCTCGTATTTCAGGAGACTGACATGAACACTACCGCAATTTCTTCCCGCCCGAGCAGCAGCAAACTTCCGCTCAGCAAGGTGCTGCCCTTGAGTAGCGAGGCGGGCTGGCGCTGCCATGGTAATTTGTGGTCGAATTTACGCGAAGTCTGCGAGCTCTTGCACATCCCGGCCCCGGCCAGCAGCGGCGACGAAGAAATATTGTTTCAACATGTGCGCTTCAAAGCCGGTCAACGCGTGCATACGATAGGCCAGAATTTCGAATCGCTGTACATTGTTAATTCCGGCTTCCTCAAAACTGTGCTTATCGATGAATACGGCAATGAACAAGTCCTGAGCTTCCCGATGAAAGGTGATTTGCTCGGCATCGATGGCATCCATAACCAACAGCATGCTTCTGAAGCGGTGGCCTTGTCCGATTGCGACATCATTTTACTACCCTATAAAACCTTCGCTGCGCTCGGCCGTACCTATGCCGAACTCGAGCATGCGATGTTTTCGGTGATGAGCCGCGAACTGGTGCGCGAACAATTAATGATAGGCATGTTGAGTGCCTTGAGTGCCGAAGCCAAAGTCGCGCGTTTCCTGACCAGTCTGGGCGAACGCTTCAGCTTACTCGGCTATTCCGGCCGCGCCTTCAATCTGCGCATGACGCGCCATGAAATCGGCAGCTATCTGGGACTGACGCTGGAAACGGTCAGCCGTACCCTGTCGGCCTTCAATGAAATGGGCTTGATCAGTGTCGATCAGCGTGAAATCTGCCTCATCGATATACTGACCTTAAAAACCCTGCGCCGCTTGCCACCGGCTAAGGCACGCAGTAAAGTCAGCGACAAAGTAACGGCATTGGTTGGTAAAAAGCTGTTGCCGCAATGGGGTAGCGAAGCAGCCGTCGCTGCATAATCCACAAATACCGTATGCTTTGTGTCTGACGCAAAGCAAGCGTTTAATTTTATCTATGGAGGCTCAAGATGTCATACAAAACGATACTGGTACACGTCGATGAATCGGACCGTTCCAAACTGCGCGTCGATTTGGCCGCGCAACTCGCTCTCGATCAAGGTGCCCACCTGATCGGTACCGCCGTCACCGGCGTGTCACGCTTCATCTACCAAGATGGCAATATCAGCGCCAGCGACCCCAATCTGACGATACACCTGAATTTTTTACGCGAACGCGCAGAAAAAGCCATCGCCGTATTTAATCAACAAGTCACCCAACGCGGCGTCACTTCATTCGAGAGTGCGATCGCCAATGATGAAGCCGGCGGCGGCATAGGCTTGCAAGCGCGGTACAGCGACTTGGTCGTGATCGGCCAAACCAATCGTGATGAACCATCGCCATCGGTATTGCCCGATTTTCCTGAATACCTGATCATGAATTCCGGTCGCCCGGCCCTGATCATCCCGTATGCCGGCGAATTCGACCACATCGGCAAACGTCCGCTGATTTCTTGGGATGCCAGTCGCGAAGCGACGCGTGCCGTCACCGATGCGATTCCGCTGCTGAAAAAAGCCGAGCTGGTGCAAGTGGCGATTTTCAATACCAAGTCGGTGCCCGACGCGCACGGCGAACAACCAGGTGCCGACATCGCCCTGTATTTGGCCCGGCATGGCATCAAAGTCGAAGTCTCGGTGCACAAGACCTCCACCGACATCGGCAACGCCCTGCTCTCGCTGGCCCATGACTTCGACAGCGACATGCTGGTCATGGGCGGCTACGGTCACTCGCGCTTGCGCGAAATGATCATGGGCGGCGTCACCAGAACTATCCTTGAAAGCATGACCGTGCCGGTATTCATGTCACATTAAGTTCACGCGCAAGCGGAATCGATGGCACTCTGTTCGAGTGCCATTTTTTTATCCGCAACGCGCCCTTCCATACCTTGATTCCTTGTAATATAGAAAATGTTTTCGCCACCGAGCCCAGCCATGCCATCCACCGCCCTGTTTCTGAGTCCCGCACTGCAGCGCGCGCGCTGGCTGTGCGCCTTGCTGTTTTTGGTTTCTGGTATTTTATGGAGCACGCAGGAACGCTTGTCGAACATCGTCATTCACCATGCGCTGCCACTGCACATGCTGCTGGAAACGATAACGATCATTATTTTTACCTCAGTATTCATCGTCTGTTGGAATGCCTTCGGTGAAGTGCGCAAAATCAGCAGCGTGATACTGGCCGTGGCATTTTTATGTGCCGCAGTACTCGGCTTACTGCATGCGATCAGCTTTCGCGGCATGCCCGGCTTCGACAGTGCGACCGATATGCACAAATCGCTAAGCTTTTGGCTGGCCTCACGTGCCATCATCGCTGCCACCCTGCTAGGCTTGGCACTCGATCCGCAAGACTCGGAAATCAGCGAACGCCACTCGAATACCCTGCTGCTGGTCGGCGTGACGATCACCGCGTGCTGGGCCGGCGTCATCTTCAGTTTCCCCTCGTTGATTCCATTAACCTACCTCGAAGGCTATGGCCAAACCTCATTCAAACTCAGTTGTGAAGCCGGCCTGATCGGCGCCAATGGATTGAGCGCGATATTATTTTATCGCCATGCATTGCGCTTCGGACGCCAACAAATCGCCGAACACTTGCATATCGACCGCACCCCATTACTGCTGGCCAGCGCCATGATGGCCCTGTCCGAAGTGTATTTCTCACTGTACGCCAGAGCGAGTGAGATCGATGTCGTGATCGGTCATGTGCTGCAATTATGCGCCGCCGTGGCGATTTACCGCAGCATGGTGGCAGTCAATATCCACAAACCTTATGCCAGTCTGGCGCAAACTACTGCTCGTCTGGCCAATTCAGCTCGCGAACTGAGCTTGCAGCGCGAACGTCTGAGTCGCATGATCGATACCGCCATCGATGGCATCATTACCGTCGATGATCAGCAAAACATTGTGTTGGTCAATCCGGCGGCCGCCTTCATCTTCGGTTATACGGTAGAAGCCTTGACCGGCAGTTCGCTCGACCGACTGATTCCGCCGCGTCACCGCCATACGCACGCAGATCACGTCCAACAATTCGGTGCGGCCGGCGTCACTCGACGCAAAATGGGCACGCACTTCGAAGATTTTTACGTCACCGGTTGCCGTGCCGATGGCAAGGAATTTCCACTCGAGGCCTCGATAGCGCATCAACTGGAAGATGGAAAACGCTATTACACCGTGATTTTCCGCGACGTCAGCGAACGCAAAATCGCCAAAGAAAAAATGGCCGCCTACCACGACCAATTAAGCCTCTTGTCATCCACCCTGCAAACCATACGCGAAGAAGAACGCAAGCACATCGCACGCGAATTGCATGACGATTTAGGCCAACTGCTGGCGGCGCTACGGATGGATCTCTCGCTGCTACAACGTGATCAACAACTGACCAGCCGCAGCGGCCAAACCATACACAGCATGGATCAGCTAATTCTGACCGCCATTACCACCTTGCGCCGCATCGCTACCGATTTACGTCCACGTGCCCTCGACGAGGGTGGTCTGTATTTTGCCCTGCAAAGCTTACGTAAAGACTTCACACAAAGGCATGGCATAGAATGCGAATTGATCGCCGATGAAGAACAACTGACACTCGATGATGCCCACAGCACGGCGATTTTCCGCATCGTACAAGAGTCGCTCACCAATGTTGTACGGCATGCCATGGCCAGCGAAGTACGCATTGAATTTGAACGCACGCCGAGCAAATTGGAATTCAGTATCAGCGATAACGGCAAAGGCATCGATGAGGGAGATATGCGCAAAACGCAGTCATTCGGCTTGGTCGGGATGCGCGAACGAGTCAAGGCCATGCAAGGAGAATTCCAGATAAACAGCCGCGGTAGCGATGGCACAAGCTTGAGAATCAGCTTGCCAATGCGAAATATTTCTGCAAATCATGAAAAAATCGACTAAGCTCAAAGCAGTTTCTTCTTAGCGGAGCATGTCATGTCTATTTCATCACTAAGCAGCGGCCTATCGGGTATGCGTGCCAATCAAACTGCGCTCGATGCCGCCGGCCACAATATTGCCAACGCCGAAACCGACGGTTTTACGCCGCAGCAAGTCAGTTTTAAAGAAAATGCTGGGGCCGGCGTCCAAGTCAATATCAGCCAAGCCGGTGCCAATGCCAGCACCACGACAAGTACCAGTACAGCGAGCAGCCAAGCCAGTGCAACCGATCTCAACAACGAGATCGTCAACTCGCTGACCTACCAAGCCAATTTCGCCATCAATGCCAAGGTGGTGAAAAGCGCCGATCAAACTTTGGGCACGCTGCTCGACATCAAAGCCTGAACGATTCAGCGGCACTCAAGTCAGCGGTACCACACATAAAAATCCCGGCATGTTCTGCATATCGACGTAGAAAAAACCTGCGCTTCCCAACCCAATGAGCAGCACCGCACCAGCGTAACGTGCAGCCGGTGGCACGCCGACGCGGCTAATGGCATGAAAAATCCCCTGACTGAGCAAGAGATGCGGCAAGGCGCACAAGCCGAACAACAGCATCAGCACGGCACCCGACCAGGCTGCGCCCGATAATAAGGCGAACGGCAACACCGCATACAGCAAGCCACACGGCAAACAGCCCCAGCCCATACCGATCAAAAACGGCCAACGTAAGCCATGCTTCAAGGCCGGTAAAGCGGCAAACAGCCGCGCCTGTAAGTTGGCACCCCACTTACTCAAGGCAGTCACTTGCCAACGCCAACCGAGTACGCGCAAACCGAGAAAAATCAAGGCCAAGTTACCGAAGGCATACAGAATTTGATGCAATGGCCAATGCGGCGGCAGCAAAATGCCGGCACTGCCGAGCGCACCGAGCACCGCGCCGATCAGCATATAGGTAGTCAGCCGCCCGGCTTGCAGCAGAATTTGAAACCGCAGCGCCGTGCGCGGCCTTGATACGACCGGCGACCCTGCCGAGCCTATCGGTATGATACGGCGCGTCCCCGCCTGTGTCAGCAAAGTCGAAATACCGCCACACATGCCAACGCAATGCACGCCACCAGCCAGTCCGGCAGTAATGGCCGCCAATACCAAGGGAAGCGTCAACACTAAGTGGCCTTTTGCGCCAATAAGGCGGTCAAGCCGCTGGATAAAATACCGAGCATCCAGAAAATAAAGAATCCCAGCGTGTAGACACCGCTGATATGCATTTGCAAACGTCGATCAAAAATGATCAACTCCATCGGATCGACCAAACTGAAAAACAAGCCGGTCGCTACCGCCGCCATTAAAAACGCCGGCCACAAAACTATCATCAACATCGGTCGCAACATATGCTGAGGATGCGCGTTCTGTTCCATGTTCTTACCTCCTTGTACCAGGTGAAATCTGCTATCCCATACTACGCTGGGCGCTGCTCCAGCTTCCCCTCAGAGAAGCGCCGAACACACTCAGCGCGCGGCCGACAATGCGGCCGGCTTTTGGGTCGGCTCATACCAATCACCGGTCAAGCGCCAGTCGCTCGTTTCCAACTTAATATGGAATAATTTAACAGCACTCGAAGAAATATTCGAGGCCAGCTTGATATCGCCTTCATAACGACCGTCGCTGATCAGCTTCATCGGCAAACGACGTATGACTTCATTAACCGAACTGCCATCTTCGGCGGCATTGGCCAAACTCAGTTGTAAAGTTTGCGGCAATACGCCTTGACCGCGTAATTGCAGGCGAATTTTTCCGGCATTCATATCGAGCGTCAAATTTGCCGCCAACTGCAATTCTCTGGCTTTGGCATCGCGCCGAATATCGGTATTAATCATCAAGCCTTGCTTATAATAATCTTCGGCCACCACTTTATCGGAACCGAGATACGCCAACACGCCGGTAAAAATACTGGCACAAACCACTATCGCAGGCCCACCAACAACCAGCAACAACCACGGTTCTTTGTACCATTTATCGATTTTCTTCGGTATCAATACAGCTTCCATACTTTCCTCCAAAAAGCCTTGAGAGGCAAACATACAATCAAATTCGTCTGAATAAAACCAGCAGCAACGCTATCGCGGAACAATAAATACTGCTTTTTCCGTCACACTCACATCCTCGGCATCGAGATCTTGAATCACGAAGCGAATACGGTTCGAACCGATTTGCAGCACATTCGGCGGCACCCGTACCCGTACCGGCATGGCGCGAGCCGTGGCTGACTTGACGTCGATATCGGCATTATTGAGAATCACAGCACCCGGCACACCGAGCACCCGCACACTGTAACGACGCGGTGACTCCTGAGTATTCATCACTTGCAAGCGATAGACATTTTCAATCTCACCGGCTTCGGTGATACGTGGCTGACCGCGATCTCGGATCACGTCGACTTTCAAGGGCACGTGGTAGTACAGCGACACCGCACTGGCAAGAATGATGAGGCCGAGTATGGCTGCATAAATCAGCGTGCGCAGACGGAATACGCGCTGCCACATCGCTTGCTTATCGAGCTTGCCAACCAGCGCGTGTTCGGTCGTGTAGCGGATCAAACCGCGCTCATAACCCATTTTATCCATCACCTGATCACAACCATCGATACATAAGCCGCAGGCAATACACTCATATTGCAGGCCGTTGCGAATATCGATGCCAGTCGGACAAACCTGAACACAGATGCCGCAATCGACGCAAGCACCGAGGCCGGCCGCTTTAAAGTCGACTTTTTTATTGCGTGAACCGCGCGGCTCGCCGCGTTCACTGTCATAGGTGACGATGAGGGTATCTTTATCAAACATGGCGCTCTGAAAGCGCGCATACGGACACATATACTTACACACTTGCTCGCGCATCCAACCGGCATTGCCATAGGTGGCAAAACCATAAAACAGAAGCCAGAACGTCTCCCACGGCCCCAAAGTAAGGCCGGCGACTTCCAGCGTCAATTGGCGAATCGGTGTGAAGTAGCCGACAAAGCTAAAGCCGGTCCATAAGGCGATCGCCAACCAAATAAAATGCTTGATGAATTTTAAAGAAAATTTACGCGCCGTCAGCGGCCCGGCATCGAGTTTAATGCGAGCATTGCGGTCACCTTCAACCCGTTGTTCTACCCAAAGAAAAATTTGGGTATACACGGTTTGCGGACAGGCGTAACCGCAGAACAGGCGGCCAGCCACAGCGGTAAATAAAAACAGGGATAAAGCTGAAATCACCAACAACACGGCCAGATAAATAAAATCTTGCGGCCAAAAGACAATACCAAAGATATAGAATTTACGCGTAACCAGATCGAACAGCACGGCTTGCCGGTCATTCCAGTTCAACCACACGGTACCGTAAAACATCAACTGCGTAATGACCACCAACACCCAGCGCCATGAGGCGAACCAGCCTTTTTGCGAACGCGGATAAATCTTCTTGCGCTCTTCAAACAGGGCAAGGTCAACCTCGTCAAGAGGCACCGGGATGATGGGGATATGCTTCATTTTTTGCGTCTTTATTAAATAATTACTTGTACTGCAAAAACTTACTTATCAAGCGTGGTGGCAGCTGAAATTTGCTTGATCGCAGGGACATCGGTGTCACTGACCTGGGCTGCCGTACCGTTATTCGACAAACTCCACACATAGGCTGCCAACAAATGGATCTTAGCTGGCGTCAGAATGTCTTTATGTGCCGGCATCTGGTTATTGCGACCCTTATTGATGGTTTCCATGATGGTATTGATATCACCGCCATAGAGCCAAATTTTGTCGCTCAAGTTCGGTGCGCCGAGCACTTGGTTACCCTTACCGTCGATACCATGACAAGCCGCGCAAGCCGCAAATTTCGGCTTACCGATCGCCGCTTTAATCGGATCATGCGCCGAATTCGACAAGCTCAGCACATAATTGGCGACATTGCGTACATCATCATCGGTACCGACCACGGCACCCATCGGTGGCATTTGACCGTGACGACCTTCATTGAGCGTGGTCTTGATCGTTTCCGGATCGCCACCATAGAGCCAGTCGGTATCGGTCAAATTCGGATAGCCTTTACCACCTTGCGCATCCGAACCGTGACACTGCGAACACGTGTTCAAGAACAGCCGTTGGCCGATTTCATGGGCTTGCGGATCTTTAGCGACCTCTTTGATATCCATTGCCAGAAATTTATTGAAAACCGGACCGTACTGCGCCTCGCCATCTTTCATTTCCTTTTCATATTCGCCAACCTGACTCCAACCCAAGCTGCCTTGACGGGCACCAAAGCCTGGATACACAATCAGATAGCCGATGGCGAACACGATGGTCAGATAAAACAACCACTTCCACCACAATGGCAACGGATTATTCTGCTCCATCAAGTTGCCATCCCAAACGTGTCCGGTCGTTTCCGCCGGCAAAGGCTTGCCGTCAGTACCGATCTTGACTCTCACCTTAGACTGCGACCACAACAGCAGTGCGCAGGCGGCAATACTGATGGCCACAACAATGGCGATCCCTATTCCCCACCATTCATTAAAAAAATCAGCCATGACTATTTTCCATCCTCATTTTCAATTGGCAAGCGAGCCAGTTTCTCGAAGCGCTCCTTGTTACCGGAACTGAATGCCCAGTAGACGATGCCCACAAAAACAATCAGGCTGATCACCGTCACCACACTGCTCAGGATTGTAAAGCTCATAATTTTCCCTTTTTTAAAAAGTGATAACCCAAGGAGACACTCTTCTTAGTTTTTGTTTTTGATTGCCGTACCAAGAACCTGCAAGTAAGCGATCAAGGCATCAAGCTCAGTCTTGTTTTCCAATTCCGCCGGACCAGCTTTGATGTCGGCATCGGTGTATGGCACACCAAGTGTCTTCATCGCTTGCAGTTTCGGCGTGATATCGGATGGATCCAAGGGCGACTTGGCCAACCACGGATAAGCCGGCATATTCGATTCGACCACCACCGAGCGCGGATCAGTCAAGTGATCGCGGTGCCAGTTGTCGCTGTAACGACCACCGACGCGCGCCAGATCCGGACCAGTGCGCTTACTACCCCACTGAAACGGATGATCGTAGACCGATTCACCAGCCACCGAATAGTGACCATAACGTTCGGTTTCCGCACGGAATGGACGGATCATCTGCGAGTGGCAGCCGTAGCAACCTTCACGCAGATAAATATCGCGACCGGCCAGTTGCAGCGGCGTATAGGGCTTCATACCCTGCACCGGCTGCGTGGTCGACTTCTGAAAAAACAGCGGAACGATTTCCACCAAACCACCGACACTGATCGTCAAGATAACCAATATCAGCATCAGGCCGACGTTGCGCTCGATCAGATCGTGAGTAAATTTACGCATTACATTTCTCCTGTTGATTTCTCTGACTTATGCATGCGCGGTCGGCAATGCGGGAATCGCATTATTGACCGGCTTGGCAGCCATCAAAGTTTTCGCCACGTTATAAGCCATGACTACCATGCCGCTCAAATACATCGCGCCACCGGTCAGACGAATCACGTAGTACGGGAAGGTTGCTTTGACTGATTCCACGAAGGAATACGTCAAGGTACCGTCTTCATTCACCGCACGCCACATCAAGCCCTGCATCACACCGGCGATCCACATCGAAGCGATGTACAGCACCACACCGATGGTGGCAACCCAGAAATGCACCTCAATCAAACGCTTGCTGTACATTTCAGTCTGACCGAACAGACGTGGAATGAGGTAATACAAACTGCCGATGGAAATGAAACCGACCCAACCCAAGGCACCCGAGTGCACATGGCCAATAGTCCAATCGGTGTAATGCGAGAGTGAATTGACGGTTTTAATCGCCATCATCGGACCTTCGAAGGTCGACATACCGTAGAACGACAGCGAAACGATCAGGAAACGCAAGATAGGATCAGAACGCAACTTGCTCCAAGCACCCGACAAAGTCATGATACCGTTGACCATGCCGCCCCAAGATGGCGCCAGCAAAATCAGTGAAAACACCATACCGATCGATTGTGCCCAATCCGGCAAAGCGGTGTAATGCAAATGATGCGGCCCCGCCCACATGTAAGTAAAAATCAGCGCCCAGAAATGGACGATGGACAGACGGTACGAGTACACCGGACGATCGATTTGCTTAGGAATGAAGTAGTACATCATGCCGAGGAAACCGGCAGTCAGAAAGAAACCGACCGCATTATGTCCATACCACCACTGCACCATCGCATCCTGCACACCGGCGTAAGCCGAGTAGGATTTAGTCAGCGAAACCGGAATCGCCGCACTGTTGACGATATGCAGAATCGCGACGGCCAAGATGAATGCACCGTAAAACCAGTTGGCAACATAAATATGCTCGACTTTGCGCTTGACCAGCGTACCGAAGAACACGATGGCATACGCGACCCACACCACGGCGATCAAAAGGTCGATAGGCCATTCGAGTTCAGCATACTCTTTACCCTGCGTGTACCCGAGCGGCAGCGTGATGGCCGCCGCGACGATCACCAATTGCCAACCCCAGAACGTGAATTCCGCCAAACCGTCCGAAAACAACCGGACGTTGGAAGTGCGCTGCACAACATAGTATGACGTCGCCATCAGTGCACATCCGCCGAAGGCGAAAATCACTGCATTGGTGTGCAAGGGACGCAAACGTCCGTAGCTCAACCAAGGTATCCCTGTTAAAAATTCCGGCCAGGCCAGTTGAGTCGCAATCACCACGCCTACGAGCATGCCGACTATTCCCCAAACTACAGCCATGACAGAAAATTGGCGTACAACTCGATAGTTGTAGGTGTTTTCTTTAGTTATCGTCATGATCTCACTCTGTTGTAAAAATACCCTGCCAGAATAACAAGGCACTGTTTAGTTACATTGATACACATCAAATGTTTTCGGAATCCGAGAATGCTTCGCACAGTCCTGCCGCAAATAGCGCAAAGCTGCGTGCCCACAGGCGCAGAGTGAGACTGACGGTGGCTGGCCGCCTTAATAAAAAAATATCATCGGACCATCATAGCAAGTCCGTCATCATCACGGCTAACTCAATTCAAGACGAAAAAAAACGGCGTCCGCAGACGCCGTTTTTTTGGAACTACCTGGTGTTACTCAATGACTGGCGCGCTCGTGCTCAGTGCCGCCTTATTGATCGTGACCTTGGCTTTGGTTTTCAAACCCTCGATATACGAACTCAGTTCTTGCTGTGCGATCAGATTAGCAAGTTGCTTCGCTTCCGCCTTGCGTTTTTCCAGATCTGGTGTGCCGGCATTGACTTTGGAAATCCGATAGATGCTGTAGGCCTCGCCCGCTTCCAATGTGGCAAACGCCGGCAGCTTACGCGTATCGGCTTGCATGATTTGCTTGAGCGCCGCCGCCGGTATATCGAGCGGCTTGGCGCGCGAAACCAGCTTCGCTTCAGCAAAGCCACTGCTTGCATCCGCCACCAGCAAGGCCGCCAAGCGCGCTTTACCGGCTTGCTCCGCCAAGACCAAGGCTTGCTCCTGCGTCAAGCGAGAAATGATCGCCGCGCGCACTTGATCCAAGGGTTGGCGACTGGCTGACTTATAGTCGACGATACGCGCTGCGACCAAGGTATTCGGTGCCACTTCAACCACTTCAGTGTTGTGTTTCTTCTTCACGACATCATCGGCAAACAAGGCTTTGATCAACTTTGGATTGGCCAGTACCGGATTAGTTACAGCAGGGTTGCCGCTGCGGGTGATGCCATCGACGACTTCAATTTTCAAACCGAGTTTATCCGCGACCGGCTTCAAACTGTCGGACTGTTCATACGTCAGATTACCGAAGCTTTCAGCGGCGTCAGCATACGCCTTGAGCGCTTTTTGTTTTTTAATATCACCAGCGATCTGGGTTTTGATATCAGCCAGCGGTTTAACCGATGCCGGCTTGATATCAGTGACTTCAATGATATGAAAACCATAGTCACTCTGTACCACGTCGCTGATTTGTCCTTTACTGAGCTTGAACACGGCATCTTCAAATGGCTTGAGCATCGCGCCCTTACCGAAGAAATCGAGGTCACCACCACGTTCAGCCGAACCGGAATCTTGCGAGTTTTCTTTTGCCAATTTGGCGAAAGCCGACGGATTACTGCGCAACTGCAGCAGCAGCGCATCGGCTTTGGCTTTCGCCTTGGCTTTGACATCGGCGCTGGCATCTTTGCCGGCGGCGATCAGAATGTGGCTGGCACGACGCTGTTCATCGACGCTGTAAGCTTTTTGATTACTTTGGTAGAACGCTTCAATTTCCGCATCGCTGACCACACTGCGCTCGGCCAAGGCTTCATTACTGAGCACCACGTACTGGGCTTTGATCATTTCAGGGATATCAAATTGCGCAGCATTTTTATCGTAATAGGCCTTGATCATCTCATCACTGAGCTTGACCTCTCCGAGGTAATCGCTAGCCTTGAACGATAACACCGCGACTTCACGTTCCTGCTCACCGATCAAAGCCAAACGGTCGGAAATGGTCTTCGGTACAAAACTGGTGTTTTGCACCGCCCCGAGCAACTGCTCGAGCACCATATCTTGACGTAAGCGCTGTTCGTACAGGGCCGGATTCATGCCCTGGGCAGCGAGTAAGCTGATATAGCGTTCTTTATCAAAACTGCCGTCCGGTTTGATCATGCCGGGCGTCGCCAAAATCGCCTGCTGCAACATGGCATCGCTGATCGACAATTTACTCTGCACAGTTTCGACCGCAATGGCCTTGCGACCGACCAGTTCATCGAGCACGCCCAGTTTCATTTCCGGTGTATTGAGCAATTTCGAATCAAATTGCGCACCATACATCTGACGGAATTTATCGAGTTGCTCACGCATGGCACCATCGAGTTCCTGCTGCGCCACCACTTGGCCGGCGACTGTCGCGACCGTGGCACCGGCAGCCGCTTGCGATCGGGTATAACTTTCTATACCGAAAAAAGCAAACGACGGGAAAATAATCAGCAACAGCAAAAACTGCATCAAGCGCTGATGGGTACGAATATATTCAAACATGTTCAACCAATCGTATGACTAAAAATGACAATTCTGGAATAACAAAAAAAGGCGAACTCGCGTTCGCCTTTCGCATTTCCAGCGCAGCGGAACCGGTCGTTAGCGACTGATACGCCGGTCTATCCAAGGAATTAACAGCATTGTTAACACAAGAGAACAATTTTCATCATTCCGTGTCGCCGCTGACCGAATCAGGATTTTATCAGTCTTTTCTGCCTGCTTGTGGCAGTGGCAGCAAAAAGAAGCAGTGAAAACAGGCTTTTTTGCTGATTTTTCATGATTAAAAACACAAGCAGGACAGACGTTCATGCTCATGCCAGCAACATTAATGACAAACCATTACAATCACCCACCTATTCTCACCAACATGGCCAGTTCACGCCTCATGCCTCTTTCCGCAAAAGTCACCCCACCAGCGATCTACACAGATGGCTTGCCGGCGCGCGAACGTTTGCTCGCCATGCTGGCACTCTCGCTCGGCGTCGCCATGGCCTCACTCGACACGGCCATCGCCAATACCGCCCTGCCAGCGATCGCCGCACAATTGCATACCTCAGCGGCGGCCTCGGTCTGGATTATCAATGTCTATCAACTCGCCATGGTCGCAACCTTGCTGCCGTTTGCCGCGCTTGGCGAAATCATCGGTTACCGGCGCGTTGCATTGGCCGGCATCGCACTGTTTACACTGGCATCATTGGCCTGCGCCTGCGCTTGGTCGCTGCCCTCACTGGTGATCGCCCGGCTATTTCAGGGTTTAGGTGGCAGCGCCATCATGGGTGTCAATACGGCACTGCTACGTTCGATTTTCCCTGCCCAGCTACAGGGACGTGGCTTCGGCCTCAACTCCATGGTGGTCGCAGTAGCCTTCGCGACCGGGCCAACCCTGGCTTCCTTGATTTTAGTCAGCGCCGCATGGCCCTGGCTGTTCGCTATTAATATCATACCGGGTGTGATCGCACTGCTGCTGGGGCGCCGCTTCCTGCCGCTGAGCGCAGGGGCCAAGCATCAGATCGATAAACTGACGGTGTTTTACAATATCGTCGCCTTCAGCCTGCTGATTTTATTATTCGGTGACGCCGCCCATCTCGCTGCGCGCACCACCCTGCTGACCGAATTGATCGCGACGATGGCCTTCTTCGGCTTACTGATTCATCGCCAGCGCAATCATCATGCCCCGATGCTGCCGCTCGATTTATTACGCCGCCCCTTGTTTCTACTCTCGGTGGTGACAGCGATCTTTACTTTCGCCACCCAAAGCCTGGCCTTCGTGACGCTACCGTTTTATTTTGAAATCGTACTCGGCCGCTCACCCGTGGAAACCGGTTTTCTCATCACCCCGTGGGCCATCATGGTGGCCATCATGGCACCGCTAGCCGGACGCCTCAGTGACCGCTATCCGGCCGGTCTGCTCGGCGGCATAGGCTTGGCGATTTTGGCCGCAGGTATGAGTGCACTGGTATTTATGCCAACTACAGCCGGCGTAGCTGACATCGTCTGGCGCATGGCGGTCTGCGGAGTCGGTTTCGGTTTTTTCCAAGCCCCTAACCTGAAAGCGATCATGAATTCCGCCCCCGCCAAACGTGCCGGCAGCGCCAGCGGCATCGTCGCCACCGCGCGCCTGCTCGGGCAAGCCAGCGGTGCCGCCTTGGTCGCGCTCTGCCTTAGTCTGTCTGGCAACGCCGGCACCAGCCATGCCTTGGTGCTGGGCGCACTGTTCGCCGGCTGTGCCAGCATTGCCAGTTTTTCACGCTTATTTGTTGCTGCGACGCCGGAATAGTCAGGCTAAGTCGGTTTTTTTAACAATCGCTGGCGCCGATGAACGCGTTTGGTTTGATGTTACCTCAGCTGCCCACGCCTCCGCATCGTCGCTCCCGCGTAGGCCGATACCTAGTGGCGGTTCACACAAAATACAAAGCAATACGATCAGATGTCCAGGTTGGCACGCCGATCATCAGGCGCAAAGAACTTGACCGTCGCAGCATTGTCGAAAATCAGTTCACGCACCCGCTTCCCCAGCACAGCACGAATCAGAATGTTCGCATCGAGAACGATGGCCTTGCCACTCATGCTGCTTTGGGTTTCAACTTTTTCGCAGGCGCACTTGCCCTCTTGCGTGCGACTTTGAAATCTGCCACTACAGACTCGACATCCACCCCCTGTGCCTCAAGCAGCTCGTCCAAGGTCTTGCTGGCTTTTTTCAAGGCAACAATATCGGCTTCCGCTTGTCCATGTATGGGAATAAAGTAGCCAACTGTTTGCCCATGCCGTGTCACCGCCACTGGCGTGCTTGATGCAATGTACTCGGCCAAGTCGGTGCGGAACTCGCGTATACCCACCTTCATTGTCTCCATGTGATTGCCCTTTCAGTTGCGAATCTATGTGTACACACTTTACGCAATCCAGCAGACTGATGCAAGTCTCTCTCCAATTAATCAGCGATTGCAAGACGTAGTGCGACCAGTACTCAGTTGTATCGACAAAACGCGGAACACACGACAACTTTCAGACATGTGGCCCCAGACCCCAACACCAGTAAAGCGCATCCGCAGAACAAGATTTACCCGTACTTACTGAGACGTATCGACGTCACTCGACCAAATATGGTCTGGAGTACAGACATCACCTTCATCAGGCTGCCGCGGGGTTTTGTGTATCTGGTGGCGATGGTTGACTGGTACAGCCGGAAGCTGCTGTCCTGGCGGTTGTCGAACACGATGGATACGGGGTTTTGCGTGGACTGCTTGGAAGAAGCCATAAAATGGTATCGAACGCCGGAGATTTTTAATACCGATCAGGGTGCACAGTTTACCAGCCACGCCTTTACTGGGCTGCTGCTTAGAAGCGGCATTAAAATCAGCATGGACGGTCGCGGTCGGGCACTGGATAATATTTTTGTTGAGCGCCTATGGCGCAGCGTGAAATAGGAAGAAGTGTATTTGAAAAAGCATGAAAGTATGCCGGAATTGGTGATCGGCTTGGCGAACTATTTTATGTTCTACAACGCTGAACGTAAACATCAATCATTGGGTTATCAAACGCCGGAAACCGTGTATGGCGCAGGCGTGGGCGGCGGTGCCAAGCTCGTGAATAAATTTGGTGCTGAACTGCCTGATTCAAAAATACAGGAAAAGAAAAGCACGGTAGTGATGTAGTGCGAATAACGGGGCCGCGCCGTGCAGCTGTGGCAGAAACAGGCACTATCTTAAACTCTTTGGATAATTGTCTGGACTTAGGGGGCCACTTTACCGTTCCAAGAGGCGGAACACGCCGATGAAATTCGATTTTCCCGAACCGTTGGCGCCGATGATCACGTTCAAATCACCCAGCTCCAACTCCGCGCTGGCGATCGATTTGAAACCCTCTATCTTGACCTGGCGTAACGTTCGCATGGGGTCTCCTATGTAATCCGCAAATGAAATAGGCCAGCAGGTTTGGCCTCGTTGCGCAACAAAATTTCCTGCGGATAATCATGCGCCTCGCCCATAAAATAGGACCGAAATCGAGGCTGTCGCTGGCGTTAGGGTGAGCGCAACGCCAGCGTACGGCATCCGTGGCCGAGTTGTTAACGATGCGGCCGGTGCCAGATGGCAACCAGAACAATGGTACAGCCACGAGCATCGGCATAGTGGCATTCCGTTCGTGACGCCAGCAGAACGCCATCAGGAACGTGGCCGAATGATTTTAGCACAACGCAAAGCAGTCTATGAAATCGCCCGTGCAAAGCAACCGGAACGCTGGCGAGGTGATACGCGAAACTGGACTTGGGTTGATCAGGTCAGTCTCAATCCTGATCGTGAAGAAGTCTAAAAAATGAATAAGGAAATGGCAGCGGCTTGACCTCAAATCTTACCAACTATCTTGACAGATACCGCCCGCTCACCCTGATAAGCAGCGCCTTCTATGCGATTCGTGTTCCTCGGCTCATGATTTATGATTCGTACTTCCTTCCCACGGTTGGTCACCCTTCCGCAGTTGTACTTCACTTCGCTCGCTGTGGTCAGCTTGCGGGAGGACTTGCACCTCCAGGAGTGCGCCCATGCTGGGCGCACATGAAAAAAGCCGTTTGCTTGCGCAAACGGCTTTTATTGTTTTGGCGGAGCGGACGGGGCCCTCCCACATCCTGCGGGCCGCTGCCGGGCTGGTAAGCCCGGCCCAAGCTCAGCCTCACCCCACCCCGACGCAAGCCAAACTCTTGGCTTGCTTCCGCTGAAATGAAAAAAGCCGTTTGCTTGCGCAAATGGCTTTTATTGTTTTGGCGGAGCGGACGGGGCTCGAACCCGCGACCCCCGGCGTGACAGGCCGGTATTCTAACCAACTGAACTACCACTCCTGGTATTTCTTTTCTATTTCTATTTGATGAACTGGTGGGCGCTGAGAGGCTCGAACTCCCGACCTAAGCCTTGTAAGGGCTCCGCTCTACCAACTGAGCTAAGCGCCCGCACCTTACCATCAAACATCACGACGCCGTCACAGCGCCACGAAAGAGCATTAGTTTACAGCATCTTTCAACGCTTTGCCAGGTTTAAATTTAGGAACCTTGGCTGCCTTGATTTTTATTGCCTCGCCGGTACGTGGATTGCGGCCGGTTCTGGCTGCACGCTTACCAACGGAAAACGTGCCGAAACCGACCAAGGTGACGGTGCCGTTCTTCTTTAAAGTCGTTTTTACTGCATCGATCAATGCGTCCAGGGCGCGCGCTGTAGCCGCTTTGGAAATATCCGCTGTTTTCGCTATATGATCGATCAACTCAGTTTTATTCACTTCAAGCCCCCTCGTAAAAATTTGAATTCGCTGCGATATCGTCGGTTATTGTATTGGTCGTTCATCGCTCGCACTCGGCAAAAATTGCTGCCCACGATATTAAACAAGCGGCCCACTTTGGTGTCAAGCGGTTTGCAAGCTTTCCATACAAACATCCGTTTTAATTCTGATTTCCTCAGTATAATTTGAACTTTGCAGCAATGACCACACCGGCTGCCTGCACACCAAACCCTAAAACCATTACCAATCCATGAACTCCACACACCTCATCGGCACACCGCTGTCACCATCCGCCACAAAAGTCATGTTACTCGGCTCGGGTGAGCTCGGCAAAGAAGTTATTATTTCGCTTCAGCGACTGGGCATTGAAGTCATTGCCGTTGATCGCTACGCCAACGCCCCCGGTCATCAAGTGGCGCATCGCGCCTATGTCATCGATATGACTGATGGTGCCGCATTGGCCGCTCTGATCGAACAAGAACGCCCTGATTTAGTGGTGCCGGAAATCGAGGCTATCGCCACACCGATGTTGATGGAATTGGAAGCCGCCGGTAAAGTGCGCGTCATCCCGACCGCGCGCGCGGCTTGGCTGACCATGAACCGCGAAGGCATACGCCGACTCGCAGCAGAAACATTAGGGCTGGCCACCTCGCCATACCGCTTCGCCGATAGTCAGGAAGAATTACGCGCCGCCAGTCTTGAAATTGGTTTTCCATGCATCGTCAAACCGGTCATGTCGTCGTCAGGAAAAGGCCAGTCGCGTCTCGACAGCGCGGCGGATGTTGATTCTGCTTGGGACTATGCCGCCGCCGGCGGTCGCGTCAATTCCGGTCGCGTGATTGTCGAAGGCTTCATCGATTTCGATTATGAAATCACCCTCTTGACGGTACGCGCCATCGGTGCCGCCGGTCAGATAGAGACGCATTTCTGCGAACCGATCGGGCATGTGCAAGTTAACGGCGACTATGTCGAATCCTGGCAGCCGCAAGCCATGCATCCGGCTGCTTTGAAACTGGCACGTGAAATCGCCAAAAAAATTACCGATGACCTCGGCGGCCTGGGTTTGTTCGGTGTTGAGCTGTTCGTTAAAAATGACATGGTGTGGTTCTCCGAAGTCAGCCCGCGCCCACACGATACCGGCATGGTGACGATGGCCAGCCAGGCTCAAAGTGAATTTGAATTGCATGCCAAGGCGATACTCGGCTTGCCGGTCGATATCAGCTTGTTGTCGCCGGCCGCTTCGGCCGTCATTTATGGCCAACATGATGCGGTCGGCATCGCCTTCGAGGGCGTTGCTAAGGCTCTGCAAGTGCCGGGCACCGATATCCGTTTATTCGGCAAGCCGGAATCGTTCGCACGCCGGCGCATGGGCGTAGCACTGGCGAAAGCAGCCGATACCGATACCGCGCGCACCTTGGCCAAAGCAGCCGCTGCCAAGGTGAAACCTGTAATTCCGGGCAAGGCAAACTGAGCGTACCGCGCGACCGCGCCGCAATCCTGTAATATACGGGTTAGCGCGGCCGGGACGTCCGCGTTCCGGCCGCGCCAGAACAGCTGCGACTGCAACCATATAAAGTAGACATAATGAAGAATTTCGATGTTGCCATCGTCGGCAGCGGACTGGCCGGCCTGTCGGTCGCCTTGCATCTCGCCAAGACCCGCAAAGTGGCGATCATTTCCAAGCGCGAATTACTCGATGGCGCCAGCAGTTGGGCCCAAGGCGGGATTGCCGCAGTACTCGATTCGCATGACAGTCACGAACAACATATTGCCGACACCCTGATTGCCGGCGGCGGCTTGTGCGATGAAGGTGCGACGCGCTACATCATCGAACATGGTCGCGCTGCCATCGACTGGCTTATTGAGCAAGGCGTACCATTCACGCGCGACGACGAAGCCGAGCTCGGCTTTCATTTGACGCGCGAAGGCGGCCACAGCCAGCGCCGCATCATTCATGCGGCTGATGCCACCGGCCATGCGGTGCAAGTGACGCTCGAGCAGAAGGTGCGCAATCACCCCAATATCAGCCTGTTCGAACACCATTACGCCATCGACGTCATCACCTCAGCCAAACTCGGCGCACCCTTGACTACACCTCGCTGCGTCGGCCTGTATGTGCAAGACGTCCGCACTGGCAAGGTCGATACCTTCGCGGCGCAACACACTGTGATGGCCACCGGCGGTGCCGGTAAAGTGTATCTGTACACGACCAATCCCGATACCGCCACCGGTGATGGGATTGCCATGGCTTGGCGTGCCGGTTGCCGGGTCAGCAATATGGAATTCATGCAATTCCACCCGACCTGCCTGTACCATCCGTTTGCCAAATCTTTTTTAATTACCGAAGCCGTGCGCGGTGAAGGTGGGGTACTCAAACTGCCGGCCGAAGCCGGGGCTGCTGCCGGCACGCGTTTCATGCTGGCGCACGACGAGCGCGCCGAATTAGCCCCGCGCGATGTGGTCGCACGCGCCATCGATTTTGAAATGAAAAAACGCGGCCTTGATTATGTCGAACTCGATATCAGTCATCAACCGCCGGAATTTCTCAAAGAACACTTCCCCACCATTTACGCGCGCTGCCTTGAACTCGGCATCGACATCACCAAACAAGGTATACCGGTGGTGCCAGCGGTGCATTTCACTTGCGGCGGCATTGTTACCGATACCGATGGCCGTACCGATTTACCTGGTCTGTATGCGGTCGGCGAGACTGCTTGCACGGGGCTGCATGGCGCCAATCGCTTGGCCAGCAATTCGCTGCTCGAATGTTTGGTGGTCGGTCACGCCACGGCCCTGCACATCGAGAGCCAGGAGCGTGCGAGTCCATTAGCCCTGCCGGATTGGGATGAAAGTCGGGTATCGGACGCTGACGAAGAAGTCGTGATCGCGCACAATTGGGATGAGCTGCGTCGTTTCATGTGGAATTACGTCGGCATCGTACGCACTACCAAACGACTCGAACGCGCCAAACACAGAATCCGCCTGCTCAAAGAAGAAATCGACGAGTACTATGCTAATTTCCGCATCTCGAATCACTTGCTCGAATTGCGCAACTTGGTGGAAGTGGCTTCGCTGATCGTCAACAGCGCGCTATCGCGCCGGGAAAGCCGCGGCCTGCATTTCAGTCGCGACTACCCCGATACCTTACCGAAGGCCTTGCCAACGGTATTGACACCGAAACGCAAAAAATAAGCGCGCCGCAGCGACCGCTGGTCGCTGCGTTTTAAGCAGTAAGCGATCAAATAATCCGCAAAGAATAATCAATCGCCCGCACGTCTTTCGTCAGGCTGCCGATGGAAATTCTATCGACTCCGGTTTCTGCAATCGCGCGCACCGAACTTTGATCTACCCCGCCGGACGCCTCGAGCACCGCACGGCCAGCCGTAAAGGCAACCGCCTCGCGCATCTGGGCCAGATCAAAATTATCCAGCAGTACCGAGGTCGCCCCAGCTTCCAGTGCCAGCGCCAGCTCAGCTAAATTTTCCACTTCAATTTGAATGCTGACCCCAGCCCGCAAGGCCAGTGCATGCGCCATCGCTGCGGCCACCCCACCGGCTGCGGCAATATGGTTTTCCTTGATCAAAATACCGTCATACAATGCCAGTCGCTGGTTTTGTCCGCCACCTGCCAACACCGCGTATTTTTGCGCCAAGCGCAAACCCGGCATAGTTTTACGCGTATCGAGTATGGCCGCCTTGGTACCGGCCACCAAGCCCACATAGTGGCTGGTGGCGCTCGCTACGGCCGACAACATCTGTAAAAAATTCAATGCCGCGCGTTCAGCCGTGAGCAAAGCGCGGGCTGGTGCCGTGATCTTGCACACCACGCTATCGGCCTGCATCAGAGCGCCCTCGGCATACTGCCAATCGATCTGCACCGATTCTGCGCAGGCCGCCATGACCGCATCAAACCATGGCGCACCGCACAGCACCGCCGCTTCGCGCACCACCACATGGGCCGTCACCTGTTCGTATGCCGGCACCAACAAACCGGTCAAATCACCAGCACCGATATCTTCACTCAAGGCATCGCGCACATTGCGCTCGAATGCCGCTTGCAAATCAGCCTCAAATGGCCCCAGACGATTGATTAAATTACTACTCATGCGCATTCCTTCCTTCACGCCGGACCAATGCCGGAAAATAATTGTCCATCTTGGGCCAAATCTCCCGATGGTCGAACCACGGTTTTTCTGGCCGCAGCAAAATCGAGCATACGATCAATACACTGCTTGGCTGGTAGCGCGATTTCGGCCGGCACGTGGATTTCATTGGCAGCATTTTCCAGCACCGCCACCAGATTCCGCAAACCGTTCATGGCCATCCACGGGCAGTGAGCGCAACTCTTACAGGTGGCGCTGTTACCGGCGGTAGGTGCCACCAAAAAGCGCTTGCCGGGGGCTGCCATCTGCATTTTATGTAAGATGCCATTATCGGTAGCAACGATGAATTCAGTCGCTGCTAAATTCTGTGCCGCTGCAATCAACTGTGAAGTCGAGCCGACCACATCGGCCAGCGCCACCACCGCTGCCGGTGATTCCGGGTGCACCAGTACCAAGGCATGCGGATGTTCCGCCTTGAGCAAGGCCAGTTCAGTAGCCTTGAATTCATCATGCACCAAACAAGATCCTTGCCACAGCAACATGTCGGCACCGGTTTGCTTTTGGATATAGCTGCCCAAATGCTTATCCGGCGCCCACAGTATCTTCTTGCCCTCGGCATGCAAGGCTGCGACGATATCGAGCCCTATGCTCGAAGTGACCATCCAATCGGCACGCGCCTTCACAGCGGCACTGGTATTGGCATAGACGACCACGGTGCGATCCGGATGGGCATCACAAAAGGCGGCGAATTCATCGGCCGGGCAGCCGAGATCGAGCGAACAGGTGGCATCGAGATCGGGCATCAGGATGGTTTTTTCCGGGCTCAGTATTTTCGCTGTTTCACCCATGAAGCGCACCCCCGCTACCACCAGCGTTTGCGCCCGGTGGTCGCGACCGAAGCGTGCCATTTCCAGTGAATCGGAAACACAGCCGCCGGTTTCCTCGGCCAAGTCCTGCAAATCCGCATCGACGTAATAATGCGCCACCAAGACCGCCTGTTTCTCAACCAGCAACTCACGCACTCTTTGCTTGAGCAGTAATTTTTCCGCCGCATCGGGCGTTTCGGGGATGCGCGCCCATGCATTGGCGGTGCAACTGCTGCCAGCTTCCATT